>DATEDX010000130.1:0-20659 GCA_035281425.1 Acidimicrobiia bacterium
CGGATCTGGCGGATCAAGTCGACCAATTGCCGGGACACCCTCACGAAGTCTCCCGGAGGCAGCTTGTGGTCATCTAGTTCCTCCAATTCCTCTCCTCCGGCCCATCGCCAGGCCAGCTCGGCGAACCCCGGATCGGGACGACGAGTCAGCTGAAGACGCAAGGCCTTCTCCGCTTCCACCAAGCGCTCCCAGAGCTGTTCCACTTGTTGCCAGCGGTCTTTGAGCTTGGCGGTCGGCCACTCCGGGAGGCTGCGCTCGTCGCTCCGTGGTTCATAAACGAAACAGGAGAGGAGGGCAGCCAGTTCGTCGGAGTCGAGATCCCAAAACAACCCGTGTTCCAAGGCCTCGGCTAGCAGCAAGTCGAGTTCGTTGTAGATGAAGCGAAGTCGTTCGCCTCGGCCGGTTAGCTGCCAGCCATCCAGATAGCCGAAGTTGGTTAGCAGCCTCTCGATGGCCCGGAACTCTCCGACCAGCCCGACCCCACTGTGGCGGAGATCGGCCCGTAGCTGCTCGGTCCGCTTGCGGCTTCGGGCCGCTCGCCGCGCCCAGCGAAGATGAGCCTCGGCGTCGGGACACGCCGCCACTGGGTGGAGAGGGCTTGGCGCTTCGGCTCGGGGAGCGCTCCTCACGGGTGGGGGCAGCTTTCGTAGTAGCCGCAGTGAATCCTGTTGGAAACGCCGGTCTTTGGGTGCAAAAGGTTTGGGCAGCTCGAGCGTCGCCACCTTGGTGGAACCGTGCCCCACCTCCCGGGCGCCCAGCGGCACCACTCGGCCGGAGGTGGACAGGGCGAGAAGCTTCATCGACCCCCCTTCCCGGCGGATCCGGCGAAAGATGAGGTAGCGCCCCTGACGAGGTCCTCCCGGGATGTCAACAACGTCTCCCGGCTGCAGACGAGCCACCAGGTCGGGGCGGGGCCGGCTCGGCACCGCCTCCATTAGGCGGAGGTATTCCTCCACCGAACCCAGTTCGCATTGAGCTTTGGCTTCCTCCTCCTCCAGTCGTCGCTCGGTCTCGGCCAGCAAGGCTTGGGCTGTGGACCGGTCCTCCTGCCGCTGGTATTGGGCGAACGAGGCGGCCAATAGCTCCTCGGCCCGTTCCTCGTCATAGTTGGCGACCAGATTGGCGGCCATGTTGTAAGTGGGGCGGAAGCTCGACTTGAGGGGATGGCTGCCGGCGGAGACGACCTCCACCACTCGGGGGAAGGGAACGAATGGAGAGTGAAGCACCACCCCATAGCCGGCCGTATCGATTCCCCGGCGGCCCGCCCGGCCTGTGAGCTGCGTGTAGTCGCCGGGCTGCATGATTTCATGACCGTCCCCGCTCCATTTGGAAAGGCTCTCCAAGACCACCGTCCGGGCCGGCATGTTGATACCCAAAGCCAGGGTCTCGGTGGCGAACACCACCTTGAGGAGGCCAGCAGAGAAAAGTTGCTCGACCGTCTCCTTGAAGGCGGGCACCATCCCGGCGTGATGGGGAGAGACCCCGATCTCGAGTTGAGCGATGAAGCGGGGATAATCGAGCACGGCCAGGTCGGCGTCGGAGAGGTGGGAGGTGCGGTCATCGGCCACCTTCCGGATCACCTCACGTTCATCGGGGCTGGTCAGCCTCACCCCCGAGTCGAGCATGCGCAGGGCGGCAGCGTCACAGCCGGCCCGCGAGAAGACGAAGTAGATGGCTGGCAGCATCCCTTCGGCGGCCAGCCGCTCCACCGTCTCCACCCGCAGCGGGGTCACAAAACGCCGCCGCCGGCCCCGCTCCAGACCCAGCATATGCTCGATGCGGGGATTGGGCCGGTGGCGATGGTCCCGGGCGGAGAAGGTGGGAAGCAGCTTGATGTCGCCGTTGGTGCGGTCTTTGAGGAGGTACATGGGCTGGAGCGGCACCGGCCGGTGCTGGGACGACACCAGCTCGGTGTTTCCCCTCCGCTCCCTCACCCAGGCGGCGAATTCGACGGCGTTGGCGACGGTGGCGGAGAGACACACCATCTGTATGTAGGGAGGAGCGTGGATGATGACCTCTTCCCATACCGCTCCCCGGAACCGGTCCTGCAAGTAGTGGACCTCGTCGAGGATCACCACCTTCACCCGTCGCAGGGCGGGGCTGGCGGCGTAGATCATGTTGCGAAGGACTTCGGTGGTCATCACGACCACATCGGCGTCGCCGTTGATGACGTTGTCACCGGTCAGGAGACCCACCCGTTCTTCACCGTAGATCGCGACTAGATCGCCGTACTTCTGGTTGCTGAGCGCCTTGATCGGGGTGGTGTAAAAGGCCCGCTCCCCTCTGCTCAAGGCCAGGAATACCGCCGCTTCAGCGATCAGAGTCTTGCCGGCCCCGGTGGGAGCGGTCACCACCACTGTTTGTCCGCCTTCCACCGCCGCCACCGCCTGGACCTGGAAGTCGTCGGGAGGGAAGGGGACGGTGCGGAAGAAGTCGGAGGCGTTGGGGGCGGACCGGGTCACTTCCGCAGGGTGAGGCGGACGAGGAGGATGGTCACCTCGTAAAGCAGGTAGAGCGGTACGGCCAGGGCGGCCAGGGTGATGGGATCACCGGTGGGGGTGACGGCGGCAGCCGCGACCGTGACAATGAGCACGGCCCAGCGACGTCCTTTGGCCAGCTGGCGACTGGTCACTGCCCCTACTGCGGCGGTGGCGTATAGAAAGACGGGGAACTGGAAGACGATGCCGAAGGCGAGCAGGAGGCGGAGCACAAACGAGTAATAGGCACCGAGGCGAAGATTGGCCTCAACGTCGGGGAAGATGGTGAGCAGAACCCCCAGCGCCCGGGGTAGCAGCCAGTAGCCGAAAAGCACTCCCCCGATGAAGAGTCCCACGAAGGCGGAAACCAACGGCACCACCCAGCGCCGCTCACGCTGGTTGAGGGCAGGGGCGACGAAGGCCCAAATCTGGTAGAGGATGACCGGGCTGGCCAGGATCGCCCCACCGAAAAAAGCCACCCTCATCAAGACCCCGAACTGTTCGGCAGGTTCGATTGATATCAGCTGCTGGTCGGGGAATGCCTCTTCGTAAGGGAGTTCGAGGACCTCGGTCAGTTGGTTGGCGAAGATCAAGGCGAAGATCGAGGTGATGAGAAGGGCTGCCGCGATCTTGATGATCCTCGAACGCAACTCATTGAGGTGCGCCAGTATCGGTTGAGGAGTGTCGGTCTTCATCGAGCCCGATTCATCACAGCGCCTCTTCCCGCGGCACCTCCGGGTCTTGGCCAGCCTCGATCTGGTCGAGATCGGCGAGGGCCTCGGCGGGGGTGGGGCCGCTCACCGGTTTGGGACCGGTCCAATCGAGCCGGGTGGGATTGTTCTCGGCGGCGAGACGGGCGGCATCTTGCAGACTGGCCCGCACTTCTTTGACCGGAGCGGTGATATCACGCTTCATTTGGCGGAGGTCCCCCACTTCGGCTTCGAGCCCCCGGCGCATATCCCGAGCGGCGGAGCGAAGCTCACGGGCCCATCCGCCCAGGCGGCGGGACAGCTCTGGTAGGCGCTCGGGTCCGAACACGACCAACGCCACCAAAACAATGACTATCCACTCACCGCCCTGAATCATGGCCCCTCATGGTAGGCGAGCGGGGGGTTTGGACCGATCACAACCTGTCCCGACGCGCCACACCCCGGCAGAAGTGAGGGTGCTGGAGAACCCCTCTCTCTGGCGGGGTGTGTTGGTCAGCCGGCGAGGAGCCGGAAGGGATCGGGCTCGGCGGCTAGCGCGCTGGCAAAAGCGGCGATTTCCTCTTCGGTAATGGGGTCGGGATTGATGACCTCGTAGCTAACCCCAGTGGCTAGCAGCACGCTCACCACCCGGGCGTTGGCGGGGCGCCGCTGCACGGTTTCACAGCTCGGGCAGACGAATCGGTAGCTGCCTTCATCCTGGCTGGGAGCCAGCTCGAGGGCTAGATCCGCCGGCGTGAGCTGGATGTCTCCGCACCAGCTGCAAGTTGTTTTGATCGTGGTCATCTTGGTCGCTCCGCCTTTCAAACCGTTCCCCGATCTATCGGCGGTGCCACCCCAGAACTTAAGAAGGGACCCTCGGCTGATGTCGGATTTCGTGCTTCTTCCTCCCCCAGCGAGCGATGCGAGCGTTGGGGGAGGTGTCGCCGAAGGCGACGGAGGGGGCCTCCCACTTCCGGCTTCCGTCTTCCGTCTTCCGTCTCAATCGCGATACAGGGCGAGAGTGTTGGCCCGTAAGCGGTCCCGGGCTTCCCGCACTTCGTCGCCCTCCAGCAGCCGGGCCGAGCCGCCCAGTCGAAGCAAGAGCCGGGCCGCCACCGAGGGATCCGAGGCGGAGAAGTCGATCACCGTCGTCTCGCCGTCGTCGCTGACGATCTCAACCGGGTAATACTCCACCACCCACCGGGCCGGAGGGGAAAGCTCGATCCGGCAACGCACGTCTTCAGCTGAAGGCACGTACCGCACTTGGGGCTGGGGCAGCCGCGCCGGAGCACTGAAGTGTTCCCCCGTCGCACGCAGCTCTCTGATCCGGTCGACCCGGAACTGGCGCTGGTCCACCGCCAGCCGGCAGAAGCCCTGCAGATACCAGTTGCCCAGCGAGGAGAATACGGTCCACGGTTCAACTAGGCGGGTGGTGGTCTCCCCGCTGCCGAGGGCGGTGTAGACGATTTCCACCACTTCATTTTCGGCGGCAGCCGAGCGGAGCCGGCCCACCAGATCGGGTTCGCCGGCGAGATCTACGTCGAGGAGAGCAGCCTTCTCATCGGGGAAAAGGGTGCGGGTCAATTTGGCCACGGCCCGCTCTAGTTCGGGACCCGCCTGGCCGGTGGCGATCACGGCCATCCCCGAGGCGAGCAAAGCCAATGTCTCCCCAGGTGACAGTCGGGGAGCACCAGCGAAGTAGTCGGCGGTCCTCACCCAGACCTCTTCTTCGTCGATCTCGGCATCGATCAGGTCGCCGGGCCCGTATCCGGGCAGGCCACACAGAAAAACGATGTTGAGATCATCGATTAGTTCGTCACGGGTATATCCAAACCTGGCGCAGACCTCGTCGACGGTGGCACCTTCGTGAGCGATGGCCCAGGGAAGCATGGCCAGGATCCGGGTAAGGCGGGACTGGGTGCGGGTACTCATCCGGCCGCCTCGACCCGCTCTCGCACCGCCGCCCGCAATTGCGGGGGGCCCAATACTTCGGCGCTGTCGGCGAAGGAGAGCACCCATCCGACGAAGGCGTCGACGTTAGCCACCGGGACTTCGGCCACGAGCGACCCGTCCGGATCGGCCTTGCTGCTGGCGCTGGCTCCTAAGCGGCGGGCCGCCCACCAGGCGACGTCGGCCCCGAAACGGACTCTCGCCACCACCGTCCCTTCCTGTCCCATCTCCCAAGGCAGATCATCGAGAGCGGCAGCCAGCTTGAAACCTCGAGGTCTCCGGAAGGCACCCGGGGCCGAGGTCAGCTTGAGATTGCTGACCCGATCTACCCGGTACATGCGCTGCCCCGCCTCGGTGTTGCCGACCAAGTACCAGTGCCCGCGGCGATGCCCGAGGCCATAAGGTTGGACCGAGCGCCGCTGCTCCCGGTAGTCAAAGGCCACCAACCGGCGCTCACTGATGGCCTGGAAGAGGCCGGCTAGGGCCGGACTCGCTCCCAGGTCGGCGGCCAGCGGTTCGGCGGCGGCGGTGAGGCGAGCCCCGCCCAGCTTGAGGATTCCCTGGGGAGCTCCGGGCTCTTTCCCCAGCCGCACCGACTGGGCGGCCAGCAACAGCGCCGCCCGCTCCTCGTCGGTCAGACGGGGATCGGGAAGGGCATATTTCTCGGGGTCGATCAGGTATCCCTGTTCCACTTCCCAGCCGTCGGTATAAGCCATTTCCAGGGGAATGCCGATCGAGCGGAGCAGGTCTTTGTCGCGTTCGAACATGCGATGAAAGGCATCGTCGGAGTCCTGGGAATAACCGGGGATGGTCAGCCGGATCTGCTCTGCCGTCACCGGCCGGCCGGCGGTGAGCAACATCGCCAGCAGGTTGATCAATCGTTCGAGAACATTTTTCATTCTGGCTTTCAGCTGACAGCCGCTAGCTGACAGCTTCTACAGAGATTCGATTAAGCGGTCTACCCGGTCGTCGAAGGCCTTGAAAGGGTCTTTGCAGAGCACGGTGCGCTGGGCCTGATCGTTCAGCTTGAGGTGGACCCAGTCCACCGTGAAGTCCCGCCGTTTGGCTTTGGCCGCCTTGATGAACTCTCCCCGAAGGCGAGCCCGGGTGGTCTGGGGGGCGTTGACGGCCGCTCGGGAGATCTCGCCGTCGGTGACGACCCGGTCGACCATTTGCTGGCGGGCGAGCAGGTTGTAGACCCCTCGGCTCCGATCGACATCGTGGTAGGAGAGGTCGAGCATGGCCATTCGGGGATGGGACAGGGGCAGTTGACGTTGCTCCCGGTAGCGCTCCAGCAGCCGGTATTTGATTACCCAATCGACCTCGCGGTCGAGGGATAGAGGGTCCTTTTCCAGTCCGGTGAGGAGGTGTTCCCAACGATCCACCGCTGCTTGCACCTCGGCTGGGAACCCCGGGTTGCGGGCGAACTTGGCCACCCGTTCGAAGTACTCCCACTGGATGTCGAGCGCCGATAGCTCGCGGCCGTGAGCCAGCCTGACTTTCCGCCGGCAGGTGGTGTCGTGGGCGATCTCCCGAATCGCCCGGATGGGGTTCTCCAGGGTGAGGTCCCGAAAGACCACGTCACGCTCGATCATCTGCAGCATCGCCACCACCGTGCCCACTTTGACAAAGGTGGCGTACTCACTCATGTTGGAGTCCCCGGCGATGACGTGGAGGCGGCGGTAGCGCTCGGCGTCGGCATGGGGTTCGTCGCGGGTGTTGATGATGGGCCGGCTGCGGGTGGTGGCCGAAGACACCCCCTCCCAAATGTGTTCCGCCCGCTGCGCCATCGAGAAAGTGGTACCCCGCGGTGTCTGCATCAACTTGCCCGCCCCGAGGAAGATCTGGCGGGTGACGAGAAAGGGGATGAGGACGTCGACGGTCTTGTGGAAGTCCTTGTGCCGGCTGACGAGGTAGTTCTCGTGGCAGCCATAGGAGTTACCAGCCGAGTCGGTGTTGTTCTTGAAGAGGAAGATCTCCCCCCGGATCCCTTCCTCCTCCAGCCGCTGCTCGGCCGAGTGAACCAGGGATTCGAGGATCCGCTCCCCGGCCTTGTCGTGGGCTACAACATCGAAGAGAGAGTCACACTCCGGAGTGGCATATTCGGGATGGCTGCCAACGTCGAGGTAGAGCCGGGCCCCGTTCTCCAAGAAAACGTTGGAGGACCGTCCCCAGGACACCACTCGCCGGAAGAGGTAACGGGCGACCTCGTCCGGGGAGAGGCGGCGCTGGCCCCGCAGCGTGCAGGTGACACCATATTCGTTCTCAAGACCGAAGATCCGGCGCTCCACTGCACTTGAGGCTAACCGCACCTAACCCAAACCGAAGGGAGGTCCTTTTTGGCGCGCCGCGATCGGGCTATAGCCCGATCGCAGCGCGCCAGAAGCTCAGGAGAGGGCGCCGATGTAAACCGCGGCGGTGACTAAGACCGCGCCTACCAGTCCGTTGATGGTCAATGGCTCCCCGCGAATCAGCGCACCCGCCACCATGGCCGAGACCGGGAGGAGGGCGGTGGCATAAGAGGTGGCGGTGGCCGTCCAGCGGTGGAGGACGAAGAGAAAGAGCCCGAATAGACCCGCCGAACCCACCACCGCCAGATACACCACCCACCAGATGGTCGAGGCGGCGTCGGGGAGCAGCCACGTCTCTCCGGCCAATAAGGAAAGCACTACCAGGATCCCGGCTCCAGTAGCCATCGCCACCGAATTGGCCGCCACTGGGGTAACCACCGGGAACTTCTTGATGAGCACTCCCGATTCGGCGGCGCTGATCGCCGAAGCTGCCATCACCAGCACCGGGATCAGCGGCAGTTGACGGTCCGAGCCGGGATTGGCAAGGATCACGATTCCGATCACCGCCAGCAGGGCTCCGACCAATCCTCGGGTTCGGAAGCGCTCCAACCGGTGGGCGGCGGCGAGGAAAACGGTGAATAGGGGGTAAGAGGCGAACACCACCGCTCCCGCTCCCGCTGGCAGTTCGGTGAGGGCCGTGTAAGCGAACCCGTACCCAGCCCCGAAGCCGAGAGTGCCGTAGATGACGCAGCCGGCCAGAGCCCGGCCTCGGGGTAAAGCTGTCCGCGTCAATCCCATCACCACTGCCAGGACCAGGGCCGCCAGTCCGAATCGGAGCCCGGCTCCGAGTAGCGGCGGCAACTCCTGATTGGAGTATCGAACCCCGACGAAGTTGACCCCGCCGATGAGAACGAATCCGGTGAAAGCAACGAGGACGGCCTGGCTGGGCCGTTCGGTGCTCAGAGTTGCAGCCGTCGGAAACCCCGGCGGCCTTCCACCCTTTCCAGCACCGCCGCTTCCCATCCCTCCGGGTCGCGGCCTTCCGCCTGCTGGAAGGCCTCCTGACCGAGGGTGAGGGCTTCCTCCAAGGGGAGGTCTTCACGCCAGCCGGCCCGCAGCGCCTCGATCAGCGCTTCGGACTTTCCTCCGATGGCTGCCACTCGCCGTTCGTCGTTAAGGGTGCCGTCGTAGGAGATACGAAAGAGACGGTTGGGGTCGCCGGCCTCGACCACCAGCACCTCCACTTCGAATGGTTTGGGCTCCCGGGAGAAGATTGCCCCCAGTGCCTCCGAGAAGTTGGTAGCCAGCGCCTGGGCCTTGACGTCTTCGCGGCTGTAGAGATAACCCATGAGGTCGGCCTGGCGGATTCCGGCCTTACGCAGGGTTTCGTATTCGTTGTAACGACCCACCCCCGCAAAGGCGATGTGGTCGTACATCTCGCTGATCTTGCGCAGGGCCGTGGAAGGGTTCTCGGCCAGGAGCAGGACCCCGTCGGCAAACTCGATAGCAACGATCGACCGGCCTCGGGCGATCCCCTTTCGGGCAAATTCGGCTTTGTCCCGAACCAACTGTTCGGGAGCGACGTAGAAGGGAACCGTCATCTGATCGTCTCCACCGCCCGCTCCGCCGCCGGTCGTACCGCCTCGTCGGCAAGTTCTTGCACCCCCGAGGAGTCGATGACGATGACATTGGGATAGATGCCCCGCTTGAGGTCCGGCCCACCCGTGGCGGTATCTTCCGACGCCGCCGCCACCAGTGCCGAGACTGCATGCTGGACAGCGTCGTCCACGGTCATCTCCGGTTGATAGGTAGTGCGCAGATACGACTTGGCGAGGCGAGCTCCCGAACCGGTGGACCCGAACTCGTTTTCCTCATAGCGGCCACCGACCACGTCGTAGGTGTAGAGCCGGCCGATCTGGTCGGATTCGTCGAAACCGGCGAAGAGCGGAACCACCGCCAGGCCCTGGAAGGCCATGGCCAGTTGATTACGTACCAGGCGGGCGAGGAAAGCGGCTTTGCCTTCCAGCGAGAGGCGGTGCCCTTCGATCTTCTCGTAGTGCTCTAGCTCGACTTGGAAGAGCCGCACCATCTCCAGTGCTAGTCCGGCGGCGCCGGCGATGGCCACAGCCGAGAACCGATCGGCCGGGAAGACTTTGCGGATGTGGCGGTGGGCGACCAAGTTGCCCTCGGTGGCTTGGCGGTCCCCCGCCATCACCACCCCTTCAGCAAAACGAAGGGCCAGTACGGTGGTGCCCTCGGGCACGGGAAAGGGACGGCTCTCCCCGGCAAGGTGGGGCAGCAGCGGATAACCGAGAGCGGTGAGCAGATCGGAGAAGCTGGAACCGGGGGCGGGGATGTCGAAGAGGAGCGGGAGCCGGGGTCCGGCGGTCACTCTCCACCCTTCTGGATGTAGTTCTTGACGAACTCCTCAGCGTTTTCTTCCAGCACCTGATCGATCTCGTCCAGCAACTCATCGAGCTTGCGATCGGCCTCTTCGTCCCGCTCTACCGGCTGATCTTCGCTCTCGGCATCTTCATTTTCGCGGTTGCGGTTACGGGCTCTTTCACGTTCTGACATCAGTGACCTCCAAGGGCGGTGATGAGCCCGGCGGCGTCATCCACCGAATCGAGCAGGGCGCCCACCAACTGGCGGTCGCCCCGCAGTGGTTCCATCATAGGAATGCGTTTGAGGTGGGGTTCACCGGTGTCAAAGACCAGGGAGTCCCAGTTGGCCGCCACCAGCGACTGCGGGAAACGCGATACACAAGTCCCCCGGAAGTAGGCGCGGGTCCGCTCCGGCGGCTGCTGTTCACCCCGCTCGACTTCCTCATCACTGAAGAGGCGGACGATGGCGTGGCGTCCCAGGAGGTGGTGATAAAGGGAACGGCCCGGGTCGACGTCGTGGTACTGCAGGTCGAGGGCCTTGAGTTTGGGATGGTCCCAGGCAAGCCCGTCCCGCTCCACGTAGCCTTCCAGCACCCGGCGTTTGGCTGCCCAGTCGAGGCGATCGGAGAGCCGAGCAGGATCGGTGTCCAGGTCGTCGAGCACCTTCGCCCACTCCCCTACCACCCGATGAGCGATGTCGTCTTCGGCCAGTTCGCTTTCGACGTATTTGTTGACCCAGTCGTGGTAGCGCCACTGCAGTTCGAGGGCGCTGGCGGTGCCGCCGCCGTCCAATTCCAATCCTCGCCGGAAAGTGAGATCGTGGCTCACCTGCCAGCAGCTCTGCACCGGGTCGGCCAGATCGAGCGGGTCGGGCAAGGCTCCATCTTCCATCGCCGCCAGGAACAAAGCGGTCGTCCCCAATTTGAGGAAGATCTGGGTCTCGGAGAGGTTGGCATCGCCGATGATGACGTGGAGCCGTCGATACTTCCCCGGGTCGCCGTGGGGTTCGTCGCGGGTGTTGATGATGGGACGTTTCAGCGTCGTCTCCAAGCCGACCTCCTCCTCGAAGAAGTCGGCGCGTTGGGTGAGCTGAAACCCGGTTTCCGGGCGGGAGTTTTCCGCTCCCACCTTGCCCGAGCCGGTGTAGATCTGGCGGGTGACGAGGAAGGTGGTCCCATAACGGATGACGTCGCTGAACGGTGTCTCCCGGGAAAGCAGGTAGTTCTCGTGGGCGCCGTAGGAGTTGCCTTTGCCGTCGGAGTTGTTCTTGTAGAGCGACATCCGCTGGCCGCTCTGCAAAAGCTCGGTGGCGGCCATCGCCGCCCGGAACATGATCCGCTCCCCCACCTTGTCGTAGAGGGCAGCCTCCAGGGGGTCGTAACACTCGGGGCTGGAATATTCGGGATGGGCGTGGTCGACGTAGAGCCGAGCCCCGTTGGAGAGGACGGCGTTCACCAGGGCGCCTTCCGGGTCGGCTACCCCGAAGCCCTCGTGGCCGAATCCCCGGGCGTCGCGGCCGGGAGACTCCTCTTCGTAGCTCCACTGCACCCGGACTCGGCCCCCCGGGTAGGAGTTGACCAGTTGGGCGGAGGCCAGGGCGGGGTTGAAGTCCCGAGCCGGTCGGACGCTGATGCCGTACTCGGTTTCGGTGCCGAGCACCTTGTGGATGGCCATGATCTACAGGTATTGGCCGCCGGACACGGCTTCGATCAGGCGGCTCTCCGCCTCTCCGCCAACCAGGGTGCGCACGTAGACGATGCGCTCTCCCTTCTTGCCCGAGATCTTGGCCCAGTCGTCGGGGTTGGTGGTGTTGGGGAGGTCTTCGTGCTCCCGGAACTCCTGCTTGATCGCGGCCAGGAGATCGGTCCGGCGGATACCGGGGCTGCCACCGGCGATTTCTCGTTTGATGGCGTCCTTCTTGGCGCGGCGGACGATGTTCTCGATCATGGCCCCGGAGGCGAAATCTTTGAAGTAGAGGACTTCGCGGTCGCCGTTGGCGTAGGTAACTTCGAGGAAGCGGTTCTCTTCCCCCTCGGAGAACATGGCGGCCACCGTCGCCTCGATGGTCTCCTTGACCATCCGTTCCCGGGAACCGTCGGCCGCCGCCAGTTCGTCGGCGTCGAGGGGAAGCTCGCTCGGCAGGTAAATCGCGAAGATCTGTTTGGCGGCCTCGGTGTCGGGTCGGGAGATCTTGATCTTCACATCGAGACGACCGGGGCGGAGGATGGCCGGATCGATGAGGTCCTCGCGGTTGGAGGCTCCGATGACGATGACGTTCTTCAACGACTCCACCCCGTCGAGTTCGGAAAGCAACTGAGGGACTATGGTCGACTCAACGTCGGAGCTGATACCGCTTCCCCGGGTGCGGAAAAGCGAGTCCATCTCGTCGAAGAAGACGATGACCGGAACCCCTTCGTCCGACTTCTCTTTGGCTCGCTGGAAGATCAGCCGGATCTGGCGTTCGGTCTCCCCCACCCACTTGTTGAGCAACTCGGGGCCTTTGATGTTGAGGAAGTAGGAACGAGCATCGGGGCGCCCGGTGCGTTCCGCGACCGCCTTGGCCAGGCTGTTGGCCACCGCCTTGGCGATGAGGGTCTTGCCGCAGCCGGGAGGGCCGTATAGAAGGATGCCTTTGGGCGCCTCGAGGCCGTACTGGGCAAACAACTCCCGATGGAGATAGGGCAACTCGACGGCATCGCGGATCTCTTCGATCTGGGTGGCGAGACCACCAACCTGTTCGTAGGTGATGTCGGGGATCTCTTCCAGGACCAGTTCTTCCACCTCGGGGCGGGCCAGACGTTCCACCACCAGCCCGGCCCGGGGGTCGATGCGGACGAAGTCGCCAACCCGCACCTTCACGTCGAGCAAGCTGTCGGCCGGGGAGACGACTCGTTCGTCGTCGGCATGAGCCATCACCACCATCCGGCCGTCTTCCAGCAACTCCCGAACTCGCACCACTTCCCCGGTGGGGTCGAAGCTGCGAACGTCGATGACGGTGAAGGACTCGTTGAGAAGGACCTCCTGTCCTTTTTGCAGCATCTTCACCTCGACCGAAGGCTGGGCAGCGACCCGAAGTTTGCGGTTGCCGGCCATGACGTCCACGGTGCCGTCTTCGTTGACGGCGGTGACGGTGCCGAAGCTGTTGGGGGGAGTAGTGAGCTTGTCGACTTCGGCGCGCAGGACGGCCAGCTGCTCTCGGGCTTCCTCGAGGACGGTCGCCAGCTTGTCACCATGAGCAAGGGAGCGAGCGAGCCTTTCCTGCGACTCGGCGAGACGCGACTCGAGGTCCTGGATGCGGCGAGGGGCGTCCTGCAGCCGCCGTCGCAGACCGATCACCTCTTCTTCGAGGACCGCTACCTGCCGGCGAAGCTCCGACGACTCCTCATTCCCGCTCAGACTCATTTAGCTCTCCTGGCTTCCATCTGCCCTCCGCGCAGTATACGAAGGGGTTTGCTTAGTGTTACGGGTATCGGTTAATGGTCGGCAGATAGCGCCTCCCAGTAAACTTCCCATGCGGTCAAAGTTGGAGTATTTGTGAAAGTCTGGATTGACCAGGACCTCTGCACCGGGGACGGATTGTGCGAAGAGATCGCTCCCGACGTCTTCGTCCTACTAGATGACGGGCTGGCCTACGTACGGGAAGGTTCAACGATCTACGCCGCCGCCCAGGGGCAACCACAGGGCGCCCAGGGGGTAGCCCAAGTGCCCTCGGGGCAGGAAGAGATCACCGTCGAAGCGGCCGAGGAGTGCCCGGGTGAGTGCATCTTCATCGAGGCTTAACCGGTTGCTTCCCAAGCCTCGTCTGTAAGCACTAACTAGGTGGCGCCCGGCTGCCGATAGACAGCCGATGCGCGCTTACCTTCTGGCGCTGGCTGCGATCGCCAGCCTTTGGGCCCGCCCCGCTCTGGGTCAGGCTCCTGTAGAGGTGGCCGACTCGTGTTTGGCTATCGACCACTTCCCCTCCCAGCCGGTGGGAAACGCCCCCTCCAAGGCGGTCCTCTACGTCATGCTGCCGGCGGAGTGGGGTGGAGGGACCATCACCGTCGAATTCAGCGGCGCCTCCGGTGAACTGACCGGCGGCGGGCTTATCGATGACGTTGGCCTGGCTGTGGCCGAACTGCCCTTGCATTCGTTTGGTGACCACCAGATCGAGCAGGTGGAGGTGGAGTCCACCAGCCTGGGGGCAGCCCCGGTCGATCTCAACGACCTCCCCGAGGGGGGCAGCTTCACCGTGGACCAGACCGAATCCGAGTGTGATCCGGCCTCTCTACAGGGGGCCGCTGTCACCACCGCGCCCACCACCACCGCAGTGCCCACCACCACCGCATCCACCGTCCCTCCGACCACCGTCACCACCGCGGCTACCACGCCGCCGACCACCGTTGCCACCTTCGTGGTCGAGAGCCCACTACCAGCATCCCCAGTAGCCGCCCTCCCGGGGCCCTGGCTCCTAATCGGGTCAGGAGCATTGGCTGCCCTGATCGGGCTGTTTCTTCTCCGCAAGAAGAGCTGTGACGACCTCTACCAACTCTGGCAAGCGGCCCAGAGCCGCTATGACACCTGCGCCGAGGAGTTGACCAAGGCCCGGGCTTGGCTTGAGGAGAAGCGGGCCGAACGGGTGAGGGCGGAAGCCGAACTCGCCGACCTGGAACGCTCTGCAGCCACCGGCACCATCAGCCACGGAGGGGCCTCCTATCAGAGCCTGCCGGGGGAGGGTCTGGTCACGGTGGCGGGGATGGCCGACATCATCTCCACCACCAGAGCCCAGGTCGATCAGTTGCGCCAGTCCGAGGCGATCGGCGAGGAGATGGTCGACAACTGGCGGAAGCGCACCGAGGAAGCCGCGGCCGAAGCCGAGCAGGCCCGTGCCGCCTACGAGGCGTGTACCGGTGCCGCCTCCGCCTCTGCTGCCAGCCCCGCCGTGACCAACGCCGCCGATGCCGGGGCCGGGGGCATGGCGGTGACAACGGCGGCGGAGACTCGGTCGGAATGTCCCGAAGGTGCCCGGCGGGTGGTGGCGCTGGCCCCGGCTCGAAGTTTCCGAATTTACCGGGCGTTTCGCATCGAGACCAGCTCGGAGGGGGAGGCATGGGCCCAGGAAAGCGGGAAGGAACTGGCGGTCGACCTTATGACCTTGGGCACGGAGTTGGGCTTTGTCGGTGCCTTGCTGGGCGCTCACGGTGCCGGTACCCGGGTGGCTGGCGGGGTGATGACTGGAAGCGCCTCGGGGCTGATGCGGGGTGGAGCCGAGGGCTACGCCGCCGCCTACGGCAACCTGGGCACGGCCGGCTTCCCGGTCCCGGTGCCGACTTCTCCCCAGGAGGTTCTGGTGGGAGTTCTTCAACTCATCGCCCAACTGGCCGGGACCGTGGCGGGGAAGGCCAGCGAGTGGACCGAGCGGCGAGCCCTCCACAACTTCCGACTGGTGAAGGAGTACCAACTGGTCACCGTTCAGCCGTTCCAGATCGAGATATGTGAGGGAGGCGTTTACCGTTGCCTGGAGCGGGTTCGCCAATACAGCCTGGGCGACGCGGGGAGTGAAACCGGTGGGTGGCGTGATGGTGGGCAGGGGCTCACTGATATGGACCGCTCCCGCCATCAGCGAGAGGTGAGGATTCTCATCAATCAAGGTCAACAGTCGATGGAGCGCTCCGTCACGGCGCTTATTGAATACGAGCAGGCGTTTCCGGTGGGACCGTGCCGGTGAGGCGCCGGTTGCTCGGCCTCTCCCTCACCGGGGGAGGCCTGATCGCGGTAACCATCGGTCTACTCATGCTGGCTTCTTCCGGCTTGACCATCGCCACCACTACAACCACGACCGCCCCCAGCACGACCACTACCACCACGACGGTCCCGGTGACCACCACCACAGCCCCCACCACCACCACTGCCCCCACCACGACCACCACTACTACTCCCCCCGAGACGGTGGAGGACTTCATCGTTGCCTATCGGGAAGCGCTCGACAGCGACGATCTCGAGTTTCTCACCACCCGCCTTCATCCCCGGGTAGTGGAGGCATACGGCGAGGAGGTGTGCCGGGATTGGATCGAGGCCGAGGTGGTTGCAATCGAGAGTTACGAACTGGTGGAGGTGTTGAGCGGGCCTGCCGACCAAGTGTTCACCGATCCCGAGGGGTCACAGTTCCCCATCGCCGATACCTTCACCGCCACCGTGACCTTCAGCTTCCAAGGTGAAGCTTTTGAGTCGCAAGCGCAGTTCGCCCTCCTCGACCACCTTATGTACTGGCTCGGCACCTGCCGCTAACCCCAATTCGGCGGTTAGGGACCCCGAAGAGAGGGCCCCCCTCCCCCCTTCGGGTACTCCCCCCAAAGGTCGCTTCGCTCCTGGGGGAGAAGACGCGACTTCCTCCCCCGGCGAACGCGGGGGCGGTCAGCGGCGAGGGTGGATGCGCCGGCCGACCACCAGAAATCCGGTGTGGGCCACCATTCGGTGGTCGGGCCGCACGGAGCGGCCGGACACGCTCCAAGTCCGGTGGAGGGTCTCTGAGACCTCGATCTCGGCGAAGGCACCCCTTTCCTCCATAGCGTCGACAGTGGTCTGCACCTGGGGCACGGTGGGAAGATAAGCGCAGACAATCCCCCCCGGCTCTTGATGGGTGGCGGCGAGGGTCACGGCATGCCAAGGTTCGGGAAGGTCGAGCACGATCCGTTCGGGGGCCAACTCGGGGATGACTTCCTCGACCGTTCCCTGGCGCAGTTCAAGGTTGGCGGGAATCTCACCCAGCCATCGAACAACGGTCCGTTCCGCCACCAGAGCGTGGTCTTGGCGGCGTTCGACGCTGATCACTCGCCCGGTGGGCCCCACCCAGCGCAGCAAGGCCAAAGTCAGAGCCCCGGAGCCGGTACCCGCCTCCAGCACAGTCATCCCCGGTCCGATGTCGGCGTAGACCGCGATCGGTCCCATGTCCTTTGGGTAGACGAGTTGCGCCCCCCGCGGCATCTTCAGGACGTAGTCGGCCAGACGGGGCCGCACCACCAGCAGGCTGCCTCCCCCAGAAGAGGAGACGGTCGCACCCACCCCGGCAGACATGATCACTTGATGTTCCACTACCCCCAGGTGGTAGTGGAACTGGCCGTTCCCGGTCAGCTTGATCAAATAGCGGCGGCCTTTCCCGTCGATGAGGAGAACCGTCTCCCCCTCCTGCAGCGGCGAGGTCACGACGGCGGCCGCGGCGAGAGAGTGATGGACTGAAGCCGGCAGAAGGCGCAGGTGTCACCGGTGGTCGGTTGCCCACAGTTGACACAAACCGCGAGCTCGACCTCACTGGCCGTATCGAATGTCGGCGCCGCCCGGTCGAGGAAGCCGAACAAGAACCCGGATTTGATCCCCGGCGATTCTTCTTCCAGCCGGTTGAGCCACTCCTTATACCGGTTGAGGGTGTTGCCGGCGGCCATGGGACACTCATCGACCTCGTATTCGATCCCGCTGAGCACCGCATACGCCGCCGTTTCGCGTTCCGCCACCCGAATCAAGGGCTTTACCTTGCGGCACAGGCCATCCTCGGTGGCGGGGAGCACCGGTCGTTGCCGGCCGAGGTAATCGAGATTCCAGGAGAGGACGTTGGAGAAGAGAGTGGCGGCTTCGTCGTCGAGGTTGTGGCCCATAACCAAGACGTCGTAGTCCCCCTCCCCCGCCACCTGGTTGAGGATGTAACGCTTGGAGAGACCACAGGCCGAACATGGGGTCCGACGAGAAGCCGCGGCCGCCTGGGGGATCGAAAATCCGTAGGCGGCAGGCAGGTCCACCACTTGCAGGGACAAGCGGTGGCTGCGGGCGAAGGCCTGGCTGAGGCTCAAGCTCTGAGAGCTGTACTGACCGATCCCCAGGTGCAGGTAGACCCCGTCGACCTGATAACCAAGGGTGGTGAGGATGTGCCATAGCGCCAGTGAGTCCTTCCCCCCGGAGACGCCGAGGAGCAGCCGCTCCCCCGGGGAGAACATCTTGTATTCACCGATGGTCCGTTCCACCTGGCGGTGGATATGGTCGATAAAGTGGGACCGGCAAAAGCTGGCGTTGTGCCTCCGTAGCTGGATCACCGATTTCTGGCGGCACACCCGGCACTTCACCGATTCATCCTCCTGAGATCACGGGTCGCATTTCCAGCACGTCCTCCTCCCCCACTTCTTCGTCGACGGTGAGGAGTTCCCCGTTGCGGATGACGAGAACTCCTTCCTGGGTCAACTGCAGGCGACGTAACACCTCGCCCACCCGCCGGGCACCGCTGAGCTCGACCTCCCGGGAAGGATTGCGAAGGATGACCTTCACCAGAAAAGCGCGGTGAGCGAAACCGCCACCCCTAGGACCAGGGCCGCCACCAACACCCAGACCACGATCTGGACGAACCGCTGATTTTTCATCTCGCCGTTCTCCTTACCCCGCCACGGGTTTATCCGACCGCCGCCGGTGGACCTGATCGGCCAGGGCGTCGTCGACCACGACTCGGGGCTGGTCTTTGCGTCCCGCTCGGATGAGTACGGCTTCGTCGCGATGGAGCACCCGGCGGTAAAGGAGCCGGCGTTTCTTGGAGCGGCGCCAGGCCGCCCACACCAACAGCGCCGCCCCCGAGTAGAGGGACCGTTGGTTTCCGCGACGAAGCCCGGAGAGGGCTTGGGTGAGTCCACGCTGGTAGTAGCTCACAACAGCATCTCCTCAGATCCGGTAGACCTCAACCACCGCCCGCCCGCTCCGGCTCCGACGCCGTCCCAAGACGTAGGCCAGACCCACCGCCACTAGCACGACTACTCCAGCCACCACCGCGGTGTTCTGGGCGCTCTCTTTGGTCTCTTGAAGAGCGTCAGTGATGGATCGGGCCTTGGCCTCGAGGTCAGCTCGGGTGATCGTCACCGGACATCCTCCAGATGGTCAGCCCGGCTGCCCCTCCCGCCAACAGGGCAGTGAACAACTTGGCCAGCACCGCCCACCACTGGGTGTCGGGCAGCACCCGGCGCATCAAGGCATGGAAGCCAAGGGTGAGCAATATCGCCGCTCCCCCGAAGAGCACCGCGGCCCCCACACTGAAGGAGGCGAAACGGCCCAAACGACGGGCCGGTTCCAGGGTCTCCTGCCGGAGGTACTCCTTGGACAGGTCGACCAACTCGGTGACCATCTGCGGGAGTTCTTTGGGCTCGGCCATAGACAAGGAGGCTAACAAAGGCCGTTTCCCTTCGAGATTCCCTCCCTAGTCTGGGCATCCATGGATGGGCCACACGGGGACCAAGGTGGCAGCCGCCGGTCGCGGCGGAGACTGGGTGACCGCTTCCGGAACTTGTGGTGGGGACAGGCGGTCTCGCAGGTAGGGGACTATGTCGCCTATACCACCCTCCCCCTCTTCGTCCTCCAGATCGGAGACCGCACTCTCGACTTCGCCCTCACTTACGCCTTGGAGAGCGTGCCGGTGGTTCTTTTCGGGCTGGTAGGGGGTGTGCTCCTTGACCGTCTCCCGCTGCGGGGGGTGATGATCACCGCCGATCTGATCCGAGCTGCCACCTTCTTCGCCCTCGGCTTCCTCGCCATCGAGCCCAATCCCCACACCTTGTCTCTGGTCTTCATCCTCGCTTTTGTTTCGGGGACTTTCTCCGCTGCCTTCCAGAACGGCCTCTACGCCCTGCTGCCGGCGGTGGTAGATGCTGCCGATCTCCCCACAGCTAACGGTCGCATTGCCGTCAGTCAGCAGGTGGCGCTGGTGGCAGGTCCTGCCCTAGCCGGAGGATTGGCCGCCACCGTGGGTCTCGCCCCCGGCTTCGCGCTCAACGGGTTGACCTTTCTCATCTCGGCGGTGTCGGTTTGGCTGGTCGGCAGCGTCCCTCCCCGGATCGCTCGTGACCAGCGGAGCCGGTTCCTGGAGGAGGCTGCCCACGGGCTCCGTTTCCTCTGGAGCGAACCTCGGCTCCGTGCTTCCACCCTGGCGGCGGCGGTGGCCAACGGAGCCGTAGGGTTCATCGAGTCAACCGTGGCGGTACTCCATACCGAGGTGTTGGGGGCCGAGGAGTCGACCTTTGGTTTGATGCTGGCTGCCTTAGGGCTGGGAGGGATCGTGGGCGCGGTGCTGGCCCCGCGGGTGTCCAGGGTGATCGGTCTGGGCAAGACCATGACCGTGGGGATGTTCATCTTCGGGCTGGCGTTGTGGGCCCTGATCCACCAGACCTTCGGCCCCACCGCAATCTTCCTTCTCTTCGCGATGTTCTTTGGCATCTCCTTGGTCAACGTGCCTCTGGTCACCGTACGCCAGATCTACACCCCCACCGCCATGCTGGGACGGGTCATCACCGCCGCCCGCACCATTGGTTGGTCTACGTTGCCCATCGGGTCGCTGGTGGGGGCCGCTTTGGCCGATTCGACCAGCTACTTCTCGGTGGCCCAGTTCACCCCGCTGCTCCTGCTGGCCGCCGGGTTCGGACTCATCTTCACTCGTATCTGGAGTGACACCGAGGGTCCCCAGGCTGGCCGGCGCATCGCCAGCCGTACCGCCCGCTAGCGCTTCTCCCAAAGAGACATAGACCCCCACCGGCCCTTCGGGCCACCTCCCCAGAGCCCCCTCCGGCCCTTCGGCATCAACCCAGAACCCCCTCCGTCGCCTTCGGCGACACCTCCCAGAGCCCCCTCCGGCCCTTCGGGCCACCTCCCCCAACGTCGCTTCGCTCCTGGGGGAGGAAGATGTCGCTTCGCTCGCTGGGGGAGGAAGACGCGTGCTTTCTCAGCGGCGGGGCGGACCCAGCTTCAAGTCGCTGCTTGGCGGTTCACTGTCGATCTTGGAGATGGCCATCACCACCAAGAGCCCGACTCCGGCCCAGGTCACCGGCAGCCCTCCCCGGCCTGCCAGCCCGATACCGAAGAAGACCAGGAAC
>DATEDX010000131.1:0-12108 GCA_035281425.1 Acidimicrobiia bacterium
CCAGTCGGATGGCTCGTTGAGGGGCCATCCGGCAGCGGTGAATGAGAAAAGAGGACGCCGAGGGATACTCCAACTCGAAATAGCCGTGCCGTTGAGAGAAGAGGGACAGCCGGCGGTTCCGTTCCGCCTCCAAACGGTCCAGCAGGTTCTCCAGGTCGACTAGCGACTGGGCCAACTCGCCGTTGGACAACCCCTCGATCGGCTCTCCCATCAGTCGGTTGACCAGGACTTCGCCCTCGCCCATCGGGGAGGCTCCACCTGCGGTCTCTGTTCTCAGGCTGTCGTACATCTGTTCGCCTACTATGACAGCCACCACCGACAAAAACGGCTCTGCGCGACTCATACCCAAGAAGATTCTTGACCCGACATCGCCAGTTCACCAGACCGGCTGCTCTCTCCGAAGATCGGCTCATCACTTCTCTCGCTGAGGCTTGCAGCCTCACGTTGTATATCGAGTACGCAACGGTGGGTTCGGCAGCCACCACTGGCGCTTGCAGACTGGTGACCAATGGGACATCCCGATCTCGGCGGCCATCGGGACCTTCGGGATGGTGGCAGCACTTGGGAGGAGCCGCGGGAGTCGCCATCACCGGGCTCGTCGTCTTCGGACACACCGGGCGCTTCTCACTTCCCGAGCTCAGCGCCACATTCTCCCAAGCCGCCCTCGTCTCGCCCTGTTTTCGATCTCGCCCTGTCGAGACTGGAGATGGAGTCCGTCGTTTAACGCGGAAACAACGGTGCGTCAGGGTCGGGCGGAAAGTCGGCGTGGCGGTGAACGATGCGCCACTGGCCCTCTTCTCGGCGGTAGACGTGGGTCACCCGAAGGGTGTAGGTGCGCGGCACCCCCTTGACTGTGACCCGGTTCCGCTCATAGCCAACGGTATAGGCGAGGTCGCCGCTTGCCCCGGCGGCGACCACCTCGAACTCGGATTCGACCGACTCGGTGAACCAGGAGGCCACCTGGCGGAAAACAGGCTCGATCTCGTCCCAGCCGCTCCCGCTGAGCTGGGCGCCGAAGAGGGTCACCGGGTCCATCTGTGACCACAAAGCCATCCGCGGCTCGAAGTTGCCCTGGTGGATCGCCTGCTCTGCAGCACGTTGCTTGTCGAGCACCTCGGCCAGGAAGGCATCGGTCTCGGTCGACATCAAACCCTCCGATACATAATGACTGTGTCCAATACAGTTAGACTATATCCAATGGTCAGATCCGTCAAGAGGCCTTACGACTCCACCCACCGCCGGGCCCAGGCGCAGGAAACGCGCCGCCGGATTATCCGGGTGGCTCGCGATCTCTTCATCGCCCGCGGTTACGGACAGACAACCCTCGCCCAGATCGCCGAAGCGGCGGGGGTGGCTGTCGAGACCGTCTACGCCGCCTTCCGCAACAAGCCGGCCCTCCTCCGCCAGGTCTGGTTCGTCGAGTCTCGCGGTGACGAAGAGGAGGTCACCCTGTTCGACCGGGCCGAGATGCAGGCCGTTCTGGCTGAACCCGACCTGGCCACCCGGATCCGGAGGCATGCCGGTTTCGTTACCGAGTTCAACCGCCGGATGTCGCCGCTGCTGGCCGCCATCACCGGGGCGGCGGCCAGCGAACGGGGCGCCGAGGCGATGCTGGACGAGTGGGCGCAGCGCCGCCTCGATGTCGCCACCAGATACGCCACGGCGGCCGCCAGCACTGGGCAGCTGGCAATCGGAATGGAGGAGTGCCGTGACATCCTCTACGCGACCATGGACGGCGTCTTGTGGCAGCGTCTGGTCGGCGAGCGGGGCTGGTCGGACGAGCGATACGCCGAGTGGCTCGCCTCGCTTTGGCTCAGCCTCTTCGTCGACGTCCATTGAGGCGGCGGAGATTGGACCTGCGTTCTGGTGCCGATCGGGGCATAGTTCGTCGGTGTTCCCAGCGGTCGTCTCAGCCAGAGAGAGGATTGAGCCAGTGCAACTCCGAGAACCGGGCGAAGTCGGTGTCGGTCGAGATCACCGTCACACCGTGTTCGATGGCCAGCGCCGCCAGATGGGCGTCGGGAATCAGATTGGCGGTGAGGTGGTAACGGCGGACGAGGCCGCCGAACACTTCAGGATGCCGGGAGGTAGGCGTGGGCACCCAAGCCGCCGGAGCGTTCAGCCAATCCTCCACCCGACTCCAAGCCTCTCCAGCGTTTAAGGGGCGGTCATAAGCGCGCGGATTGGTTCTCAACCGGAGGAAGGCCACCAGTGAAGCCCAGGGCAAACCGACCCGGACCGAACCGTTCAGCGCCTCGGTGAGCCACTCCTTAGACGCCCGGTGGAAAGGGCTGGTCTCATCTTCGGCGAATAGGAGCACATTGGCATCGACGATCATGGAGCGCCCGAAGGAGCCTCAGCCTGCTCGATCGCTTCCACCACGTTGGTGAGGTCCAGGCGGGCGTGCCCGGCCGAGGTTCGCTGTACGAACCGCCGCTTCTTGCCGACTTCTGCCAGCAAACCCTTTCTTATCAGTTCATTGACTGCATCACTGATGCCAAGATTTCGCTCGCGACGAAGTTGGTCGATTGCTGCCGCGGTATCGTCGTCGAAGGTGACGGTCGTACGCATGGTCCCAAGTTAGCATCATGATGCGCAGGATGCAGCACGACTGTGCATGGCTTCGCTTCGGGAGGCCGCCTTGGTTCGGTCGCGTGGTCAGGGCAAGGGCTTGGTCTCGGCCACCAGACGCCGGAGATGGGCGATGGTGGCGGCGGTCATGGTGGCAGGGACTCCCAGTTCGGTGAGTAGATCCTGAGCGGCCTCCATCTCCTCCAGCCGGCGGGGGGCGTGGAGCGCGGTGGCAGAAAGCAACCTCTCCACGAGAGCTTCATCGATCGACCCGAGCTGATCGATCAGATGGCTCCAGAACCATTCACCCTCCCCGTAACGGCTGGCCGCTTCGGTGCTCTCCATCAGCAGGGCGGCCAGCCCCTTCATCACCACGCTGCGGAGCAGCTTGCGGGCGGCGGCCGCTCCCGCCCGCTCCCCCACCACCTCTACCTGGCCACCGCGAGCGTTGATCAAACTCGCATACGTCTCGGCGCCGCTCCCTGCTGCCAGCGCCGGTGTACCTAGGCCCCGTCCCGGAACCGGGGCCATCAGAGCCACATCCGCGAACCCGACCTGGCGGCGGGCCACCTCTGCGGCCAGCGCTTCCTTGAGACCCGGCGACCCGGTTGATAGGTCGGCGTAGACGCAGCCCTGGTCGAGGAACTCGAGGACCTGGGCCAGCGCCTCTTTCGCCCGAGAGGCGGCCGTCACCGCCAGGACCGAGGAACACCCGGCCACGGCCAGCCCGGCCTCATCGAATCGCTGCACCCCCGCCGGGGTAGCGACCGGGTGGGGGTCGTAGCCCCGGACCTCCTCGCCGGCCCTGGCCAAGTCGGCGGCGATGGCCGAACCGGCCTCTCCCAAGCCCAGCACCGCCACTTTCAATGTTCGGCTCACTCCTCGTCGACCCAGTTCGCTCCGAGGTCGGTGAGGCGCTGGCGAAACCCGTAGAGGTCGAGGCCTAGTTCACCGGCGGCTAAGCGAACCCGCGTATCTGCCTCCTTCACCAGGCGTCGACGGGCAGCGTCCAAGACCTCCTCCGCTCGTGGGCGCTCCACCACCACCACCCCGTCATCGTCGGCGACCACCACGTCACCCGGATCCACCGTTACCCCGGCGCAGACGATCGGCCGGTTGACCGAGCCGACACCGGTCTTGGTGGTGCCGGCCACATGGATGACGCGGGACCACACCGGGAAGCCCATCCGCCGAAGCTCGGCCACGTCCCGCACCCCCCCATCGATCACCAGTCCTACTGCTCCGTGGACCGACACGGATACGGCGAGCAGGTCTCCAAACATCCCGTGGGTAGCTGGAGCGGTGGTGGCCACCACCAAAACATCGCCAGGTTCGATCACTTCGACGGCGGCATGGATCATGAGGTTGTCACCGGGGGGGCAGGAGACGGTCACGGCCGAGCCGGCGATGCAAACCCCCTGCTGAATGGGCTTGATCTCAGGGGCGAGCAACCCCTTGGCGCCCGCCTCGTGAACAGTGGCCACCCCGGTCGCTCTCAGCCCCTCGATCAACTCTGCTCGGACCCGGGGGATCTTCCTGACCACGGTCCCTTCGTCCATGTCAACTCAGCTCGGTCGTCACCTGGGGAAATACACGCTGGTAGGCCTCGGCCTTGGTGTCGGCGATCAGGCCCAGGTTGGGACCGGAGTTACGTCGTGCCTGTGACCCTCGTCTTACGGCCACCTCGGTGTAGTAATTCCATAGATGCTGCTGGCCCTCCAGGCACTGCATCGCCTGCAGCTTTCTGTCCCAAACCTCGGTGATGTCGAGCAAGACGTCGGGCAGGAACCCCGAATATTCGGTCTGGTGGGGCTCGAAGAGGAAGACCGGCGGGGCTCCGATCACCTCGGTAGTGGGATCGTATCCGGGCGCCTGAGCGAGGATGCGGGCCGTGGTGGCGATGGAGTGGGCCACCTCGTGGTCGCGGTTCCAGGGATCGCGTTCCGTATGGGTGATGACCACGGAGGGTCTCACCTCCCGGTAGACCGAGACCAGCCGTTCCAGGACCTCCGGTGTCTCCAGCAGCGGGTAGTCGCCGGCGTCGAATGCCAGTAGCTCGGCGCCGAGGACCTTTGCCGCCGCCTCCCCCTCGGCGTGCCGCCTGGCTTTGACCTCCTCGAGAGTCATGCCCTCCCGCCAGTAGCGGGCCGACTCCCCCCGTTCGCCGTAGGCGAGGCAGACGATGGTGACGGAGTGCCCCCGTTCGGCGTAGAGAGCGATGGCTCCCCCGGCCCTCCACACAAAATCTCCGACATGGGCACTGACCACCAGCAGCGCTTCCCGACTCATACCCCAACCCTAGAGACGTCCTTCCCCTCGCGTCATGCCTCCCGGCTCACGCCTATCTTGAAGACATGAGCGTCGATACCCCCGGCATCCGCTGCATGTTGATGCGGGGTGGCACCTCCAAGGGCGCCTTCTTCCTGGAAGGTGACTTACCCTCGGACCACGGCGAACGCGACGCCCTCCTCCTGCGGGTGATGGGTTCACCCGACCCCCGTCAGATCGACGGAGTCGGCGGCGGTCATCCCCTCACGACCAAAGTGGCGGTGGTGGCGCGGTCGGATCGGGAAGACGTCGATCTCGAGTATCTCTTCCTGCAGGTGTCGGTGGATCGAGCTGAGGTGAGCGACCGGCAGAACTGC
This sequence comes from Acidimicrobiia bacterium, assembly GCA_035281425.1. Taxonomy (GTDB): domain Bacteria; phylum Actinomycetota; class Acidimicrobiia; order Spongiisociales; family ZC4RG35; genus JAICND01. Next base: position 5,217 of record DATEDX010000131.1, read on the forward strand.
GGGAACATGCTGGCGGCGGTGGGACCCTTCGCCCTGGAACGAGATCTGATCAGCGCCGACCACGACCGGACCTCGGTGCGGATCTTGATGAGGAACACCGGCGGCCGGGCGGTGACAACCTTTCCGGTGCGCCAGGGCCGGCCGGTCTACGCCGGCGACACCGAGATTGCTGGGGTGCCGGGAACCGCAGCCGAGATCCGAATCGAGTTCGAAGCGATTGCCGGGTCGAGCAGCGGGTCGTTACTGCCCACCGGTCGAGTGGTAGACAAGATCGAAGGAGTGGAGGCGACCCTGATCGACAATGGGATGCCGGTGGTGGTCCTCCGCGCCTCCGACGTCGGCGTCAGTGGTTACGAGAGCTGCGAGGAGTTGGAAGCCAATAGAGATCTGCGTCGGCAGCTAGAAATCATCCGCCTCGCTTCCGGCCCCTTGATGAATCTGGGCGACGTCACCGCAACCACTGTGCCCAAACTGACTCTGGTGTCCCCGCCCCGGTCCGATGGTGCCGTCTCTACCCGCACCTTCATTCCCCACCGCTGTCATCAGGCGATAGGAGTGCTGGGGGCGGTGAGCGTGGCCACCGCCTGCCTCCTCCCCGAGGCCCCGGCGGCACAGGTCGCCCGCCTCCACTCTGGCAGCGATGTCGTCCGCTTGGAGCATCCCAGCGGGACCTTCGACGCCTGGGTGCAACTCGAACCGGGAGATCCTCTGGGAGTGAAGAGCTCGGGGATCCTTCGCACCGCTCGCAAGCTCATGGACGGGCTCGTATTCCCGAGGCCGTATTGATGCGGCCAGCTCGCCAAAAGCGAAGGGCCTACCCCGGCAAGCGATTGCATCGATTGTTACACTGGATTTCGTTCGTGTGCCGTACAGATGTGCGCAAAACGGACGGGACTGGGACGAGGAGGAGAGATATGAACGCAAACGGGCATAGAGCGCCCGTGTGGCTGGCGGCCCTTGCCCTGGTGGTGGGCGCCTGCAGCACCGGCACTACCACCACCACTACCGCCGGAACCACGACCACCGGCGCCGCCCCCACCACTACCGGCGGCGATACCACCACCACCACCGAGGCCGTATCGACCGAACCGATCAGGATCGGCATCCTCACCGACCTGACCGTGTTCACTCCTTGGGCGGTGAACGTCCGCGACGGCATGAACCTGGCAGCTCAGGAGATCAACGACGCCGGCGGGGTCAACGGCCGCATGATCGAGCTCCTCGAGCAGGACTCAGCTCACAATGCCGAGATGGGGGTGGAGGGCTTCGAACGCCTAGCCGAGGAAGGGGTGGTGGCGATCGGCGGCATCATCTCCAGCACGGTGGGCGAGGCCGTGTCGGCTTTGGCCGAGGAACATCAGATCCCCACCTTCCTCGTGAAGTCGGGGACCGAGCTCGCCCTCACCCAGGACAGCCGGTTCATGTTCCGTACCTGCCTCCCCGCCGCCCCGATGGACGCCGGGCCGGTGCTGCAGTATGCCCAGGGGCAGGGCTTGAGCCGGGTCGGAGTCATGGTGGCCGACTATCCCTGGGGCCATGCCTTCCGCTCGGCGATGGAGAACACCTTCGCCGACTCTGGGATCGAGATCCAGATCGAGACCGCCCCGGTGCCACCTGACACCGATTTCACACCGTTCGTTCGGGCGTTAGCCGATTTCGGTGCGGAGATGGTGGTGGCTACCGGTCATCCACCAGGCAACTCCGTGATCCTGGGACTGGCCGCCGATCTGATCGGAGATGTCCCCGTCACCGGCGCCTGGACCCCGCCCGACCTCGCCGTCGGCCAGCAGGTGGATGTGGCTATTGGCCGCTACAGCGACTTCTCCTGCGCCGACTACTTCAGCGACGGCTATCAGGATCTGGCCAGCCGCTACTTGGCCTTCTCCGACAACCTGTTCATGTCCGACGACGCCGTGGCTGGCTACGGGATCGTCACCATGGTGGCGGAGGCGGCCGGTGCGGTGGGAGACGATCCGGTCGCCATCGCCCAGTACATGCACGACAACACCTTCGACCTGCCGGGTTACGCCCACCCTCTGAGCTGGACCGAGTGGGGTGAGCTGGCCGAGGCTCGACCGATCTTCACCCTCATCAATGCCGGGCCCGCACCGGAAGGGCTCAATGAGGCAGGTGAATGGTGGTTCGACCTGCTGGTCCACTCCGAGGTGCTCGAGCCCTACGTTCCGGGGTCGTAACGACCACGTGCCCCTGCTCGAGACGATCGAGATCGGGAAGTCCTTCGGAGGCCTTCCCGCAGTCGACGGAGTGAGCCTTGGGGCCGACGATGGCGAGATCCTCGCCATCGTCGGCCCTAACGGTGCCGGTAAGAGCACCCTTCTCAAGATCATCGTCGGGCTGGAGCGGGCCACGAGGGGAAGCGTGGTCTTTGCTGGCAACGACATCACCAACGCTCCTCCCTATCAGGTCCGCCAGCGGGGTATAGCGATGGTCCAGCAGACCCCCCGATCTTTTCCCACCATGACGGTGCTGGAAAACGCCGCTCTCGGTGCCCTCTTCGGGCGCCCCGACGGCTACCGGGCGGAGGCGGAGGCATTAGAAGCCGCCGGGGAGGCGCTCTCCTTCGTGGGCCTTGGGGACCGTGGCGCCGACGACGTGGCCAGCCTCAATCTGCATGAGCAGCGGTTCCTTGAACTGGCCCGAGCCGTCGCGGGTCAGCCCCGGGTCTTGATCCTTGATGAGGTGATGGCGGGCCTCAACGAAACCGAGTTGGAAGCATCGGTGGAGATGGTGCGCGCCATCCGTGATCGCCACAATGTCACCGTGATCTGGGTGGAGCACGTGATGAAGGCCGTTGTCAGCCTGGCGGAAAGAGCCGTAGTACTCAACTTCGGGAAGGTCCTCACCCAGGGAACCCCGAGTGACGTGATGAGGGATCCGGCCGTGATCGAGGCGTATCTCGGCGAGCGCGGCCAGCATGCTTGAAGTCCAGGGGCTCTCCGCGGGCTACAACGGCAACGACGTCGTCCATGAAGTGTCCTTCCATGTCGCGGAGGGGGAGGCGGTGATGATCATCGGCTCCAACGGAGCCGGTAAGACCACCCTGTTTCGTGCCATCTGCGGACTGATCACCCAATCGTCGGGGCGGGTCGTGTTCAACGGCGTCGACATTTCCGCTCTTCCGGCCCAACGCATCGTCCGTCACGGTCTGGGATTCGTCCCCGCCGAGCGTCACTTGTTCCCGCGTATGACCGTCGAGGAACACCTCTACCTCGGGGCTTATCCCCGGCGTCCCGATCCGGAGACCATGGCGATTGTCTTGGAGCTCTTTCCCCGTCTAGCCGAACGGCGCCGCCAGCGAGCCGGAACCCTGTCGGGCGGGGAGCAGCAAATGCTGGCCGTGGGAAGGGCGCTGATGTCCCAACCACGTCTACTAGTGCTCGACGAGCCCACCACCGGCCTCGCCCCCAAGCTGGCCGCCGAGGCTTACGACGCCTTGGCGATGCTCCGCGGACGGGGCCTGACCGTCCTGGTGGCCGAGCAACAGGTCCCTCTAGCCATGGCCCTCAGCGACCGGGGATACGTTCTGGAGAATGGGGCGATCCGCATGGAGGGGTCCTCGGCTGAGCTGGCCGAAAACCCCGAGGTTCAGCGCGCCTACCTGGGGGTGGTGTGAGGGCCACCATCCTCGACGGGCTGGCGCTCGGTCTGCGCTTTGGACTTCTGGCGGCAGGTCTCACCCTGGTCTACGGACTGGGTGGAATCCTCAACCTGGCCTACGGCCAGATGGCGGTCATCTCCGCCATGGTGGTGCTCTTCGCCCTCGACGCGGGGATCGGCGTTCTTCCCGCCGTCGGTCTCGGACTGGTAGCCGGCGCTTTGGTGGGGTTGCTCTTCGACCTCACTCTCCTCCGCCCCGTTTATCGCCGCAAAGGGGAGGCCCGGGTGCTGCTGAGCCTGCTCCTCACCTTGGGTGCCGCCTTCATCGTCGACGGTTACCTCTCCTGGCGATATCCGTTCCGGGGCTTGACTATCCAGATCGGAGGCGGGGCGATGAACATTCTCGGGGTCCCCATGCCCCGGGGGGCGATGGTGGCATCGGCCATCACCATGGTGGTCTTGGTCATTCTCTTTGTGTTGTTCAACTTCACAGCCCTGGGAAGGGCGATTCGTTCGGTGATACAAGACGAACAGGGCGCCCGGCTGGTCGGTATCAACCCCCACCTCATGCTCCGGTTCATGCTCATCCTCAGCGGGGTTTTGGCCGCGATCGTTGCCGTCACCCAGGCAATGGTTCGACCGGTGACCGTCACCGGCGGGTTCGAGCTGACCGTCTTCGCCTTGATCGTCACCGTGGTGGGAGGGCTGGGCAGCTTCACCGGCGCCTTCCTGGCCGGATTGGTCCTCGGGGTCATCTGGAGCTTCGCCGCCTCTTATATCGGCAGCTTCCTGTCGCTGGTGGTTCTGCTCGGAGCCGCCGCCATCACCATTCTCATCCGACCCTCAGGCCTTCTGGGGGTGAAGGAGTGAGCGACCGGCTCGCCACCACTACCGGAACGGCAGAAGTCGCCGGGGTCGAGCAACGTGCCTCCCGGTCCCTGATTTCCTTGATCGGTCCAGTACTGCTGGTGGCCGTCGTGCTATCCCTGCTCCCGATCTGGCTGGGTGAGTCGAGAGTGTTGATGAGGGTGGCGGTGCGGGGCCTCGCTTTCGCCAGCTACACCGTCGGCTTCAATCTGATCTTTGGAAGCACCGGTCAGCTCTTTCTGTGCGTCGGGGCCCTGGCCGGTATCGGTGGTTACGGCGCAGCTCTCCTCGCCGACGAAGCGGGGTGGCCGCTGGCTTGGAGCATTGTCGTGGCGACCATCATCGCCGCCCTGGCTGGCGGGCTGCTCAGCTACGTCGCGGTGCGCCGCTCACTCGGGGTCATCTTCACCGGCATCGTCACCCTGGTCTTCTCGCTGACGTTCCTCAACGTGGTGCATCAGATCGGCGGGGACGCCGGATTCGCCATCGAGTCAGGATCGGACACTTTCCTCCGCAGCCAGACGCCCTCGTATTACCTGATGGTGGGAGTGGTGCTGGTGTGCCTGCTGGTGCATGGTCTGCTCCGCCGGTCTCATATCGGCTGGGGATTCCGAGCCTTACGTGATGATGAGGTGGCCGCCGAACTGGCCGGGGTCAACGTGGCCCGCTACCGGGTCCTGGCCGCCTTGGTGGGAGCGGCCATGCTGGGACTGGCCGGAGCCCTCTTCGCCCAGACCCGGGGCCGGGTCAGCCCCACCACCTTCGGATTCGCCGAGGTTGATGTGCTGGTGGTGGTGATGCTGGCCTTCGGTGGCGTCGGCACCCTTCTCGGGCCGATCCTGGGGGCAGTTGTCTTCACCATCGTTGGCGAACTCATGAATCCTCTGGGCTTGCTACGGCTGGTGGCCCATGGGGCGCTGATCATCGTGCTTTTCCTGTGGGTTCCGCGGGGAGTAATCCCCACCCTGGGTGGGTTGATCCGTCGCCGGCAATAGAAGACGTGAGACGGAAGACGGAAGACGGAAGACGCGAGACGCGAGACGCGAGACGGAAGACGTGAGACGTGAGACGTGAGACTTCCTCCCCCAGCGAGCGGAGCGAGCGTTGGGGGAGGTGCCCCGAGGGGCGGAGGGGGCTAGGGGAGGTGGCCCGGAAGGCGGGAGGGGGCTGGGGGGCGCTCAATCAGCCCGGTAGGACTCCCGGGCGAACCTTCCGTACGGCACCGGTCCCACCTCGGCCCTGATCTCGTATAGCCGGTGGCTCTCGACAGTTGGCTTTCTCGAGCCTCCGTCCATCTCACCCCACAACAACGACACCTCGGTGCCCGGTTCGGCGTATCCGCGGTCGATCACCGCCAGGGTGAGCATCTTTCGCTCGTTGGAGCTGTAACCGATCCAGGTGGAGACTCCCACCGTCTCCCCACCCACCAAGACCGCGTCGTAGGGATGCATGGCGTAGACGGCGGAGGGGAACTCGATGAACTTGCCCCGCTCGCCCTCCTCGAACTGCGAGCCGATCACCGCCAGCACATCTTCTTGGGCCAGCGCCAGGGTGACTTTGGTGCGAGGTGGGTTGTCGGATGCCTCCGACAGAGCCTCCCGGCCGATGAAGTCGTGGTCGAAGTGGACGAATCGGCCGTAGTCGAGATCCCAAGGAGTGAAGTAGTAGTCCTCCACACGGTCGGAATCGAAGCTGCCCCCAATCGAGGCCCGGGCCTCGTATCCGTCTCCCGGGAGCCACTCACGGTAGGCCTTCATAGCTTCGCCGGTATAGACCGCCGGCAATGGGGAGGGAACCCAGCCCGACTCCAAAGTGTTCGACGAATAGGCCCGCGACCCGGATCGCACCAGACCGAACTCTTCCCCGGCGGCGAGTAGGGCTTCCTGCACCGCCTCCTTTTCCTCCCACGGCCCGAAGAGCTCGAAGCCCGGCTGTCCCACCATTCCGTGACGCAGGGCCCGCACCGGAAGTCCGGCGATCTCCCAGGTGGCCATATGGAAGAACTTGACCTTGGGAAGGGCTTGTCCCAACACCTTCTCCATGATGGGGAGGGCGGTGGGGCCCTGTAATTGGAATCGGTAGTGACGGCGGTGGGAGGGATCCTTCCGCAACAAAGTCCGCTCGTCCCAGTCATACCTCACGTCGTAGCCACCGGTGTCGGCGTGGTAGCAAATCCAGTTGAGGGCCGGAGCCCGACCCACCAGGTTGAAAGTCTGCTCGGCGAGATAGAAGAGGATGACGTCGCCGATGACGTATCCGTCGTAGGTGCAGGGAACCAGATGTTTGGCCTGATCTACCGCAAACCCCTCGAAGCTGTTGAAACCGACCCGGGTCAGGAGCTCGAGAGCCTCGGGCCCTTCCAGGATGAGGTCCACCATGTGATAGGAAAGATCGAAGAGGATGCAGG
>DATEDX010000132.1:0-7758 GCA_035281425.1 Acidimicrobiia bacterium
CGAGCCTCGGGGGAGAGAGAGGAACGGGCTTACCTGCTGGGAGGGGTACATCCCGACTTTCGCCGCCGCGGGATCGGCACCTCCCTCTTTGGGTGGCAGCTGGGCCGAGCTACCGAGCAGCTCCGAGCCACCGGCAATGGCCTCCCCCGGTTCGTCCGCACTCAGGCCTACGACTTCGAGACTTCTGCCATTGCTCTTTACGAACGTCACGGCCTGCTCCCCATCCGCTACCAGGATGAGCTGTTGCGTCCCCTCGAGCACCCATCCCCTTCTGTCTCGGTGGAGGGGATCGAAATTTCCGGCTGGGAGCCGCCGCGATCAGAGGAGGCACGGGCCGTCTACAACGAGGCCTTCGCCGACCACTGGGGATCCACCCCCCGGGACCGAAAGTCGTGGGACCACCACCTGACCTCAACTGGGATACGCCTCGATCTCTCATTTATCGCCACCGACGCAGGGCGGCTGGTCGGGCTGGCCCTCAACGCTCACTACCCCGACGACCAGGCACTCACCGGGCGCCGGGACGGATGGATCTTTCAACTGGCGGTGCTGCGAAGTCATCGCCGCCGGGGCATCGCCTCGGCCTTGATCGGCGCCTCCCTCGAAGCCTTCCGGCAGGCAGGCTTCACTCACGCCGCGCTCGGAGTCGACAGCGAGAACCCCACCGGCGCTTACCGGCTCTATGAAGGTTTGGGCTTCCGCCGGATGACCCGCTCCATCGTCCATCAGTTGCAGGTGTGACTTCCGATCTTGGGGCAGGGCCGGTAACCCCGCGGCCGGGTAGCCTTTGCCGATGGCCGACTACCGGGTGCCGCTGGCGGACATCGACTTCGCCCTCAATCACATCATCGATCTGCCTGCCGTCCAGAAGCTCAACGGTTTCCAGCACGCCGATGCCGACACCGTTCGCGGAGTTCTGGCCGAGGCGGCCCGCTTCTTCGAGGAGGTCATCGCTCCCCTCAACCGTATCGGCGACCAGCAGGGCAGCCGGCTTGCCGGAGAAGGCGACGTGGTCACTCCCGAGGGTTTTCAGGCCGCTTACGCCAAATTCGTCGAGGCCGGGTGGGGCGGTGCTCACGTCCCCGAGCAGTGGGGGGGCGGCGGTTTGCCCTACACGGTGGGGGTGGTGATCCAGGAGATGTTCAAAGCCGCCAACATGGCTTTCTCCCTGTGCCCGCTGCTCACCCAGTCGGCGATCGAAGCCCTCCGTGAACACGGTTCCCCCGAGCAGCAGGAGGTGTACCTCGAGAACCTCGTCACCGGGACCTGGACCGGGACCATGTGCCTCACCGAACCACATGCTGGTTCCGACGTCGGGGCTCTCAGCACCCGGGCGGTGCGCCAGGAAGACGGGTCCTACCGTCTTTTCGGGCAGAAGATCTTCATCACCTGGGGCGAACACGACCTTGCCGAGAACATCATCCATTTGGTCCTGGCTCGCACCCCGGGATCGGCCCCGGGCACCAAGGGGATCTCGATGTTCATCGTCCCCAAATACCTTCCCGACCGGGAAGGTCGGCCCGGCGAGCGCAACGACGTCAAGGTCGTGTCGCTGGAGCACAAGCTCGGCATCCACGCCTCTCCCACTTGTGTGATGGCCTTCGGCGACGGCGGTGAGGGAGCGGTTGGATTCTTGATCGGCGAGGAGCAGGCGGGGATGCGTTACATGTTCACGATGATGAACACCGCCCGTCTCGGAGTCGGGTTGGAGGGGTTGGCCATCGGGGAAGGGGCCTATCAGAAGGCCCTGGCTTTCGCCGGTGAGCGCCGTCAAGGCCGGGCGGTGGCACAGGAGGAGAGCGGCCCGGCGCCAATCATTGAGCATCCCGATGTGCGGCGGATGTTGACCACCATGAAGGCCTACACCGAAGCGATGCGGGCGTTGGTGTATACGGCGGCACGTACCGTCGACTTCGAACACCATGCCGAATCGGCCGAGGAGCGGGAACGCCACGGCGAGGTGCTGGCCTTGCTCACTCCCATCGTCAAGGCCTGGTGCACCGATCTGGGCGTTGAGCTCGCTTCGATCGGGATCCAAGTGCATGGCGGGATGGGTTTCGTCGAAGAGACCGGCGCCGCCCAGTTCTATCGCGATTCACGGATCGCCCCCATCTACGAAGGGACCAACGGCATCCAGGCCATCGACCTGGTCATGCGGAAGCTGCCCATCCGAGGTGGAGAGGTGGCGCTTGGCCTGATCGAGGAGATGGCGGAAGCCGCCGTCGCAGCGCCACCCGACCTCTCCGACCTGAGCCAACCGCTGCAGGAAGCGGTGACCGCGTTGGAGGAGGCGACACGAAGCCTCCTCGCCGCCAGCGGCACCGACCCCGAGCAAGCCCTCGCCGCGGCCAGCCCCTACCTGCGCATGTTCGGCACGGTGCTGGGGGGATGGTTCCACCTCCGCGCCGCCATGGCTGCCTCTGAACTCATCTCCCGGGGCGACGGTGATGAGGGCTTCTTGTCGTCCCGAATCGGGCTCGCCCGCTTCTACAACCGCCAGCTTCTCCCCTTGGCTGCGGCTCTTCTCCCCGCGGTCCTCGCCCCCGAAACCGATCTCGCCGCCACCAACCTGATCTAATACCGGCACCAACCCGCGTTCTTATCTGTCAAAACGACCCTAGAAGGGTCGTTTTGACAGATAAGAATCGAGGTAAAGCCGAGGAACTATGGATCTCCAGGGACGAGTGGTGGTGGTGACGGGTGGGGGGAATGGCATTGGAGCGGCCATGGCCCGGCGGTTGGCGGCCGAAGGGGCGCGGGTGGCGATCGGGGACCTCGCCCTGAAGCAGGCGGGGCGGGTGGCGGCGGAGGTCGGCGGGGTGGCAGTCGAGACCGACGTTGCTCGGGAAGATGACGTGGTCCGGCTCATCGAGGTGAGCGAGGCGCAACTGGGGCCGATCGACCTCTTCTGTGCCAATGCCGGGATCGCCTTTGCCGGCGACGAGCAAACCCCCGACGCTGATTGGGAACGGATGTGGCGGGTCAACTTCCTCTCCCACGTCTACGCCGCCCGGCATCTCGTCCCCCGCTGGCAAACCCGGGGAGGCGGCTACCTGCTCGTCACCGCCTCGGCGGCCGGTCTTCTCACCAACCTCGGGGCCGCCCAGTACACCGTGACCAAACATGCCGCCGTCGCCTGGGCCGAGTGGCTTTCCATCACCTACGCCCAACACGGCATCAAGGTCTCCTGCCTCTGCCCCCAGGGGGTCGACACCGCCATGCTCGAGCAGGCCGGCCTGATGGGTGAGGTACTCCGGGCGACGGCGCTCTCGCCCGAACAGGTCGCCGCGGCGGTGGTCGAGGGCCTCAAGGCGGAGCGGTTTCTCATCCTCCCCCACCCCGAGGTGGCCGAATACCTGCTTAACAAGGCCTCCGATCACGAACGGTGGCTGGAGGGGATGCGCCGGCTCAACAACAAGGTTTTCGGAACCGCGACAATGGAGGAATGAGCAAACGCAGAGTGGCGGTCACCGGAGTGGGAGTGGTGGCAGCCCCAGGTATTGGTGCCGCTGAATTCTGGAAGGGCCTCTCCTCTTTCCCGGGCCCCGGCCCCTACGAAGTGAAAGAGTGGGACCCCGAGAACTGGATCCCTCGCAAAGAGAGCCGCCGCCTCGACCGTTTTGCACAGTTCGCCTTGGTGGCCGCGGCCGAGGCTCTGGAACAGTCCGGCCCGCTCACCTCCGACCCCGATCGGGTAGCGGTATCGGTAGCCACCGGCATCGGCGGTCTCAAGTCGCTGGAGGAACTGGTCCAAGGCTCCTATGCCGGCGACACCCGGATCTCGCCGCTGATCATCCCCATGATGATGTGCAACGCCGCCAGCGCCGCCATCTCCATCAAATACGGGTTCGGGGGGCCGGCCACCACCCAGGTGGTGGCCTGTGCCGCCGGCGCCCAATCCATCTCCGATGGTTTTCGGGCCATCCAATGGGGCTACGCCGACGCCGCGGTGGTGGGTGGAGCCGAGGGGGCGGTGCGGATTCCCACCATCGCCGGCTTCGCCGCGGCTCGCGCCATCTCCCCCACCAACACGTGCCGGCCCTTCTCGACAGATCGGGACGGGTTCGTCCTCGGGGAAGGAGCCGCCATCCTGGTCCTCGAGGAGATGGAGACGGCTCGCCGCCGGGGCGCCTCCATCCTGGCCGAGTTAGCCGGGGCCGCCTCCACCGCCGACGCCCATCACATCACCGCCCCCCACCCCGAGGGCTGGGGAGCAGAAAGGGCCCTGCGCCTGGCGATGGAAGACGCCGGCCTCCAACCGGACGATATCGGCTACGTCAACGCCCACGGCACCGGCACCGACCTCAACGACGCCAGCGAGGGAAAGGTCATCGCCCGGGTTTTCGCCGGCCGTCAACCGCCGGTGTCTTCCATCAAAGGTGCCACCGGCCACGCCCTCGGAGCGAGTGGCGCCATCGAAGCGGTGGCGGCCACTCTCGCCATCATCAACCACGAACTCCCGCCCAACCTCGGTATGACAACCCGGGACCCTGAAATACCCCTCGACAGCATCGTCACCGACGCCACCCCCTGGGAGCCGGCAGCCGTGGCCTCCAACTCTTTCGGGTTCGGCGGCCACAATGCCGTCCTGGTGCTCACCCCGCCCACCTGACCGGCGCCTTTTCCCACCGTTTTGGCGCGTAAAGGCGACGCCATGGCGTCGCCTTTACGCGCCAAAACCCGAGGGAGGGTAAGGTAGGGACGTCGTACACGGGAGCCCGGGCGGACCGGGCTGAGAGGGAGGCTGGCTGCCTCCGACCGTAGGAACCTGATCCGGGTAATGCCGGCGCAGGGAGTGCCAACGGCCGCTCAAGGGCTCCAGGAAGGAAAGACCCGAGCATGCGCCGCTATCTCATCCCCCTCCTCTTGCTGGTCGCAGCCTGTGGAGCCGAGGAGGCCGAGGGCACCATCACCCTCATGACCCACGAGTCCTTCGCCGCCGCCGTCACCGAAGAGACCTTCGCCGGCTTCACCGAAGCCACCGGAATCATGGTCGAGGTGCTGGCCGCCGGTGACGCCGGAGCCATGGTCAACCAGGCCGTCCTCACCCGGGACAACCCCTTGGCCGACGTCCTCTTCGGCATCGACGACACCTTTCTCACCCGGGGCCTCGAAGAAGGCCTCTTCGATCCCTACCAAAGCCCCCTGCTGGAAACGGTGCCGGCCGCTCTGCAACTCGATCCCCGGGTAACGCCTATCGACTTCGGGGATGTCTGTCTCAACTACGACAAGGAAGCTTTCGCCGACCTGGCGGTACCCGCCACCCTCGACGACCTCCTCGACCCCGCCTACGCCGACATGCTGGTGGTGGAGGACCCCTCCACCTCGTCGCCCGGCCTGGCTTTCTTGCTCGCCACTATCGACCGCTACGGCGAGGACGGGTGGCAGGACTACTGGCGGGGTCTGCTCGACAACGGTGCCCTCGTCACCCCAGGATGGGATGACGCCTACTACGGGGAGTTTTCCGGCGGCGCCGGCGAAGGAACCCGCCCTTTGGTGGTGAGCTATGCCAGTTCCCCGCCGGCCGAGGTGATCTTCGCTGAAGCCCCTCTCGACGAAGCCCCTACCGGGGTGATCACCGACGGTTGTTATCGCCAGATCGAGTTCGCCGGGGTCCTGGCCGGGACCGAACGGCCCAAGGCCGCCGGACAGCTGATCGACTACATGCTCTCGGTCGAGTTCCAGGAGACGATCCCCCTCACCTGGTTTGTCTTCCCCGCCAACTCGGAAGCGGAGCTGCCCGCCGAATTCGTCGAACACACCACCATCCCCTCCGACCCCGTACAGTTCCCGCCCGAAGTGATCGAAGCCAACCGGCAAACCTGGCTGGAGCAGTGGGCCGAGATCGCCGGTTGAGAAGGAGGCTGGGGCAGGCCGCCACCATCGCCCTCCCCGCCCTCTTCATCGGCTACCTCTTCGTCTACCCGCTGGGACGGGTCCTGTCCATCTCCCTCACGGGAGAAGGCTTCGCCGAGGTCGTTAGCTCCCCCCGTTTCTGGAACGCCGCCTGGTTCACCCTCTGGCAGGCGACGATCTCCACCCTCCTCACCCTCGCCGTGGCGTTCCCACTCACCTGGTGCCTGTCCCGGTTCTCATTCCCCGGGAAGACGGCGATCCGGGCATTGGCGACGGTTCCCTTCGCCCTGCCCACCGTGGTGGTGGGAGCGTCCTTCCTCGCCCTTACCGGACGAGGAGTGGGATCGATCCTCGCCGCCCACATCTTCTACAACATGGCGGTGGTGGTGCGGACGGTGGGGTCGGTTTGGAGCCGGGTCGACCCCCGGTTAACCGAGGCGGCGGCGGTGTTAGGCGCCCACCCTTGGCGGAGGTTCCGGTACGTCACCTTGCCGCTGATCCGCCCGGCGCTGTTGTCGGCCGCCGCCATCGTCTTCCTCTTCTGCTTCACCTCCTTTGGCACCGTCCTCATCCTCGGCGGGGGGCGGCTCCGCACCTTGGAGGTGGAGATATATCAGCAGGCCGTCAACTTTCTCGATCTACCCGCCGCCGGAGCCCTGGCCGTCATCCAACTGCTGGTGGTGGGGGCCACCCTCATGGTTTCGACCCGGCTGCAGCGCCGGGCGGCGGCGTTCTCGGTCACCGCCGAAAGCGACCTTCCCCGCCCCCGCCAGCCCTGGCTCATCGCCGGCATCGTGGGTCTCTCCCTCGCCGCCCTCGGGCTTCCCCTGCTGGTGCTGGTGGCTCGCTCGCTCTCCGCCGGGGCGGCCGGCTGGCTGAGCCTGGTCGACCCGGGAAGAGCGGCGGCAGTGCGGCCCCTCCCCGCCATCGTCAACTCGCTGTGGTTCGCCCTGGTCTCCTCGCTCATTGCCGTAGTGGTGGGGGGTTTGGCGGCGGCCGCTTTGGCCCGGCGAGGCCGGGTCTCCGACTGGTTTGACAGCCTGATCATGCTTCCCCTGGGAACCTCGGCGGTCACCATCGGGTTCGGCTTCCTGGTGGCGCTCGACCGTCCCATCGATCTGCGGGCGACCCTCCTCTTGGTGCCGCTGGCTCACGCCCTGGTAGCGATCCCCTTTGTGGTCAGAGTCACGCTGCCTCTGCTGCGGTCGATCCGCCAGGATCTGCGGGAAGCAGCGGCGGTGTTGGGCGCCTCCCCGGCCCGGGTATGGCGAGAGATCGACCTACCCATCGTCGCCCGGGCACTCACCGTCGGTGCCGGCTTCGCCGCCATCATCTCCCTGGGTGAGTTCGGAGCCACCTCCTTCATCGCCCGCCCCGCCACCGCCACCATCCCCACCCTCATCTTCCGGCTGCTGGGTCGACCCGGCAGCGCCTCGTTCGCCACCGCCATGGCCCTGGCGGTCGTCCTAGCTGGCCTCACCGCTCTCATCATCTTCACGATTGATCACCTCCGGGCAGGCGAGGTGGGAACCTTCTGATGTTGAGCTTGGAGGAGGTAACCGTTCGCTTCGGTGAGGTGGTGGCGCTAGACGCCGCTTCCCTCAACGTGGCCGGTGACGAGATCGTTGCCCTGCTGGGACCTTCGGGTAGCGGTAAGTCCACGCTGCTGCGGGTGATTGCCGGGCTCGAGCAGCCTGAGAGCGGCCGGATCACCTTCGACGGGCAGGACCTCGCCGAGCTGCCGGTCCATCTCCGCCGCTTCGGACTCATGTTCCAGAGCTACGCGTTGTTCCCTCATCTCAGTGTCGCCGGCAACGTGGGTTTCGGTTTGAGGATGCTCGACCTCCCCTCCGAGGAGGTGGAGCGGCGAGTGACCGAGGTGCTGCAATGGGTGAGGCTGGA
>DATEDX010000133.1:0-7077 GCA_035281425.1 Acidimicrobiia bacterium
TCCCGCCCGGTCCTTCTCCGTACCTCGTCGATCCGGTCCTCCACCAACTCTCGCATCCGGATCAGCTCCTCGGGGTTTCCCACCAGAGGAATCATGATCTCGAGGTGAGGGTCTCCACCCGCCTGGATGCGGCGGGCCACCGCTTCCAGCGCTGCCTCCACCTGCATCCGGTAGAGATCGGTGACCACCAGCCCCAGTCGAACACCCCGCAGCCCCAGCATCGGGTTGTCTTCCTCCCAGCGGGCGACCTGAGCCGACATCCGCTCCAGATCGGCGATGGAGCGTCCCAGGCGCAGTCGCTGCACCATCTCCTGTTCGAGTTCCAGCCGTGAGGGGAGGAACTCATGGAGGGGCGGGTCGAGCAGCCGAACGATCACCGGCAGGCCATCCATCGCCTCGAGCAGCGACTCGAAGTCGCGGATCTGCTGGCTCTGCAGGTCGGTCAAAGCCTGCTCACGCTCCGGACCGTCGGGGGTGAGGATGATTCGCTGCACGATGGCGGTTCGTTCGCCCATGAACATGTGCTCGGTTCGGGCCAGGCCGATGCCTTCCGCTCCCGCCCTACGGGCCATGGCGGCGTCTTCGGCGGTGTCGGCATTGGCTCTCACTCCTAGCTGGCGGACCTCATCCGCCCATGCGAGCAACGTATCCAACTCCGGGATCGGTCTCGGCTCTTCCAGCGGCATTTCCCCGGCGTAGACGGCTCCCGAGGTCCCGTCGATGGTGATGAGGTCGCCTTCTTTGAAGTCGTGATCGCCGATCGAGGCCCGCCCCGAAGCCACGTCGACAAACATGGCGGCGGCTCCGGTAACGGCGGGTTTGCCCATGCCCCGGGCGACGACCGCGGCGTGACTGGTCTTCCCTCCCTGGGAGGTGAGAATGCCTTTGGCGGCAGCCATCCCGTGGATGTCGTCGGGGGTGGTCTCGGGGCGAACCAGGATCACTGCCTCCCCGGCTTTGGCCAGCTCCACCGCCCGGTCGGCGTCAAACACCACCCGACCGGTGGCCGCCCCCGGGCTGGCTGCGATCCCCACCGTAAGCGACTGGCTGCGAGCGGACTGGGCGATGCGGGGCCGTTCGAGCTGTTCGAGCGAGTCGGGGTCGACCCGGCGGACTGCTTCACGGGTGTCGATGATGCCCTCGTGGGCCATATCGACGGCGATGCGGACCGCGGCCGGTGCCGTTCGCTTCCCCGCCCGAGTTTGCAGGATCCAAAGCGAGCCGCGCTCGATGGTGAACTCGATGTCACACATGTCGCGGAAGTGGCCTTCCAGGCCGGCCATTACTCCGAGTAATTCGCGGTGGCAGTCGGAGTGGATCTGGCCGAGTTCGTCGAGGGTGCTGGTGTTGCGGATCCCGGCCACCACGTCTTCGCCCTGAGCTTGGGCGAGGTAGTCGCCATAGGGTTGAGGTTCTCCGGAAGAGGGGTCGCGGGTGAAGCACACCCCGGTTCCCGAGTCTTCTCCCAGGTCGCCGAAGACCATCATCTGGACGTTGACCGCGGTGCCGATGTCGTCGGGTATGGAGTGGAGCCGGCGGTACTCGCGGGCCCGTTTGTTGTTCCAGGAAGCGAAGACGGCCTCGATGGCGCCGTGGAGCTGGCGGCGAGGGTCGGCGGGCAGCTCCCGTCCGGCGGTGATGATGATGCGGCGGAAGCGGCTGGTGGCGTGGGCCAGATCGTCGGCGGTCAGATGGGCGTCGTCGGCCACCCCCCGAGAGGCGCGCAGATCGGAGAGCACCTCTTGGAACTGATGCTCGGGCACAGCCAGCACCACCTCCCCGTACATCTGCAGGAACCGGCGGTAGGCGTCCCAGGCAAAGTGACGGTCGCCCGACCACTCGGCCAGAGCCTCCACCACCTCATCGTTGATGCCGAGGTTGAGGATGGTGTCCATCATTCCCGGCATGGAGAACTTGGCTCCTGATCGGACCGAGACCAGGAGGGGTACGGGTCCTCTCCCGAAGGTGCGCCCCGAGGCCTGCTCGAGACGGTTGATGGCCGAGTCGACCTCGTCCCATAGCGACTCGGGGACCGCTCCTTGGCTCATGACGGTGCGACAGGCGTCGGTGGTGATGGTGAAACCCGGAGGCACCCGGAGGCCGAGGCGCAGCATCTCGGCAAGACCCGCGCCCTTCCCCCCCAGCAGGTCGCGCATGCTGGCATCACCTTCCGCGAAGTCGATCACGTATCCCATCTGTCTTCCCTACCCCTCGAAAACGCTAGCCCGGTCGCACGGTTTTCACGACGGGATCCTGCGGCCGCTGATCTCGTTGGGCTGGATCTCGATCCATCGCAATGGCTGCCCGCCCTGCACCCAGGCCTCCAAGCCGAGCGCCTCGAGCGCGCCAATCTCGGTCTCGTCCTCCACTTGACGGGCGGTGCCGTGCACGAGCACGCTCCAACCCTTCCCGTGTTCCTCGTCGGCCCCGTCCACCTCGAAGGCCACCGGGGCCTGGAAGATGGCGGCATCGAGCTTGGCGCCTACCGCCGAGCGGAACACGATCTTGTTGTCGTGCAGCCGGTAATGAACGGGGAGGACCTGCGGCTCCCCTCGTTCGACGAAGGCAATTCGTCCCACCTGGTGACTCCAGAGGAGCCGCAGACACTCAGCTGGCCCCAGGATCTCCATCCCGGCGTGGTCGAGGGGTCTCTCGGGCATATCTCACCTCAGGCATCTTGGACGATCAGTGCCGTGACCATCCCGAACATACCGGTCTCCCGTTCGGCATGCGTCAGGATGTGGCAATGCCACACCCACGCCCCGGGGGCATCGGCGTGCATCAACACCGAATAGCGCTCTCCTGGGGCGACATTAAGGGTGTCCACCCAGTAAGGGCTTTCCAGGGGGATGCCGTCCTTGGCGAACACCAGTTGGGGGAATTGGTGTTGGTGCATGGGGTGGATCTGCAGCCCTTCGTTGAAGTAGTGGGCCACGATCCAATCGCCGGTGTTGACGACATAGGGCTCGGTAGCCGGGAAAGACTTGCCGTTGAGCGACAGACCGATAACGCCGGCGTCGTTGAGCACCATGGGGATCTCCATCGCCACTTCCAGGTCCGCCGGGATCTCGCGGCCGGAAATCGTTTCCCCTCGTGGCAACGGCATCTCCCCGGCGAAGATGGTTGCGAACATGCCGTTGGGGACCGCCTCCTGGGAGTGGAGATGGGCGTGATACATGGCCACCGCCGGCTCCAGGATCTCGAACTCGTAGTCGAAGGTCTCCCCGGGGCGAACCGGATCTTGGGTGAGGGGAGAGACACCGTCCATCGAGTTGGGGACCAGCAAGCCGTGGAAGTGGATGTCGGTCGAGAGCTCCAGGTTGTTGGTCAGCCGTACCCGGACCCGGTCACCGACCTCGACTCGGATCATCGGTCCGGGAACCATGCCGTTGTAGGTCCAGGCATCGACCACCTGTCCAGGGGCAACTTCCCAGGGGGTGATGGCCGTCACCAGGTCGAATTGTTTGGTGCCGTCGGCGAGGATGGTCGGTTCGAGCAGTTGATTGCCGCGACCCTCGGTCTCGGCTGGGAAGGCGGCGATCGAATCCAGCATCACCTGGTCCATTTCCGCCGGCGTCATCTCGTGGTCGGTGTGTCCTTCACCCGCTCCTTCCCCGACGACCAATTGCGCCTCCATGCCCGCCTCTCGGTGCCCGGCGATGCTGCAGAAGACGACATAGGTTCCGTCCGCCATCTCGCCGAGGTTGAGGAGGGCGCTCTCCCCGGCTGCCAAGTCGGGCGTGGAGGGTCCGTTCTCCAGGGCAAGGTTGTGGATCTGGCTGCCGGCGTTGTTGACCTGGATCTGGATCGGCCCGGCGGGGGCGGTGAGGGTGCCACCGATGGCGAACTCGGTGAGCTCGGCGTCGATCACAGCTGGCCCTTCAACCCCGGCCGCTTCCGCCGGGCGGCGCAAGACGGCCACCATGGCCACCACTGCCACTAATACTCCCATCAGGGTGAGGGAGATCAGGAAGCGGTCGAAGAGTCGAGCTGAGGCCTGCACAGGCGCGGTCATGACAATTTGCCTTGGTGGTTCATGAGCCCATGGTTGCGGAGGCGGGGTCGCAGGGGGAGGACGAAAAGTCCTAAAACCGGGGGACTTAGGCCCCTAGCGCTCACCTGCCCTGGCGACGATGCTCTCGTTGTGTTCGTCCACTACTTCACCGAGGCGCCGGTCGACCAGGCCGTTGCCCAGGTCGCCATCCACCAGTTGAGGGAGGACATGGCAGGTTGGGCGGGTTCGGCTTATCGCAACGGGGAAGAATTGGCCGGGAGGCTGGGGGGAGGAGCCGGCTTGGCCAGCATGGTTCTCTTCTCGCTCGGGGAGGGTCGGGTCACGGCCACCGGACTGGTCTATCCCCTCACCTGGCGGGCCACCGGCGCCGCCAGCCTCTTCCCGCGGTTGGTGGGGGAGCTGGAGCTGGCCGACATGGGGGCGGCGGTGTTGATCACTCTCCGGGGCAACTACGACCCGCCGCTCGGCTCCCTGGGCCGGGTGGTCGACCGTGCCCTCCTCGGACGGGTAGCCGACGCCACTGTCAAATCTTGGGTCGACCGGTTGGCCTCGGAAGTGGTCGGCTTAGATCGGCACCACGATCTCGACGGTGGTTCCGGACCCGGGGGTGGAGGAGATAGTGAGATGACCGTTAAGTCGAAGCGCCCGGCTGCGAAGGTTGGCTAGCCCCATCCCTGAACCCGGGGGGCCGTTCCCGCTCGTAGTTTCTTGGTCGAAACCCACCCCGTCATCCGTGATGGTGGCGACTAAATGGCGATCCACCTCCTCCACGGTCACGTCGATACGCTCGGCCCCGGCGTGACGGAGGGCATTGGCAATGGCCTCTTTGGTCATGGTCACGAGGTCGACCAGGCGATCAGGATCTATCTGCACTGCTGGCGAGCGCACCAACAGATGGATCTGGGAGGGCCGCCCCAGATCGTCGAGCATCTTCTCCAGCCACGTCCCCACATCGGCGTAGGCAGGCTGGCGGAGGCCGAAAATCAGGCGTCGTAGTTCGTCGATGGCTCCGTCGATGCGGTCTACCAGATCGTTGACTTGGCCTTCGTAGCCCTGGCCCACCCGGAGGGCCAGCCCCTGCAGGGTGAGACCAATCGCAAACAGGTTCTGGATCACCGAGTCATGCACGTCGCGGGCAATTCGCTCCCGTTCATCCACCAGCGCCAGTTGCCGTAGGCGGGCGTGGAGACGGACGTTGGACACGGCCGAGCCGGCGATGGCGGCTACTGCTTCGATGATCCTGGCGTCGTCTTCGCGGAATCCGCCGGGTTTTTCCGTCAGGTAGAGGTTGCCGAAGACGTCGCCGGCGACCCGGACCGGGACGCCCAGAAAGCTGTCCATGGGAGGATGATGTTCCGGGAACCCCACCGCATCGGGATGTTGGGCCAGGTGTTCGAGAATGATGGTTCGGGCCTCGCGGATCACGGTGCCCAGCACCCCGTGGCCCTCGGGGAGGTGGCCGATCAGCTCTACTGTCTCCTCGTCGATGCCTTCATGGACGAACTCGATCAGCCCCCCGTGCCTTCCCACGATGCCGAGGGCGGCGTAGCGGGCGCCGGTCATGGTGGCGGCGATGGTCACGGCCCGTTGCAGCACTATCGCCAGGTCGGTCTCTTCGATGACGGTGGCGGCGGCCTCGGTCAGGGCCGCTAGCCGATCGACGCTAATGGGCACCACGAGAGGCTAACTCCGGGCGAGAGGGGGCTACCCTCGCTGGCGATGAGCAAGTCGTCCGCTCTCAAAGTCTTGCTGGTCGACGACCACGAAGTGGTTCGGGCCGGGTTGCGGGCTCTGCTCGATTCGGCCGAAGGCATCAGGGTGGTCGGGGAGGCCGCCAACGCCGAGGAGGCGGTGCGCCGGAGCGGTCTCGACTCACCTGATGTGGTCGTTCTCGACGTCCGCCTGCCCGACGGAAGTGGGGTCGAGGCTTGCCGGGAGATTCGAGCCCAATTCCCCGACACCAAGGTTCTGATGCTGACCTCATTCGCCGACGAAGAGGCGTTGATGGCGGCGATCCTCGCCGGTGCCTCCGGTTATGTTTTGAAACGAGTGCGGGGGAGCGACCTCATCAATGACATCCGCCGGGTCGGGGCCGGGGAATCCCTGCTTGATCCGGAGATGACCGAGAAGCTCTTCGATCGGTTACGCCACGGACCGCGCCAGGACGCCCTTCTCGGCCGGCTGACCGATCAGGAACGGGAACTGGTCCATCTCCTGGCGGAAGGGCTCTCCAATCGCGAGATCGCCGCCCGCATGTTCTTGGCGGAGAAAACCGTCAAGAACTACGTCTCCAACGTGCTTTCCAAGATGGGGATGAATCGCCGCACGGAGGCTGCTGCTTATGTCGCCCGCCTGGAGTCGGCCGAGACGGCGCCTCCCGAGGAGTGGCGGGAGTAGGCCCGCTTCGATGACAACGGTGATTCGACGGCTAGCCCTGATTTTGGTCGGCACCGCATTGCTGTTCTCTTGCGGCGGAGAAGGTGCGGCTGACAATGTCGTCACCTTCGAGACCGCCGACGGCTCCACCTTCAAGGTGCGGGTTGAAGACGCGGGCACGCTCGAAAGACTGCGCGACGCCTTGGAGAGCGGAGATGGGCGGGCGGGCATCCCCAACGGGCGCCTGGCCGCCGGCGACGGCGGGGTCAACACGGGGCACGAATGGCACCTGGTCGATCTGGAAATGGTGGACATCGCCATCGAGGTTTGCGACGGTACCGCGTCGATGGTCGATGCCGACCTCGACTATTGGCTCAACACCGTGGGCCGGTTTTGCTCGTGGGACGCCCGAGTCGTTGCCATCGGGTCGGAATAGTGCGCCTTTGAACTCGAGGTGGCTGGTGGGATCCCGGGCCCTTGAGCAACACGCGGGCGCGGCGTGGCTTTCGTCCGGCGCCGGCCACGGCCGCGTAGATCCGGCCATACGCGCGAGCCGCTTCCGCATCGAAGGGGAGTGGATCGAAGACGGCCTCGGCTCGTTGGAGTCGGTGGTGGCGTGGGGACCCGCTGCCAACTCGGCCATGGTGATGGCGGTCACCGCTACCTCCATCGGAAGTTGTGAAGAC
>DATEDX010000134.1:0-3616 GCA_035281425.1 Acidimicrobiia bacterium
TCGACACCGATCCGACGCTGCAGCCGGTTAGCCACCACCAGCGCCGTCACCACGAAGACCAGTTGCAGAACGGCGAGCGCGCCTGCCACCGGGAGGTTGAGAAAGGTCACTGCCTGCTGATAGATCTCGACCTCGATCGTACGAATGCGCCCCCCGCCCAAGATCAGAACGGTGCCGAAGGAGGCGAAACAAAACAAGAAAACGATGGCGGCGGCGGAGGCGAGAGCGGGTCGAAGGAGCGGCAGGGTCACGGAATAGAAGACTCGCCACGGCGATGCCCCCAAGGTGGCGGCGGCATCCTCCACTCGGGGATCGATCCTGCTCCATACGCCGCCGACGGTACGGACCACGACCGCCACGTTGTAGAACACGTGAGCCGCGAGGATGGCAACCACTCCGGGTGGCAGCAGATCGAGAAAGCTCGCTCCCACCACCACCGTCGGAAGGACGAAAGGGATGGTGACCAAAGCTCGAACTAGTGGCTTGCCTCTGAAATTGAAACGCGATGTCGCCCAGGTGAGGGGAAGGCTGGCGATCACGGTCAGAACCGTCGAGACCAGGGCCTGCCAGAGGGTGAACCAGGCGGCGTTGCGAAATCGCTCCCGATCGACGAGTTGGGCGAAGCCCTCACCGGTGAGCGACTCAGCCAGGATCCGCGTCAGCGGATAGACGAAGAGATAGCCAATGAAGAGGAGTGGTGCCCCCCAGAGGAGCGCTATCCGAAGATTTCGGACCACTCTTCCAGCCATTGCTCGCGATTCTCATCGATCGTGGCCGGATCCATCTGCACCGGGTCGCTCGGCACCGCGGTGTTCTCGACAAATTCCGGAGGCAACGCCGCCTTCTCGTTGATCGGGTAGACGAACCAGGTGAGCGGAATGGTTTCCTGGAATGGCACGCTGAGCATGAAGTCGATCAAGGCTGCCGCCTCATCGGCATGGTCGGTCCCGGCCAGGACTCCGGCGAACTCGGTCTGTCGGTAGCAGCCGTCTGTCATCACCGCCGTCGGCGGTTCTTCCACCGGCGGATCGGCGAAGATCACTTCCGCCGGGGGAGACGACGCGTAGGAAACCACGAGGGGCCGGTTGCCTTCTCCCGCTCCGCCGGAAAATTCGCCGTAGTAGGCCTCCGACCATCCCGGGGCCACCAGCACACCGTTCTGCCGGAGCTCAGCCCAGTACTTCTGCCACTCGGGGCCATAGCGATCGATGGTGGCCAGCAGAAATGCCAGCCCGGGCGAAGAGAGGGAAGGATCTTCGACCACCAATTGATCCGCCATTTCGGTGAGGTCGTCGAGGGTTTCTGGCGGCGGGTTGGTCGTAAAAGCTTCGCGGTCGTAGTTGATGCAGACGTCGCCGTAGTCGATCGCACTGACTTCGCCGCCAAAAATCTCGGCGTCGACCGCCCGCTGCAAGAACGTGTCGTCCACCCCGAAGAGGACGTCGGCCAAGGGGTTGTCCCTGGTGAGGATCGCTTGGTTGACCATGGCCCCGGCATCCCCAGCCGCCAGCACTTCGACCGCCACACCTGTCTCGGAGGTGAAAGCGGCGAA
Organism: Acidimicrobiia bacterium; assembly: GCA_035281425.1. Taxonomy (GTDB): domain Bacteria; phylum Actinomycetota; class Acidimicrobiia; order Spongiisociales; family ZC4RG35; genus JAICND01. Next base: position 1,553 of record DATEDX010000134.1, read on the forward strand.
GGTCTCCTCGGTCACCGCATCGGCGAAGGAGTCATGGGAGATCAGGGTGAGGGTCACGGGTTCGTCGGATGCGCACCCGAAGGCGGTTGCCGCCAAGACCACCAACAGCACCAGTCGCTTCATCGATCTCCTCCCTACGCCGGCATTACCCGGATCAGGTTTCTACGGTCGGAGTGTTTCTCCCTCTCAGCCCCAAGTGGGCTCCCGTGTGTGTTCTCAGGTTACGACGGCGGCGAGATAACGAGGACGCTGTTGTGGCCGCCGAAGCCGAAGGAGTTGGTGATCACCGGGGCGGGTTCAAACCGCCTCGGCTCGGTGACGATGTCGGTCAGTGGGATCTCGGGATCCTGACGGGTCATACCGAGGTTGGGCGGCAGCTCGCGGTTGGTGATGGCGAGGACCGAGGCCACCGCTTCGATGGCCCCACTCGCTCCCAAGGCGTGTCCGGTGCTGCCCTTGATCGAGGACAGCGGTGGTTGGGGGTCGAAGACTCGGGAGATCACGGCTCCCTCGGTCCGGTCGTTGAGATCGGTTCCGGTGCCGTGGGCATTGACGTAACCCACATCACCAGGTTCGAGACCGGCGTCGGCCAGGGCCAGACGGATGGCGCGCTCGGCTCCCTCTCCTTCGGGATGAGGGGCGGTGAGATGGTGGGCATCGCCGGTGGCAGAGGCGCCGGCGAGCTCGGCCAGAATCGTGGCCCCGCGGGCCTTCGCCATTTCCCATTCCTCTATGACAACTATGCCGGCGCCTTCTCCGAGGACCATTCCGTCTCGGTCCACCGAGAACGGTCGGGCGGTGGTGGTTGGTGACATCGCCTTGGAGGAGAGAAAGCCGGCGACAGCTGGCTGGCGAACGGCGGCCTCGCAGCCACCGGCGATGGCAGCGTCGGCATATCCCCACTGCACGGTGCGGAGAGCGTCGGTGATCGCTTGGGCTCCGGCCGCACAGGCCACCACCTGAGTGGTTACCGGACCGCCGAATCCGTACTTGATCGAAACCGCGGCGGCGGCGGCATTGCACATCATCATCGGTATCAGCAGCGGCGAAGGACGGCGCTCGGGGTCGTAGGAGGTTTCGACCAATTCCTCCAGCGCCGCCAGGCCTCCAATTCCGCTAGCGATCGCCACTGCAATCCGATCGGTATGGGCGGTCAAAGAACCCGATTGCTTCATAGCCTCTTCTGTGGCCACGAGGGCCATCTGGGCGAACCGATCAACGCGGCGGGCTTCCTTGCGCGGCATCCATTGCTCCGGGTCCCAGTTGGTGATTTCGTGATGCTGGCCGGGCACCGGCTCGGTCTGGAGGCCCTTCCAGAAGTCAGCGACTCCAATCCCCGGCTGGCTGACGATTCCAACCCCGGTGATGGCGACTCGCCGCTTGTTCATCGCCCGCGAAGGTTACGCCGGAGCCGGCGCATTGCTTCGAGCCAGCCGTCCCGGTCTTCCGCCCGGCGCTGCTCGTAGCCGGCCACCTCCGGATGAGGCAGGATGAGGAAGCGCTCCGATGCCAGGCCCTCCATAACCGACTCCGCCACTGCTTCGGGCGTGATGGCCGATGCCCGGAGGTACTCGCTGGTCTCGCCCTCCTGCTCGAGGATCGGGGTCAGGACGCCTTGCGGGCAAAGACATGAGACTTTGATTCCATCATCGCCGTAGGTAACCGCCAGCCATTCGGCCAGGGCCACTGCAGCGTGCTTGGTCACCGAGTATTGGGCGGCGCCGATGTTCGTCAGGAGGCCCGCCGCCGATGCGGTCACGAGGAAATAGCCGGCACCTCGCTCCTGCCAGCGGGGGACGAGGTGGCGGGCGGCGTAGACATGGGAGAGAAAATTCACCCGCCACATCCGTTCCCACTCCTCGTCCGAGCTCTGCTCGGAACCCTCGTATGCGACACCGGCATTGGCGCAGAAGAGGTCGATCGGGCCCAACTGTGTCTCCGTCTCCTCGATGAGACGGATGTTGTCCTCCTCCCGAGAGACATCGACCCCGATCGGATATGCCCCGGTCTCGGCGGCGATCTCCGCTACCCGGCCGAGGTCGATATCGGCGGCCATCACCTTGG
>DATEDX010000135.1:0-7033 GCA_035281425.1 Acidimicrobiia bacterium
CATCTCGCCGAGTTGCTGATCGGGCTGCTGGTGATCCTGGTGGTGTCGGTCGGCGATTTACGTGGCGCGGTCGGCTTCAGTTCCTTCACCGTGCTGGGCTACTACGCCATCGCCAATGTCTGCGCTTGGCGCCAACCTCCCCAGGAGCGGCGGTTTCCCCGCTGGCTAGCCCCGGTCGGCGTTCTCGGGTGCCTGCTGCTCGCCTTCGCCCTGCCAGCCGGCACCGTGATCGCCGGCCTTACCGTCTTTGTCGCCGGGGCCTTGGTCTGGTTCTTGCGGTCAAAGTTTGTATCGGGGTAGGGCGGTCGTTTCAAGACGGAAGACGGAAGACGGAAGACGGAAGACGGAAGACGGAAGACGGAAGACGGAAGACGTGAGAGGCGGGAAGCCGCGACTTCCTCCCCCAGGAGCGGAGCGCTTCCTCCCCCAGGAGCGAAGCGACGTTGGGGGAGGTGGCCCGAAGGGCCGGAGGGGGTCCTGGGGAGGTGGCCCGAAGGGCCGGAGGGGGTCCTGGGGAGGTGGCCTGAAGGGCCGGAGCGGGTCCTGGGGAGGTGGCCCGAAGGGCCGGAGGGGGCCTTCAGGTGGCGGCAGTCATTTGTGGGGCGGTGCGTCGGGCCGCCAGCTCGATGGCTTCATCAGCACTGAGGCCCCGGCCTTCGGCGATGCCGGCTCCGTATTCATCACCCAGGGCCGCCTGGGCTGCTGCCACCGCCTGTTCGAGCAGCGGCCGCTGCCAGGGAACGGCGGTATGCCCGGTGGCCTCTCGTCGCACTTCTGCCGCTCCCAACAACACCGCCGCCAGCCGGTGCTCGCCCTGCACCGAGGCCAGCAGCGCCATCATCGCCAAGCAATCGCAGATCCCCCGGGCATCCTTTAGTTGTTGACGGAGCAGCAGGCTCTCGGTGAGTCGCTGGTTCGCCTGGGCGAGGTCGCCCATCATGAAGGCCAGCACTCCGAGGCTGAGCTGGGCATGACCTACTCCCCAGGCGAGGCCCCGGCCCCGGGAGTAGTCGAGCGTGTGGTAGAGCAGCTCGCTGGCGGTGGCGAAGTCGTAGCGAGCGAGGGCGATATGGGCTTGCCCGTAGACACACCAGGCTTCGGCCAGCCACTCTACGCCTATCTCCCGGGCCAGCTCAATCGCCTCGTTGAACTGCACTTCGGCAGCATCGAAGTCGTTGCGGTTGTAGGTGGTCATCCCATGCATGGCGAGTGAGCGCGCCAGCCAGCGCCGATCGGCCAGCTGTCGCCACATGGCGTCGGAGGCAACCAGAGCCTCTTCGGACTGGTCGGGATCGCCGGCCAGCATCGCCAGCCAGCCCACCGCCCCCAAGGCCAGGGCCCGGCCCGGCGAGTCCCCCTCGCTGTGGGCCAGCAATCGGTTACACCACTCCAACCCTTCGGTCACGTAACCGCGAGTGTCCCAATAAAGAGGGATCAGCCCGCAGACCCAGAGCGACTCTTCGACGTCGATGCCGGTACTGTCGCTCCACCGAAAAGCTTCTTGGAAGTTGAACCGCTCTCGCTCGAGACGATCGAGCATGTGGGGAAACTCGGGGGTGGGAAGGAGCTCTTCGAGGCGGCCGGCCACTGATTTGCACCATTGCAGATGGCGTCGCCGGATCATGGCTTCTTCCCCCGATTCCCGCAGTTGTTCCAATGCGAATTCGCGCAGGGTCTCTAGGAGGCGATAGCGGGGCTCGCCCTCTTCGGTGATGGCGAACACCACCAGCGACTTCGCAACCAGTGCCTCCAACCGATCCAAGACAGTGGGATCCTCACCGGCATGATCACCGACCACCACCAGGGCCGCATCGAGCGGCAACCCTCCCGAGAACACGGCTAGGCGTCGGAAGAGGACCCGCTCCGGCTCATCGAGGAGGTCGTAGCTCCACTGGATGGCAGCCCGCAGGGTGCGATGGCGCTCGGGGGCGTCGGCTGGCCCCCGGTCGAGCAGGTTGAGCCGGTCCTGCAGTCGCTGGGCGAGAGCTTCGGGCGAGAACATGCGGAGCCGGGCTGCGGCGAGTTCGATCGCCAGGGGCAACCCATCGAGTCTTCGGGTGATCTCCGCCAGCGTGGAGGCGTTGGTAGCCGTAAGGTCGAAGTCGGGTCGCACCGCACGGGCCCTGGCCACCAAAAGCGTGACTGCCTCCGCCTCCCGGATCGAGTCCAGCCCCACGGTTTCCTCGGGGACGGAGAGAGGGGAGAGCGGATATTCCTGCTCGTAGCTCAGTCGCAGCGGTGCCCGGCTGGTAACAAGGATCCGGGCCCGAGGCAACACCTCGAGGATCCGACCAATTTCGGGACCAGCGGCGATGAGCTGCTCCATGTTGTCCAGGATCAGGAGCATTTCGGAGGTACCGAGGACCGTGCTGAGACCCTCGAGGATGCTCCGCCCCGCCGATTCGAAGACTCCCACGGCCCTCCCCACCGCCGCCAGGAATTGCTGGGGGTCTCGAACAGAGGCTAAGTCGACGAAGATCACCCCGTCGGCGAAATCCGGCTGCAGTCGAAGCCCCAGCTCGATCGCCATCCGGGTCTTGCCCGTGCCGCCGGGGCCGGTGATGGTCACTAAGCGGCCCGCAGCCGATCTCACCATCTGCGCCGCACCCCTGAGGTCGGTAACTCGTCCCACCAGCTCATGGGCGGGTGCCGGCACCGAGGAAGGAAGGTAAGGCCGAGCTCGGGGCGGCAGCAGGGCCGGCTCCAAGCCAGCGGGATCGAGACGGCTCAGCCGTACACCGGCGCTGAACCCGGGCACAATGAACTGGCCTAAATCCACCAGCTTGAAGCCGCCCCGCCTCGCCGCATCTTCGAGCAGTCCCCGGGCAGAGGGTGAGAGGAGGATCTGACTGCCTTGGGCCGCTCCACCGATACGAGCCGCCCGCTGCACATCCAGACCGATATAACCGTGGGGAGTCCAGCGGGCGCTCCCGCTGTGCAACCCGATTCGAGCTCGGGGTTGGACGCCCCCCGGCCAGGACTCACCGGCCAGGCGCCGGTGGATGTCCACCGCAGCGGAGGCGGCCGCCTCGGGAAGGGTGAACGACAAGAACAGGCCGTCACCCTCGATACTCACCACATGCCCATCGTGGTCGGCCGCCGCCCGCGTGACGATGTTGTGGTAGCGCTCCAGCAGCTCTCGATAATCGGGGCCTAACCGCTCCAGCATTTCCGTGGACCCCTGGAGATCGATGACCAGGAAGGTCAGAGTGCCACCGGGAAGCACTCGTTGGGTCTCTCCCCGCTGAAAACGCTCGGTCAACAACTGGGCCAAGTCATCTTGAAGGAGCTCGTACAGCTCTTCGGAGGAGCTGAAGGTCCGGTAAGCATCGGCAAGGTTCTGCAGCGCCCGCACAGCCGTCGGGTCGGGCCGCGCCGAACCCGCCACTTTGACATAAACCAGTCTCGGCAGGGCTGCCGCCTGTTGGAATTCGGCCTCGTGGGCTGAGTCACGGGAGTCGGGAGTTCCAAACACTCCGACGAAGACTTCGGCTTGGTTGAGAAGACTACGCGCCAGCTCCTCCCGGGGGAGGCTCGCCACCGTCCCCTCCAGGGTGATGGGCTGCATGTGCATGGCGGTAATGGCCTTGGCCGCGGTCTCCCGCTCCTCTGCCTGCTCCCCGGCCGAGATGTATACCCGGAGGCGGCGGTCGGGGGTGATGATGGTCTCAGTCACCGTGGTTATGACCGAACGTCTCACCGTCCCCAGAGCGGATGATGGGAGGCAAGGGGTTCGACCTGTTCATCGCCCAGTCGCGAACCCCGCCATGCAAACGCCATGCCCTCCTTCCCCGGGCCTCCAGATAACGAATGGCCTGGTCGGCAAAAACGCAGTAGGGGCCCCGGCAATAAGCGACGATGCCGGCGGTGGCGTGGTTTTGGATGAGTTCATCGAGCAGCTCGAGTTGGTCGGGGGGTACGGAGATGGCACCGGGGATGTGACCGGCAGCGTATTCCTCCACCGGCCTTACATCGATCAGTAACAAGTCCTCGCCACGGCTTACTCGCTCTTTGAGTTCATCCAACCCAAGTGTGCCCAAGCCCGCCCGTTGGCCCAGATAGCGCTCGGCCCGAGTGGTGAGCTCATGGTGATGAGCGGCCGCTACCTGCTGGAGAGCTTTCCACAGGCCATACACCTGGTCCGAGGCAAGCTGATAAACCACCTGACGGCCCCGTCGACGATGTGTCACTAGGCCGTCTAGGGCCAACCTCCGCAGATGATGGGAGGTGTTGGCCACCGATTGTTCGATGGCGCCAGCGATCTCATCCACCGAGCGTGGGGCCTGGGCCAGGAGCTCGACGATCTCCAACCGCCGGCCGCTGGCCAGCGCCGCCGCCACCTGGGCGAAACCGTCGAAGAGTTGGTCTTTGGCGGGTCGGGAACCTGACTTCATTGGCATCGTATTCAAGCAATGATTTGAAAATCGGGGACCGATCTCATATATTGCCCGCAGGTTATTCAAGTGTTGGTTTGAATAATGGCTTCTGTTGAGGTCGTGTCAATACCCGAGCCGGGACTAGGCAACAGCTCACATCTGATCGATCTGGGTGATGGATCGGCCCTGGTCCTCGACCCCGCCCGTGACCCCCGTCCCTACTTGCAGGTGGCCCGTACCCGAAGGTTGCAGATCCGGTACGTCGCCGAGACCCATCTTCACGCCGACTTCGTTTCCGGGGGGCGCGAGTTAGTCGCTCAAGGAGCACACCTGCTGGCCCCCAAGGCGTCCCAACTGGCTCACGAATACCGGGCCCTCGAGCCGGCTGACGAAGTCATGGTCGGAGACCTCACGCTCCAGGCGGTGGCCAGTCCGGGACACACCCCCGAACATTTGGCCTACCTGATCTTCGACGGTCCTGCTCCCTTGGTTCTCTTCTCGGGAGGCACCCTGATGGTGGGGGGAGTGGCCCGCCCCGACCTGGTTGCGCCGGAGCTGACCATACCTCTGGCGCGGGAGGCCTACCGGTCGGTCAGGAAACTGCTCACCTCACTACCCGATGAGGTGGAAGTGCGACCCACCCATGGCGGAGGTTCCTTCTGCTCTTCGGCGGGAGCTCCCCCGGCCCTGACCTCGAACATCGGACGGGAGCGAGCCGGCCATCCGGTGATGAGGGCGGCCGATGAGGAGAGCTTCGTCGCCAGCCTCCTCGCCGGACTGGGAACACACCCCAAATATTTCAACCGATTGCGAGAGGTCAACCAGCGGGGACCCCGGGTGTACGGCGAGGAACTGCCGCAACTCACTCCCCTCAGCCGCAGCGATCTCGGGGACATGACCGTGATCGACGTGCGCTCCCCGGAACGCTTCGCCTCCGGCCACATCTCCGGGTCCATCTCGATCGCCCTCCGCGACCAGTTCGCCACCTGGCTGGGATGGCTGATCGAACCCAGCGAACACTTGGCATTCGTGATGGATCCCGAACAGAGCGAACGAGAGTTAGTACGCCAGGCCCTCAACGTCGGCTTTGAGAACCTGGCCGGCCGGATCTCCATTGACGATTGGACCGCGACCGGCGGTCCCCTCGAGGCTCTCCCCCTCATCCCCCCAGAAGGGATCGCCCCCGATGCTCTCCTGCTCGATGTCCGCCAGCGTTCCGAGTGGGAACGAGGACATCTTCCCAGCGCCCTCCACGTTGAACTGGGTGAGCTCTCCAGTTCATCGTCCCTGGAACCGGGAATGGTCGTGCACTGCGAACACGGACCGCGGGCGATGACGGCCGCCAGCCTCCTCGCTCGGACGGGCAACAAACCCGCGGCCGTCACCAGCGGAAGTTACGAAGAGATCGGGCGATCGCGCCCCTCCACGTGAACGATCCCGTCCGTTTGGGCATCGGGGCCAACCTGGGTCAGTTCATCCTCCTCGTGGGGGTCAATGCCCTCGTGGGCGGAATGCTGGGCCAGGAGCGCAGCCTCCTTCCCCTACTGGCTGAAAGTGAGTTCGGGCTGGCGGGTTTCGCCGCCACCTTCACGTTCATCCTCGCCTTTGGTCTAGTCAAAGCCGCGACCAATTTCGTGGCCGGGGCTTTGAGTGATCGCTTTGGCCGCAAACCGGTGTTGGTAGCGGGCTGGTTGGCGGGGCTTCCCGTTCCCCTGCTTCTGATCTGGGCACCAACCTGGGGTTGGGTGGTGGCGGCCAACATCTTCCTGGGGATCAATCAGGGCCTGAGTTGGTCGACCACCGTCATCATGAAGATCGATCTGGCCGGTCCCCGGCGGCGCGGGTTGGCGATGGGCCTCAACGAAGCCGCCGGGTACCTGGCAGTGTCAGCGACGGCACTGGTCACGGCCTTCATCGCCGCCCGCCACGGTCTGCGTCCCGAACCTTTCTACCTGGGTCTGGCCTTTGCCGGTTTGGGCTTGGGGCTGTCGACCCTGGTGGTGCGGGAAACCACCGGTCATGTTCGCCACGAAGCCACCGGCGGCCCTCTCGCCCCGGGCAAAAAGACCCGTCAGGTGTTCTTCGAGACAAGCTTCGGCAACCGATCGCTATCGGCTGCCAGCCAGGCGGGCCTGGTCAACAACCTCAACGACGGCATGGCCTGGGGTCTCTTACCCCTCGTTTATGCCGGGGCCGGGCTCCGGCTGGACCAGATCGGGGTGCTCGCCGCCCTCTATCCCGCCGTGTGGGGACTAGGTCAGCTGTTCACCGGTGCCTGGTCGGATCGGGTGGGGCGCAAACGCCTGATCGTGGCTGGAATGTGGATCCAAGCCGCCGCCATCGCCGGCATCGCCTGGGGCAATAGCATGGGCACCTGGGCGATAGCGTCGGTCGCCCTGGGAGCGGGAACCGCCCTGGTGTATCCCACCCTGCTGGCGGCGGTGGGCGATTTGGCCCACCCCGGCTGGCGGGCCTCGGCGGTGGGCACCTATCGCCTCTGGCGCGATCTCGGGTTCGCGGTTGGTGCCCTCACCACCGGATACCTCGCCGACCGCTTCCACCCTCAAGCTGCCATTGCCGTAGTGGCCATCATCACCTTTGCCTCGGGGGTGGACGTGGCGGTGAGAATGTCGGAGACGGTCCACCGGACTTAGGGG
>DATEDX010000136.1:0-13714 GCA_035281425.1 Acidimicrobiia bacterium
CGGGATCGGGCTATAGCCCGATCCCGGCGCGCCAAAACCGGGAAGGGAGAGGGTTAGAGGACCTCGGCCAGGGTGACCGGGCGGCCCAGTTCGATGGAGCGGTGGGCGGCCACCCCCATCGCCACCGATAGGAGCCCGTCCTCCAGGTTGACTCCCGGCTCTCGCTCGCCCCGGCAGGCGGCGATGAAATCGAGATGTTCGAGGTAGCTCGACCCATGGTGATGTCCCTGGTAGGGGATCGAGGGGTCGTGGACCTGTTCTACCTCTACCTTGCCAATCCAATGTTCCCCCCGCCGCCCCACCCGCAGCACCATCTCGGGGATCAGCGCCTCCAACTTGCCGTGGTCACCCACCGCCACCACCTCTTCCTGGTTGAAGGTGGCGTCGGCGAACATGCATAGGTCGAGCATGGCCCGGGCGCCGCTGTCATAGTCGACAATGACATAGGCGTTGTCGAGCATATCGGCCAGGCCCAGGCGATTGACATCCTGGGCCCCGGAGGCCATCACCCGGACGGGGCGGGCATCGAGGATGTGATTCATCAAGTCGAAGAAGTGGCAACACTTCTCGACCATGGTTCCACCGGTGGTGGCGGTGCGGAGGTTCCAGTTCTCCACCTTGTCGAGGAAAGGGAAACGGTGCTCACGGATGGCGAGCATCCGGAGGGAGCCGGCGGTGCCTTTGCGCACCTCCTCGATCAGCCGGGCCACCGGGGGCATATAGCGGTATTCCAAACCTACCCAGGTGATGGCGTCTCGACCCTGGGCGGCTTCCATCACCCGCCGGCAATCTTCGACGGTGGTACAGAGCGGCTTCTCCACCAAGACGTGGAGGTCGGTCGGCATCAGATCCATCAGCACTTCGGCGTGGGTCTGGTTGGGGGTGACGACCACCACCGCTTCACACAGCCCTGAGTCGATCAACCGGCGATGGTTCTCGAATTCGGCAGCTTCGGGAACGAGGCGGTGGGCGGCTTGACGGGAGGCGGGAAAGGGGTCGGCATAGGCGACCACCTCAGCACCCTCGATATGAAGGATGTTGGTGATGTGCTCCACCCCCATCATTCCGGTCCCGATCACTCCGTACCTGAAGCTCACTCTGCTCCCCTTTCGGCTGCTGATTAGGGTGCGAGCATGGTATTGCCACTCGCCCCGGGGAGGGCCCTGGGGCGGTTCGAGGTTGGACCCCTTGCCTACGGATGCTGGCGGCTCACCAATCCCGACCCGGGTCACACCGCCGATCTGATCGAGGCCGCCCTCGAGGTGGGAATGAAGCTGGTCGACACCGCCGATGTTTACGGCCTCGACTATGGAGGAACTGGATTCGGCAGCGCCGAGCAGCTGCTGGGGGAGGCGCTGCGCCTCCGCCCAGAACTCCGGGAACAGATCATCCTCGCCACCAAAGGGGGGATCATCCCCGGGGTCCCCTACGACTCTTCCCCCGACTACCTCCGCTCCGCCGCTGAAGCATCGCTTCGCCGGCTCAAGGTCGAGGTCATCGACCTGTACCAGATCCATCGTCCCGACCTTTTCAGCCACCCCGCCTCGCTGGCGGAGACGCTGGCCCAGCTGCGCGAACGCGGCTTGGTGAGAGAGGTAGGGGTATCGAACTTCACCGTTGCTCAGGTGGACGCGCTGGTCGCTCACCTTCCCTTTCCCCTCGCTTCCCATCAGCCGCAGTTCTCGGCGCTGCATCTGCAGCCGCTCCGGGACGGAACCCTCGATCAGTGCATGCGCCTCGGCATAACGCCGCTGGCCTGGAGCCCTTTGGGGGGAGGCCGGCTGGCCACCGGTGAGGGAGTCCCGCCTGCCCTCCTTGAAGCTCTCGACGCCATTGCCGCCCGGGAGCAGAGCTCTCGGGCCGCAGTAGCCCTGGCTTTCGTGCTTGCCCATCCCTCCCGGCCGGTGGCCATCATCGGCACCCAAAGCCCCGACCGGGTCCGGGAGGCGGAGGCGGCCCTTCGGGTCGAGCTGACCCGGCACGACGTTTATGCAATCCTGCAGGCGAGCGAAGGGAGACCGCTTCCATGAGCAACCAGCCGGTGGAGGTCGCTTGGTTTGGCGCCCTCTGTGACGACGACTACGAATTCCTCGGCGTGCCCGACCCGGCTCTCCGATCCACCTGGGAGCACTGCCGGGACATCGTCCTCAAAGCCGACCAGAACGGTTTCGACAACGTTCTCCTTCCCTCCGGCTACGCCCTGGGTATCGACACGGTTGCCTTCGCCGGGGGGATCGCCCCCCAGGTGAAGCAAATGCAACTCTTGACGGCGGTGCGGATGGGAGAGATGTGGCCCCCCCAACTGGCCCGCCAACTCGCCACCATCGACCAGATGTTGGGGGGCAGGCTCACGATCAACATCATCTCCTCTGATCTCCCCGGGGAGACCCTCCCCTCTGGCCCCCGGTATCAGCGGACCCTCGAATACATGGAAGCGCTCCGCACCCTGCTCAACGGCGAGCACCTCACCATCGACGGTGAGTTTCTCAGGCTCGACCTCGATCCACCCCGGGCCCGTACCGTCTCGGGGGTTTCACCGCCGTTCTACTTCGGGGGGTTCTCCGAAGACGCCAAAGAGGTGGCGGCGAAAGCGGCTGACGTGTTCTTGACCTGGCCGGACACGGTGGCGGTGGTGGGGGAGACGGTGGCGGAGATGCGGGGGAGGGCGGCTCGACATGGCCGGGAGCTGGCGTTTGGATTGCGGACCCACGTCATCGTCCGGGAAACCGAAGCTGCCGCCAAGGAGGCGGCCCGCCGCCTGGTCTCCAAACTCGATGCCGACACTGGAGCGGCGATCCGGGGCCGGTCGCTCGATGCCGCCTCGGTTGGTGTGCAGCGACAGGCCGAACTGCGGGAAAGCGCCGACGATGAGGGTTACGCCGAGCCCAATCTCTGGACCGGGATTGGGCGGGCCCGAAGCGGGGCGGGAGCGGCACTCGTCGGCGACCCCGACCAAGTGACGGGGAAACTGCGCGCCTACCAGGGGGTGGGGATCAACGCCTTCATCCTCTCCGGCTATCCCCATCTGGCCGAATGTGACCTGGTGGCGAAATACGTGTTACCGCAGATCGCACACGGCCCCTTGCGGGGGAAACTGACTGCTGATAGCCGATAGCTGCCTAGGTCATGCCGCTTAGGGGACGATTCCGGCTACGTTCCCCACATGCGTACTCCAGCCGTGCTGTTGGTCGCGCTCGTGGTGGCATGCGCCGGTCAGGACCCAGCTAGTACGTCGACTACGACCGCGGCGACGACCTCCACCTCCACCACCTCGGTGTCAACGACTACCCAGCCACCCACGACGGCTGCGCCCACGACGACCACCACCACCCTGGCCGCGCTCCAGGGTCTCGAGTATGAGTTGGTGGAAGGCGACCTTCCCTTCCCGATCTTCCTCGCTCCCGGCCTCGATGGCGCTCTATTTCTCATCACCAAGGCAGGGCAGGTGTGGGAGCAGACCGATGACGGCTTCTCCGAGTTCCTCGACATCCGCGACCGGGTGGGCAGCGAAGCCAACGAACAAGGGTTGCTGGGAATGGCCTGGCATCCCAGCGATCCCGAACGGCTCTTCCTCCACTACACGGACACCAACGGAGACACAGTCATCTCCGAGTTCAACGAGGGCGAGGAACGGGTGATGCTCCAAGTCGACCAACCGGCCCGCAACCACAACGGGGGGATGATCGCGTTTGGACCCGACGGTTATCTCTACATCGGACTGGGCGACGGCGGGGGAGCGGCGGACCAGTTCGGCACCGGCCAACCGGTCGATGATCTGTTGGGCAACCTCCTCCGCCTCGACGTCGAGGCCGACCCCTATGCCATTCCCCCCGGGAACCCCTACGCCGACTCCGACGGCGCCGATGAGGTGTGGGCGAGCGGGTTACGTAACCCCTGGCGTTTTTGGTTCGATGACGGGTTGGTCTATATCGGCGATGTCGGTCAGAACGCCTTTGAGGAGATCAACGTCGCTCCCGCCGACGGCGCCGGACTCAACTACGGCTGGTCCATCACCGAGGGCCTCCACTGTTTCTCCCCGGCCCGGGGTTGTGAGGTGGCCGGCCTTACCCTGCCGGTCCTGGAGGTCGAACATGGAGACTCCGGCACCTGTTCGATCACCGGTGGGGTGGTCTATCGGGGCGAGTCGATCCCCGAGTTGTTGGGGCACTACCTGTATTCCGACTACTGCGGGGGGTGGCTGCGCAGCTTCCGCTACCAGGATGGGGAGGCGCTGTCGCATACCGATTGGACCAACCAGGTGGGGGTGCCGGGCCCGGTGGTCTCCTTCGGCACCGACGCCGCCGGAGAGCTGTACGTCCTCACCACCGACGCCGTCTACCGGATCATGGCCCGCCGCTAACCAGCAAACCTAATGCTATAGCCGTGCTCTACACCCCAACATTGCATTGAGATTGGCCGCGGAGGGGGATCCCGGTTCCTGTCACCCCCCGCTGATAGCCTCGCCGGGTGGAAGTGGGTGAAGAACAAGTCGCGGTAGGCCGGGTCATCGGTACGGAAGATGCCACCCCGCTCGAATTCTGGGTGGGGGTCGATCCGGAGCGCTTCCTCCAGCTCGACGACGTCGTCGCCACCGAGCGGCAACTACCCGGAGGCAATCTGGTCCGCATCTACGGCACCGTGGCTCAGGTCCGGGCTCGTCACGAGGGGGCCCGCTTCGACTCCGATGTCTTCCTCATCGAGCGGGGACTGCTCCCGGCTGAGATCTCGGAGGCCGCTCAGGTCACCGCCACCCGGTTCGAGCCCGAAGTCTTCGTCCCTCCCCTTCCCGGTCAAGAGGTACGAGTGGCAGTAGGAGAAGAACGCGATCGCGCCCTCTTCTTCGACCGGATGGAGCAACGGCTCCCGGTGGGCCTTTCCCGTGACGGCGAGCCGTTCTTCGTCAACCTCGAGTTCGTGGATGGCCAGAGAGGCGCCCACGTCAACATCTCCGGCATTTCGGGAGTGGCCACCAAAACCAGTTATGCCACTTTCCTTCTCCATTCCCTGTTCACGTCGGGAGTGTTGGGGCGGAGAGCCATCAATACCAAAGCCCTCATCTTCAACGTCAAAGGGGAAGATCTGCTGTTCCTCGACCACGCCAACTCGGCCCTCGACGACGAGCAGCGACTTCGCTACCTCAAGCTCGGGTTACCCGCCGAGTCCTTCAAGTCGATGAGGGTCTACGCCCCGCCCCGGCCGGGAGGGATGGCGGTGGCTGATGTTTCCACCCGCCCTCAGGGGGTCACGGCGTTCTTCTGGACCCTGGACGAGTTCTGCCACCAGGATCTTCTCCCCTTCCTCTTCGCCGAGGCCGAAGACGAACGGGCCCAATACACCATGGTGGTCTACAACGTCATGGCTCAGCTGCGGCGAGCCACTGCCATCGGCGATGGTGGGGTGCGGGTAGAAGGGCGAGAGGTACGCACCTTCCGCGACCTCGTCGACCTGATCACCGAGAAGGTGCAGTCGGAAGACGACGCCCCGCTCTGGGCCGGCCCCGCCATCGGCAAGGGGACGGTCAACGCCTTCGTTCGCCGGCTGCAGGGTTCGGTCCGCCATGTGGAGCGACTGATCCGCGGCGACCAACCCGACCCGGAGAAGAACCGTATCACCCTCGACCATCAGGTCACCGTGGTCGACCTCCACAACCTCCACGACCGAGCCAAACGATTCGTGGTGGGGGTGGCGGTGCGGCGGGCCTTCGAAGACAAGGAGGCGTCGGGACAGTCGGCCGAGTTGCTCTTTCTGGTGCTGGACGAACTCAACAAATACGCTCCCCGGGAAGGGCAGAGCCCCATCAAGGAGATCCTCCTCGACGTGGCGGAGCGGGGACGGAGCCTGGGGGTGATCCTGCTAGGCGCCCAGCAAACCGCCAGCGAGGTGGAGCGGAGGATCATCGCCAACTGCTCTATCCGGGTGGTGGGCCGTCTCGACCCCGCCGAAGCCTCCCGCGAGGAATATGGGTTCCTTCCCGCGGTCCATCGTCAGCGGGCCACCATCCTCAAACCAGGGACGATGATGCTCACCCAACCCGAATTGCCGGTACCCCTCGTGTTGGAGTTCCCCTTCCCCGCCTGGGCCACCCGGGCCTCGGAAGCCATCGACCGTCTCCCCTCCAGCCAAGGCGACCCCTTCGAAGGACTGTCGTGAAGCTTCTCCACACCGCCGACTGGCACGTCGGCCGGACTATGCGGGGCCGGAGCCGCGAAGACGAGCATCGCCAAGTGCTGGCCGAGGTTGCCGCCGTCGCCTCGGAGGAGCAGGTCGACCTCACCCTGGTGGCGGGCGACCTCTTCGACTCGCCCGCACCTACCCCGGTCGCCGAGGAGATCGTTTACCGGGCCCTGCTCGACCTCGCCCAGGTGTCGCCGGTGGTGGTGGTGGCCGGCAATCACGATCACCCGGGAAGGTTGCGGGCGGTGACGCCCCTGCTCGAGTTGGGACGGGTGTCAGTGGGAAGTCTCCCCAAGCGGCCCGAGGAGGGAGGGGTGGTCGCCGTTCCCGGGCTTCCGATGCGAGTGGTGATGGTTCCCTTCATCAGCAAACGAGGCATCGTTCGCACCGAACAGATTCTCGCCCTCGACTCCAACCAACTCGCCACCGAGTACGCCACCCGGGTCGAGCGGATCATCGAAGCTATGTGCGCCGGTCTTCCTTCCGACACCGTCAACATCCTCACCGGCCATCTGATGGTGGCCGGGGGCCAGACGGGTGGGGGCGAAAGGACTGCCCACCTCTTCGACTACGCCATCCCCGCCCTCGCCTTCCCGGGTTTCCTGAGCTACGTCGCCCTGGGCCACCTCCACCGCCCCCAGCGGATCCCCGCCCCGGCGCCGGTCTGGTACGCCGGGTCGCCCCTCCAACTCGACTTTGGCGAGGAACAGGACAGAAAGGCCGTGCTGGTGGTGGAAGCCGAGCCGGGTCTTCCCGCCCAGGTGCGGGAGCATCCCCTCACCGCGGGAAGGCGGTTGCGCACCGTCCGGGGGACCCTGGCCCAGGTGGAAGCGGCGGCTGGAGAGATGGCCGACGACTTTCTCCGAGTGATCCTCGAAGAAGGAGCCCGGGTGGGGCTGGCCGAAACGGTGCGGGAACTCCTGCCGGGCGCAGTGGAGATCCGGCTCGACCCCGGCTTCGCCGCCACTGAACCGGTGACTCCCCGCCGGTTAGGGCGAGACCCGTCTGAGCTCTTCCGGGAGTATCTCGCCTGGCGCCAGATCGACGACCCCCCGCTGGCCGAGCTCTTCGACGAGCTGGTGGCGGCCAGCCAGGAGGTGGAGGGATGAGACCCGAGGTGCTCACCCTCAAAGGTTTCGGACCTTTCCGGGAACGGACCGAGATCGACTTCCGAGAGGTGGAACTCTTCGCTCTTACCGGCCCCACCGGGGCAGGTAAGACCAGCGTCCTCGACGGCATCTGTTTTGCTCTCTACGGATCGGTGCCTCGCCACGGGAAAGGGGCGGTGGCCCCGGTAGTCACCCAGGGCCAGCTAGAGGCGGTGGTGGCTCTCACCTTCAGCATCGGCGAGGAGGAATATCAGGTCTCCCGGGTGGTGCGCAAAGACGCCAAGGGAAGGGCCAACACCGACGAGGCCAGCTTGGAGCGGAGGGGTGAGCCGCTGGCGGTGGGGGCCGATGCCGTCACCCAACAAGTAGAGAGCCTGCTGGGCCTCGACTACGGACAGTTCACGACCTGTGTCCTTCTCCCTCAGGGCGAGTTTGCCCGCTTCCTCCACCACCGCCCCTCCGAACGCCAAGACCTGCTGTGGGCCCTTCTCGACCTCGAGATCTTCAACCGGGTGGCGCAGCTCGCCTCCCTCCGTCACAAGGAGGCCGAAGGGCGGCTCCGGGGGATCGAGCAGCGGCTCTCCGAACTGGGCGAGCTGACCGGCGCCCAGGCCGAGGCGGCTCGCCGCCGAGAGGAAGAACTGTCCGCGCTGCTCACCTGGGTGGAGAAGGCCCTGCCCGAACTGGCCGAAGTCGAGGAGGAGATCGCCCGCAGCCGCGGCGAGCTGGCCGAGTTGGAGGGGCAGCAGACCTTGCTGACGAAGCTTGTCCTACCCGCCGATCTAGCCGTGCTATTGGCTGCCGGCGAGGCGGCTGCCCTAGCCGCCGCCGAGGCCAAGCAAGCAGTGGAGCAGGCGGAGACAGAGCTGGCCCAGCTCAGCGGTGAGGAGCGGGAGCTTCCGAAACGAGCCCAGGTCAAACAGTGGATCGACGACCGGGAGCTGGAGGTGAAGCTGGAAGGGGAGAGGCAGCCCGCACGAGTCGCCCTGGAGGAATGCACCACCCGGCTGCAGGCGGCCCAGGCGGCGGTGACCGAGGCCGAGGCCAACCTGCGGGCGGTCCAGGATGCCGACCGCGCCGCTCATCTCCGCCGAAGTCTCAAGGTGGGCGATCCCTGCCCGGTCTGCGGCCAGCCACTGGCCGAGCTCCTCTCTCAGGAGGCGCCGGCCGATCTAGTCCGGGCGGAGCGGGCATTGGAAGGGGCCCGGGCGGGAGAAGCCGAAGCCCGCCAGTTGGAGGCGGCCGCCTCCCGCCGGGTCGACACTCTCACCGTCCAGCTGAGTGACCTGGAGCGGCGCTTGGAGGGGGTGGGCGATACCGCCAGCTTGCTCGAGCTCTCCACGCGGCTCGAGGCGTTCGAGGTTGCCCTGGCCGCGGCTCGCCAGCGCCTGGCCGATTCCCGGCAAGCGAGCGAGCTTGCCCAGCGGCGGCAGGCTGAGATCGGCCACCGTCAAACCAAGCTGGCTTCGGGGTTGCAGACCGCCTGGACCGAGTTGCTCCAAGTTGGACTCTCTCCACCTTCGATCGACTTCTCCACCCCGGTGGAAGGCTGGCGGGTACTCGACGATTGGAGACAGCAGAGCCTCCCTCCCCTGGTCGAGGCATCTGAAAAGGCTCACCGCCTGCTGGCCGAGGCCGAGGATCACCGAACCCAGACTGGCTCTGCCCTGAAAGCCCGGCTGGCGGAGGCGGCCCTCGACCCCGGCCTCACCCACCCCCGCGACGCCGTGGTCGATGCCCTCACCACCGCCCGAGCTCAGCGGAACAAGATCGAAGCCGGACTGGAAGAGCTGGCGATACGGAGCGGGGAGAAGGCGAGTGTCACCCTGGACGCTGCCCGGGCTCAGACGCTGTGGAGCGAACTCAAAGCCAACCGCTTCAAGCAGTGGGTGTTCGATGAGGTCTTCCGAGCCTTGGTGGCGGGAGCCAATGCCCGACTGCTCGACCTCACCCGGGGCCAGTACCAGTTGTCGATGGATGGAAAAGACTTCGAGGTAATCGACAACCTGGCCGCCGGCAACCGACGCTCGGTCAAGACCCTGTCCGGGGGGGAAACCTTCCTCGTCTCCCTGGCCCTGGCCCTGTCCCTCGCCGAGCAGGTGGCGGAGGCAGCCGCCGCTCACCGCGGCAGCTCCGGTCGCCTCGACTCCTTCTTTCTCGACGAGGGCTTCGGCACCCTCGATGCCGAGTCGATGGACGTGGTGGCCTCGGTGATAAGCGAGCTAGGGGCGGCTGGCAAGACGGTGGGGATCGTCACCCACGTCGCCGAACTAGCCGAGCAGATACCGGTCCGCTATCAGGTGGAAAAGGCCGGGGGTAGTGCCCGGGTGTTACGGGTGGGTTGATGAAGTTCACCGTTCAGCCATGGTCGCCCGAATATGGGTCGCCGGGGGCCGAAGGCGACCTGGCGGCCCCGGAGACCAACGTCGACATCGAGGTGCCAGCCGATCGGTGGGCCCCCATCCCTCCACGAACCGAACCGGCGGCAGAGGTGCTTTTCGTGGATGGGGTGCGGCGAATCGACGCCAACCTCTGGATCGAAGAGGCGGGCGGCACCCCGATGCTGGCCTTGGCCGCCAGCTACGGGGCCGGGGCGGTGCTCTGCAACCGGGTGGCCAAAGTGGTAGGCGCCGAGGTGCGGCGGGGGGTATTCACCGCCGCACCTTCAGCTCGGACGATCGAGACCCGCCATGGTCGTTACGAGGTTCATCCCACCAACGGAGTTACCCCGGAAGAACTGTGGCTGGGGCTACAGCAACGTATGGGTGAACTCGAAGGTCAGGTGGCGGCTGCCTTCGCCGAGGCTCCGTTGATCGTGGTCGACGGTCCGCTCTCGCACCGCCGGCATGTGGCGGGGGCGGTGGGGTACGTCAAGACTCAACACGTCCAGTACCTTCCTCCCAGCCTGCGACCGGTCCTCTCCCAGTTGGGTCCGGGGGATCGCACTCCTCTCTTCCTCACCACCACCAGTTGGAGTCGCTACTCCTGGTACCTGAAGCTGCCCTTGGCCGCAGCCGGTCCGGTGGATGGCATCGTCCGCGCCGAGATCACCGCCGACCACGACGTTCCTGCCGCGCGGCGGATTGCCGATCTCACCGGAGCCACCCTGTGCCGCTTCGCCAGCGCCGCCCACCGCGAGCCGCGAGCGCCCCAGAACCTCTATCCCATCGGCGGGTTGGAGCGACGGCTCCACCATTTGCTGGGCGATCGGGAGCTCATGTACCGGTCGCTCCGGGCGGCGGCGGCGATCTGAGACAAATCTGAATGCAGGAATGGGTACTAGAGCACTGCTATAGCATTAGGTTTCGGGGGGTATGAGCACCTTTGCCAGCATCGACGAACTGAAGGGGGCGGTGGGACAGCATCTGGGTTACAGCCAGTGGCTCCCCATCACCCAAGAACGGATCAACGCCTTCGCCGAGGCCACCGATGACCACCAGTGGATCCACGTCGACCCCGAGCAGGCCAAGAGCGGACCCTTCGGGACCACCATCGCCCACGGCTACCTCACCCTCTCTCTGGCAGTGCGTTTCCTGGCCGAGATCTTCCAGGTGGAGGGGGTGACGATGGGGATCAACTACGGCTCCAACCGGGTCCGGTTCGTCTCCCCGGTCCCGGTGGGATCACGGCTGCGAGCGGGGGGCGTGCTGGCGGGGGTGGAAGACGTCCCTGGAGGGGTGCAGGCCTTGATCGACCTCACCTTCGAGATCGAGGGGGGCGACAAGCCCGCCTGCGTCGCCCAGGTGGTCTCCCGCCTCTACCTCTAACCGCTCACACCTCCGATTTGGCCTCCCGGGTCATCAGCGACATGACGGCTTCGCGGGGATGGTGACCTTCGTATAGCACCCGTCCCACCTGGGTAGCGATTGGCATCTCCACCTCCGCCGCCGCGGCCAGGGCCAGCACCGATCTCGTGGTCTTGACTCCTTCCGCCACCATCTTCATCTCGGTGGTGATCTCCTCGAGCTTGCGGCCCCGAGCCAGCTCCACCCCCACCCGGTGGTTGCGGCTCTGGGTCGAGGTACAAGTGGCGATGAGGTCCCCCATCCCGGCCAGTCCGGCGAAGGTGGCCGGTTGCCCGCCCAGCGCCACCCCTAACCGGGTCAGCTCGGCCAGGGCCCGGGTAATGAGGGCGGCCCGGGTGTTGTCCCCGAAGCCCAGCCCGGCCGACATCCCGGCGGCGATGGCCATCACGTTCTTGAGTGACCCGGCAAGTTCACAGCCGACCACGTCGGGGTTGGTGTAGACGCGAAACGTCGGCCCCATGAAGATGCGCTGGATTTCGGCCGCCGCCTCGGAGTCCTCCATGGCAACCACCGCCGCCGTGGGATGCCCGGACATAACCTCGCCAGCCAAGTTGGGACCGGTGAGGACCCCGATCCGAGCGCCTTTCCGGTCGGGCAGGAGGTCGGCTACCACCTGGGTCATCCGGCGCAAGGTGTCGACCTCGATGCCTTTGGTGAGCGAGAGAACGGGAATCCTATTGGGGAGGGGACCGATCTGTTTCAGCACCTCGGCGAAGCCGTGCGAGGGAACGGCCATGACCACCAGGGTGGCCGCCTCACATGCCTCTTCGATGCGAGACGTTGCGCGCAGGCCGAGAGGAAGCCGGTGTCCGGCGAGGTAGTCGGGATTCTCCGAGGAGGCGTTGATGGCCTCGGCCAGCTCTGCCCGACGGGCCCACAACACCACCGGGCGTTGCCGGGCGGCCAGGGCGGCCACCGCCGTGCCCCAAGATCCCGCTCCGATCACCGCTACGTGGTCCATGCTGGCGCCAACCTACCGCCACAATGGGTACATGGCACGGCTCGGCATCGTCGGCTTCACCAACTCCGGCAAGACGACCCTCTTCAACGCCCTCACCGGGCTGCAGGCACCTACCGCCCCCCACCCCTACACCACCAGCGAGCCCCTGCCCGGGGTGGCCCGTATCCCCGACCCTCGCTTGGAGGCGCTGGCCCAGATCGAGAAGTCGGCCAAAACGGTTCCGGCGGTCCTGGAACTGCTCGACCTCCCCGCCCTGGCTCCGGCGGCGGAAGGTTCTGGCCCGGGAGGTCACTATTTGGCGCGGCTCCGCGAGGTGGAAGGACTGGTGGTGGTGCTGCGGGCTTTCACCGACCAACAGGTGCCCAGCGGCGGAGAGACCATCGATCCGGTGTCCCAAGCCGAAGAACTCATGCTCGAGCTGACGGTGGCCGACCACGAGCTCCTGGCCCGGCGAGCCGAGCGATTGACCAAAGAGGCCACCGCCGACTCCGGCAAGAGGAGTGCGGCCCAAGGTCTGGCAGAAGTGGTCGAACATCTGGCCCAGGGCGAGGCGCTTCGCACCCGATCCTGGCCGGAGGAGACCTGGGAGTTGCTGCGGGACTCCGCTCCTCTCACCCTCAAGCCGGCGATCTGGGTGGTCAATGTCGATGAGGACGAGGCCGGTGCCGCCTCGATGGGGAAGGCGGTCGAGGCGGTGGTTCCGGAGGGTGATGTGGTGGTGGTGCTCTCCGCCCGCTTGGAAGAGGAGGCGGCGCAATTAGCTGAGGCCGACCGGCGCGAACTCTTCTCGGGTCTTGGCCTGGGGGAAGGAGCCCTAGCCCTCATGGCCAACGCGGCCTACCGGAGCCTGGGGGTGATCTCCTTCTATACCACTGGACCCAAAGAGTCCCGAGCCTGGACGGTGCGGGCCGGAGCCGCCGCCCCCGAGGCGGCCGGCCGAATCCACTCCGACCTCGAACGAGGCTTCATCAGAGTCGAGGTGGCGCCCATCGATGAGGTGATCGTCGCCGGAGGCTGGGATGCGGCCAAACGGCAGGGGAAGGCACGGGTGGAAGGAAAGGGCTACATCGTTCAACCCGGCGACGTACTGGTGGTCCGCTTCTCTGTCTAGCCGATAGCCACGAGCCCGTTCTTATCTGCTGAACCGCCCCCTCCGGGGCCGGTTCAGCAGATAAGAACGCGGTTGACAGCTGATAGCTAATGGGGGCGGGGCTCCGGCAAGGGGGAACCGGAGCCCCGCGGTGCTCTTCTCCCAGAAGAGCTCCGACAGGGTTTCCATCAGCGGGTGCCAGGGGGGTTCCCGCCTGCTTGCCCCTGTCGTGGGGTTGGGGTGCCGACATGGTGTGGGGGGCCACCCGTCGGGCGGCAGCGATCATATCGACTCGGGTCTCCGCCGCGCAACCGGAGCAGCAGCAGTGGGACCCATGCGCAGGGTTCTCTCGAGGCGGCGATATCATGAACCTGCCAGTGACGCCGGGTGGGAGAGACCCACCGGTTAACAACCGAGGGTCGCCGAAGGGGCAACCGTTCCCCGGAAACTCTCAGGCTGCAGGACCACCCGGGTGAGGCGAGGCTGAAGGCGCCGGGCCGACAGTCGGGGACCGAGGAGAGTGTTTATGCGGGTCCCCCTTCAGTATCAACCGGAAGGTTTCGCTGCCCGCCAT
>DATEDX010000137.1:0-4522 GCA_035281425.1 Acidimicrobiia bacterium
AGTACAAGAACATCGGCTCTGAGGCGAGACGCGGAGTTGTTTCTGGCTGACAGCCGAAAGCTGAGAGCCGATAGCTGCCGATGAGGTCTACCGTTTTCGGATGGCCCGGGTCCTCTTGGTGCTCCCAACCTCTTCGTACCGGGTGAGCGATTTCCTCGACGCCGCCACCGGCCTGGGCGTGGAGGTGGCGGTTGCCTCGGAAGAGGACCTTCCCTTGAGCGACCTGGAACACTTCATCAAAGTCGACCTCGCCCAGCCCGAGGAGGCGGCCACCGCTATCGCCGACCTGGCTGCCACTACCCCAGTCGATGCCATCGTGGCGGTGGACGACACCGGGGTCCTTCCCGCCGCCCTCGCCGCCGAGAAGCTGGGGCTCCCCCACAATCCCCCCTGGGCGGCGGCAGCCTCCCGCAACAAGGTCATGATGCGGCGAGCCTTCGAGCGGGCTGAGGTGCCGCAGCCCACTTTCCGGGTCTTGGGCCCCGCCGATGACCCCGCCTCCCTTGCCGCCGAGGTCGGTTTCCCCCTGGTGGTGAAGCCTCTCTCCCTGAGCGGCAGCCGGGGGGTGATCCGGGTGGACCATCCCGACGACCTGGGGAAGGTGGCCGAACGGGTGCGGCAGATCAACGCCGTAGCCTGCCGCGACCCTTCGGAACCACTGCTGTTGGAGCAGTTCATGCCCGGACCCGAAGTCGCCTTGGAGGGGATACTGGTGGGGGGGCAGCTCGAGACCCTGGCCCTTTTCGATAAGCCCCAGCCGTTGGACGGTCCCTACTTCGAGGAGACGATTTATGTCACTCCCTCGTCCCTCCACCCCGAAGTGGTGGAAGAAGTGGAGCGAGTAGCGGAGCTGGCGGTCAAGGCCCTGGGGCTCTCCGAGGGCCCAGTCCATGTGGAGTTGCGTATCACCGATGGCCGGCCACGGGTGATCGAGGTGGCGGCCCGTTCTATCGGAGGGATCTGTGGTCGGGCCCTCAAGTTTGGGTTGATGGGTAATTCGTTAGAGACCCTCATCATTCGCCACGCGGTGGGTAAACCCATTCACCGCCGGTCGGGGCGGGACCGGGCCACCGGGGTGATGATGCTCCCCATCCCCCGCTCGGGGACTTTCGACCGGGTGGAGGGGATCGGTGCCGCCGAAGCCGTACCCGGGATCGAATCGGTGGAAGTCACCGCCGCCCCCGGTTCCTATCTTCGCACCGTGCCCGACGCCGATCAGTATCTCGGCTTCATCTTCGCTTCCGCCCCCACCCGCGGGGAAGTGATTGCCGCCCTGGAAGAGGCTCATAGCCACCTTCAAGTTCGGTATCGATAGCTAACGGCTATCGGCTTCTAGCTGATAGCCGAGAGCCGCCAGCTATCAGCTGATTAGCCTTTCTGGCCCGTGTTTGCTCCCGTCCGGGCATTGCTCGCGCCCCGATCACACGCTTCACCTGGGGTGCTGGCGGCGGCTGGATTCGTGGCCGCTTGCTTCACCGCGACGCCCTTCGTCATCCCCGAGGTGGCCGGTCAACTCGATCTTCCCCTTGGAGTGGCAGGCCTCGTCTCCACTTTCCAGGTGGGGGGATTCGCCGCCGCCTCTTTTCTGGCCGGCCGGCTCTTGCGTCCCCAGGCTCGCCTCCACCAAGCCTCGCTCCTTTTAGTGGCGCTTGCCTACCTCGCAGGGCTTTGGCGCGGTGAGCTGTGGCTGCTGCTGTCGACCCAGCTCATCGCCGGGATCGGCCTCGGCCTTCTCACCTGGCTCTCTTGGGCCGAAGCCACCCGCCACCGCCAGGGCTTGTCCGATGTGGCTGCGGTTGGGCCGCTGGCCACCGTGTTAGGTGCTCCCCTGGTGGGCTGGGTGGCCCAGTCAGCCGGATATCGGGGAATATTCGGCTTGCTCGCCGTCCTTGCCCTGATCGGCTTGGTACCGCCGGCTGAATACGGCGAGCTTCCCGTCATCGGCCGCAACGTGTCCGACTCCCGCACCAACCGGTTGTTGCTGCTCGCCCTCTTCGGCATTACCACGTCGGGCTCCGCCCTGTTCGTCTTTGCGGCGGCGGCGGGGCGGGAGGTGGCCGGGTTGAGCACGGCGCTGGTCTCGGTGGCGTTTTCCCTCAACGCCCTGGTGGGGGTGGTGGCCAACCGCTTCACCGCTCGGCGGGGAACCGCCGGATGGTGGTTGCTGGCCGGCTCGGCGGCTGCCGCCACCATCGGCACAGCTCCCCAGGGCTGGATCTACATGGTGGCCATGACCGGATGGGGCTTCGTTTGGTGGATGGGGATACCCGCGGTTTTCCGGCTGCTGGCGGAACGGTCCCTTACCCCAGCCGAGCGGGTGGGAGACGCCCAATCGTTGATGGCGTTGGGACGGGTGATGGGTCCGCTGACCGGAGGTGTCATCCTCGGACGGGGAGAGTTCGGACGGTTGGCTTTAGCCTCTGCTTCCGGCTTGGTCCTGGCGTCACTGCTGGTCCTGGCAGTGGAGATCGCCCGTAATCGATTAGAGGCGCGGGCCCTGACCTGACCACTCCTCGTTCAGAGGGCGAGGACTCCTTGGATGGCTTCCATCCGCCGTACCCGATCGATGGTGACCGGGCTAGTGCCTTCCAGAAGCGACTGAGTTTCGGCGAGGACGTCGGCCAGCGGGAAGAGCCTGATCCAGGAGTCGGTGGTTGGCTGCCCCAGTTCGGTGAGGTTCCATCCGGTCATGAGATCGGTGCGACCCTCGAGAGCGGCA
The DNA here is from genome assembly GCA_035281425.1 of Acidimicrobiia bacterium. Taxonomy (GTDB): domain Bacteria; phylum Actinomycetota; class Acidimicrobiia; order Spongiisociales; family ZC4RG35; genus JAICND01. The sequence goes on from DATEDX010000137.1 coordinate 2,720, forward strand.
TGGACCGCTACCAATCCGAAACGTCCGGCCAGCAGGCGGTCGCGGAAGCTGGGGTTACCACCCCGAACGAGATGGCCGAGGACGGTGCCCCGAACCTCGACGTTGGCCGCCGGGCCGAGCCGGTCGGTGACCGACTGCACCAACTCATAAGTAGGAACCGGAACCCCCTCGGCCTTGATGATGAGGACCCGGTTCTTGTCGCGAGCGGCGTCGAAGCTGCGGATGATGCAGTCGCTCACGGCATCGATGACCTCGTCGCGGCTGCGCTGATGCTCGGGAAGGAGCACTCCGTCAGCAGCGGCGGCCACCGCCGAGGCCATGGCCAGATAGCCGGAATGCCGTCCCATCACCTCCACGATGAAGGCCCGGTGATGACTGCGGGCCGTGTCGGTGATGCGGTCGCAGGCCTCGATGATCGTGTTGAGAGCTGTGTCCACTCCCAACGCCTCCCGAGTGAGCCCGATGTCGTTGTCGATCGAAGCCGGGATGCCAATCACCGGGCTGTCCCACTCCCCGGCCAAGGCGTGGGCCCCGGACATGGAACCGTTTCCGCCTATAACCAGCAGCCCGTTGATGGAGTATTCACTTAGCTGTTGGATGGCTTCGGCCCGCCCTTCGCGGGTGAAGAAGCGGGAACAGCGCGAGGACCCGAGGGCGGTTCCACCCAGGCTGCCCATCGCCTCCACTTCGGCGGTGGGGGTTAGTGAGCGGTTGCGACCGCTCTGGCGAGTCAAGGGCCGGAACTCACCGTCGATCAGGCCGTCAAAGCCCATCTCCACCCCCCATACCGCCACCCCGAGCGAGGCCGACACTTTGGTAACGGCTCTGATGGCGGCGTTCATCCCCGGGGCATCGCCACCCGAGGTGAGAACGGCGAGAGCAGTGGTCATGATCTGTCCAACGCTAGACGGTGCCTAGGGCCGCACCCGCCACCGATCTCTAGCATCGCCCGATGCCCGCCCGCTCTCCCTCGCCGCTACCGATCGTCCGCCGGGTACTGGTGGTGTTGATGGTTCTGCTTGTGGGCGGATGTGCCACCCCACCCCTGGGCCCCTTGCTCGTCACCCTCGCCGACGGGGGGGTCGAGGTGGCCGACCTGGAGGGGGCCGGCGTGGTGCTGGAGGACGGTGGACCGGGGCTCATCAGCCGTCAGCCCACGTGGACCCCTGGGGGCCGGCTGGCGGTCTGGACTCTGATTGATCAAAACGCCGGAGAGGTGTCGGTGAAGATGGGTGACGCCGAAAACCAGCGGCGGCTCGAAGCGGGGACCGCCCCCTTCTTCTACCTGTCGGATCAAACCGGGGAGCGGGTGGCGTATCTCGGCAATGCGCCTTCCGGCCAGGGGGTGGCTCTCGGCGTGATCGAGGTCGCCGCCGGCGAAGCCGCTCTGATCGATGGCGGTGCCCCCTACTACCTCGATTGGGCGGGCGGGGGCGACCGCCTGGTAATCCATGTGGGTAATCAGGTCCTGGCCTTTCTCGACCTGGAGGGGACCCGCACCGAGCTGGCCGTCATCCCCGGTCTCTTTCAGGCGCCCCTGGTTCTCGCCGATGGCAACATCCTGGTGGTGGAGGCGGGGCCTCCCCAGGCGCTGGTGATGCTTGACCCCGAAGGCGCCAAGGTCAGATCGCTGGCCGAGGTGGAAGGATTGAGCATGTTCACCGAGGGAGGGGGCCGGGTGGCCTTCACCGACACTGCCGGCGGCGCTGCCCTTGGCCCACTGAGGGTTATTGATCTGGAGAGCGGCGAGACCATAACGGTCCACGAGGAGGGAGTGGCAGCCATGGAGTGGAGCCCGACCGG
>DATEDX010000138.1:0-19327 GCA_035281425.1 Acidimicrobiia bacterium
AACGAAACCCTGCCGCGCGAGGAAATGGCCGAAGAAATGGTGGAGGCCACCAATCAACTGGCGCTGGTCACCACCTCTTACGCGGCCTCTCCCCACCCCGACCTCCTCTTGGAGATCGACACCGCCGGCCAGGACTTCACCCTCGCTCAACAACGATTCGCTGCCGTCGCTTCGACTCCGGAGCTGACCGCAGCGGCTTTGACGGTAGCCAGGCAGTTCGAGGATCTCGTCCGCCAGTCTCAGAGAATCGTGGCGGCGGTGGATCGCCGCAGCCGATTGTTGCTGGACGAAAATGCCGACCGGGCGGCCGCCGATCAAAGCATCGATGCTTACCTCGCCCGCTTCCACGTCCTTCGCGAGGCCATCGACGGCACCCTCGATCACGTCATCGTCCCCAGCACCGACGCCGATGTCGAGCGGGCCCAGTCCTTGATTACCGACGAGATCCAACGGACTCGACTACTCAGTCTCTTCCTGGGATTAGCGGCGGCCTTGATCATCGTGGGGGCCGGCTGGTTCATCGAAAGGCGGGTGGCCCAGCCAGCACGCCGGCTGGTGGCGGCGGCCGAAGCCCTGGCGCGGGGGGCTACCCATCTCCCCCCGATACCGGCGGCGGGAAAGGACGAGCTCGGCACCCTAACCGAGGCCTTCAACGAGATGATGCGGAGGCAGTCGGAGTCGCGGGCCGCGCTGGAGGAGGCCAACCGGGAGATGGCGGCCCAAAACGAACGGCTGCGGGAGCTCGACCGGCTCAAGGATCACTTTGTCGCCACCGTCTCCCATGAGCTGCGAACCCCTCTCACCTCCATCGTTGGTTACACCGAGCTGCTGGTCGATGGCAGCGTCGGGGAGCTCACCCCCGATCAGATCCAATTCCTGCAGGTGGTTTCCCGCAACGGTCACCGGCTGCAAAGGATGGTGGACGACTTACTGCTGGCAGCCAAGATCGAAGCCGGAACCCTTCACCTGGAAAAAGCCCCCTTCGACCTGGGGAGACTCCTCGAGGAAGCGGTGGAGACTGCCCTCCCGGTGGCCGAAGACAAGGGCGTGGGCATCGTGTTGCAGTCGGTGGAACACACCACCATGGTGGGCGACCGGGGCCGTCTCGGTCAGGCCATCGACAACCTGCTCAACAACGCCATCAAGTTCACCCCACCCCGGGGGACGGTGACCTTAGGTGCCCGGCTGACCGACGAAGCAGCAGCGATTGAGGTCACGGACTCGGGGATGGGCATTCCCGAAGACGAACTCGAGCACATCTTCGACCGCTTCTATCGCAGCTCCAACAGCGGATCGGTGCCGGGGACGGGCATCGGTCTTTCCATCGTCAGCTTCGTGGCCGAGGCCCACGACGGTGCGGTCAAGGTCAGAAGCGAGGTCGGGAAAGGCTCCACCTTTGTCATGGTGATGCCCCTCGACCCGCCGGCCCTCTCTCCTCATGATCAGGAGCATCAATATGCCTAACGACCAACTCAACCTGCGGGTACTGGCGGCCGACGATGACCCCGACATCCTCGACCTCATTTCCTACCGCCTGGAGCGATCGGGATGTGAGGTGCTGCGAGCCGCCGATGGTGAAGCCGCTCTCGATCTGGCCCGTTCCGATCATCCCGACCTCGCGGTCCTCGATGTGATGATGCCCAAGATGGATGGCTACGAGGTGACCCGGCAGATCAAAGCCGATCCGACTACAGCCGGGATCAAAGTGATCTTGCTCACGGCCAGTGCTCAGGAGCCGGATGTGGTACGGGGCTTTCAGGCGGGGGCAGACGACTACATGACCAAGCCTTTCAGCCCCCAGGAGCTGCGGATGCGGCTGGCGGCCATTTCCGCTCGTCGCTAAGGATGGTCGAGCTCCTCACTACCACGGCGCTGGCCCTGACCGTGGTCAACGCCCTCATCGGCGCCTGGGTGGTGGGTTACCGGGTGTTGGGCAACCGCCGCTTGCGAAGACTGGCGGCGGCTCGCGAGCGTTTGAAGCCATCGGTGCTGGGATGGATCGACGGCGAGGAGGACCTCACCCCTCTGCAAGGGAACGTTGAATACGAGGCCCTGGCCGACCTACTGGCAAGTTATGGGCGGGCGGTGCGGGGAGGCGCTCGGGGCCGGGTGGCGGAACTCTCCCGAGAAGTAGGCATGACCAAACGTCTCGTCGATCAGCTTCGCTCCCGCCGTCCCTGGCGTCGGGCGGTGGCCGCTTACCGCCTGGGAGATCTCGCCACCGGGGAGGAAGCCGCCCCTTACCTGATCCGGGCCCTCCAAGATCGGGATCACCGTGTCACTGATGCCGCCGCTCGCAGCTTGGGAATGCTGGGAGCGGTGGAAGCGGTAGAGCCCTTGGTGCGGCGTCTGGCCGGGGGCGGCATCTCCCGACCAGTGGGAGCACAGGCCCTTCGCACCCTCGGCACCGCCGGCGCTCCACCCCTGGCGTCGCTCCTCACCACCGAAGAGGAGGAGGTGAGAGCGATGGCGGCCGAGTTGCTGGGTCTTATCGGCCACGCGGGTGGATCCGATCGCCTCATCGAGGTGCTGGCCGATCCCTCCCCGGAGGTTCGAGTACGAGCCAGCCGGGCGCTGGGACGGATCGGTGACGCCGGCGCCGCTGATGCGCTGCGGGGGACCTTGACCGATGGTGTTCCGTACGTGCGGGCGGCGGCGGCTACCGCTCTGGCCCGGGTCGGTGACAACGGCGCTTTCGCCGACCTGGTGAGAATGGCTCAAACCGACATCTTCGTACCAGCCCACGCCGCCGCCTATGCCGCCGCCTATCTCGATCCCGATGCCGTGGAGGCAATGGCTTCCTCCGAACGAGCCGGAGTCCATCTCCATGAAGCTGCCGACCTGCTCGAGGTGGTGGGGTAATGGGCTGGCTGCTCGAGGGACTCAGCGTCACGGTCATCGTTTATTTCGTTCTCCTCAACTTGACCTATCTCGCGTTCACGGTGCTCGCCTGGGGCCAGCTAGTCCGTTACCGCCATAGTCGCTCCTCGAGCCCAGTCGACGAGATCTTCCGCTCCCCGCTCACTCCTCCTGTGAGCGTCCTCCTGCCCGCTTACAACGAGGAGGCGGGGGTGGTGGAAAGTGTTCACTCCCTGCTCCACCTCCGCTATGCCGAGTTTGAGGTGATTGTGATCGATGACGGCTCCACCGACGGCACCCTTTCCGCCCTCCAGAAGGAATTCGACTTGGTACCGGTCCGGAAAGCGCTGCAGACCGAGATCGCCACTGCCCCGGTTCGCCAGACCCTGGTCTCCCGCAAGAACCACAACCTCTGGGTGATCAGCAAAGACAACGGCGGTAAAGCTGACGCCCTCAACGCTGGGCTCAACGCCGCCCGCTACCCCTACGTTTGCGCGGTGGACGGGGATGCGGTGCTCGAACAAGAGGCACTGTTGCGGGTGATGATGCCGATCATCGAGCGGCCAGAAGTGATCGCCACCGGGGGCATCATCCGTATCGCCAACGGGTGCGAGATCGACCACGGCCGGGTCGTGAATGTCGGCCTGCCCAAGAGCCGGCTGGCCACCTTGCAGGTCGTGGAATACCTGCGGGCCTTCCTGGTGGGTCGGGTGGGGTGGAGTGCCGTGGGAGGACTCCTCATCATCTCCGGAGCTTTCGGAGTATTCAAGCGATCGGCGGTGATGGAGTCGGGCGGCTACTCGGTCAACACGGTGGGAGAGGACATGGAGTTGGTGGTGCGTCTCCACCGTCACTACCGCCAGCAAAGGAGGCGATATCACATCGCCTTCGTCCCTGATCCGGTGTGCTGGACCGAAGCTCCTGAAGACCTGGCCACTCTGGGCCGTCAGCGCCGGCGCTGGCAGCGGGGCCTGGCGGAAACCTTATGGCGTCACCGGAGCATGCTGGGGAAGCCGAAGATGGGCGTTCTGGGCTGGGTAGCCACCCCCTACTACCTGCTCTTCGAGTTGTTGGGGCCGTTGGTAGAGACGGCGGGTTATCTGGTGATCCCGGTGGCGGCGGCGACGGGGGCCCTTTCCATCGAATACCTGGTGGCGTTTCTAACGCTGTCGGTGGTGTGGGGAACCCTGCTCTCCATCTCCGCCCTCGCCCTGGAGGAGATCAGCTTCCGCCGCCACCCCCGCAGCAAACACGTGATCCGTCTCGCCTTCTACGCCTTAGTCGACAACCTGGGCTATCGCCAGCTCTCCAACTTCTGGCGGCTAATGGGCCTGATCGATTTCTTGCGCCGCCGCCGGGATTGGGGGGTGATGCCCAGAAAGGGCCTCGGCCGCCGGCCCGACTTGGAAGAAGCCGCCTAGTCCGGGGTCCGCGGTTCGGGCCTTCCGCAGCTGGCGGCTACGCCAGCTCGATGTACCCGTCGCCCTCCAGCAGCTCGCCGATGACGGCGCCGCCGGGGATGGTCCCGGCGTGTTCCTGGGGTAGGGCAATGAGCAGTCCTCCGCTGGTCTGGGCGTCGGCCAGGATCCTTCGATCGAGGTCCTCGCCCCCCCGGAGGTGAGGAGTGACTGCATCCAGGTTCCGCTGGCTTCCCCCCGGATAGATCCCCTCCGCACACAACTGGCGAGCTCCCTCGAGGACCGGAACTGCCGTTACCGTGAGCCGGGCCGCCAGCTGGGACGCAGAAAGCATCTCGCGCAGATGGCCCAGGAGCCCATATCCGGTGACGTCGGTGGCGGCATGGGCACCGGCGTCGACCATGGCTTCGGCGGCGCTGGCATTGAGCTCGATCATGAGCTCAATTGCTTTGCGTGCCACCTCGGGAGGACAGGAGTCGCGCTTGATAGCGGTGGTGATGACCCCGATCCCCAAGGGCTTGGTGAGAACCAGGACATCTCCTGCCCGACCCGACGCGTTGGTGATGTGACGGCCTTCCCCCACGATCCCAGTAACCGCAAACCCGTAGATCGGTTCAGGGGCATCGATCGAATGACCACCGAGGATGGTGCACCCAGCCTTGGCCATCACCTCGGCTCCCCCTTGCTGGACTTCGCCGGCCACATCGAAGGGGATGAGGTTGCGGGGCCAGCCGAGCAGTTGCAGGCTGGTCAGGGGTTGGCCACCCATGGCATAGACGTCGGAGAGAGCATTGGCGGCGGCGATGCGGCCCCAATCAGCCGGATCGTCTACCACCGGGGCAAAAAAATCGACTGTCTGCACCAGACTGCCGATGCCGGGGAGGCGGAAAACGCCGGCGTCGTCGGCCTGGGCGAACCCCACCAGCAGGTCCTGGTGGCGGGTGGCAGGATGGTCACGAACCATGCCCAGGATCTGAGCGAGCTCCTCCGATCCGAGCTTGCAGGCGCATCCTGCACCGTGGCTGAATTGGCTCATCCGCACCTGATTCATCTGGTGCAATTGTGCCAGCGCTTTAAGCTTGTCGGTTCACATGACCGCTGAGGCCACCTGGCTCACTCCGGCGGCTCACGCCAAGCTGGCCGAGGAGCTCGAACATCTGAAGACCGAGGGACGCCGTCAGATCGAGCTCCGGCTGGCAGAAGCTCGTTCCCATGGCGACCTTCGCGAAAACGGCGACTACGACGCCGCCAAGCAAGATCAGGGGTTGATGGAGGCCCGCATCCGGCAGTTGGAGGCAATCCTCGCCACCGCCGAGGTACGAGAACCCGAAGACGACGGGGTGGTGAACATCGGCTCGGTGGTGACGGTGATTGATGAGGACGGCGACGAACTCGAATATTTCGTCGCCACCCCCGAGAACAAAGTACCGGGCTACCTGCTCGCATCACCCGGGAGCCCGGTCGGGCAGGCGTTGCTCAACCGCCGCCAAGGCGACCGGGTGGAGTGCGAGGCTCCCGGCGGCACCTACAGCCTGACCATCACCTCGGTCCGCCCCTTCCGCGGCTAGATATCAGCTTTTCATCTATCGGCTGGCGGCTATCAGCAATCAGCTATCAGCTAACGGCCGGAGGGGGGCGATACGAGACGTGAGACGTGAGACGCGAGACGTGAGACGGAAGACGGAAGACGGAAGACATGAGACGGAAGACGTGAGACGGAAGACGTGAGACGGAAGACGTGAGACGGAAGATGTGAGGTGTTAGGGAGGCGTCGCCGAAGGCGCAGGGATACTGCGTCGGTACTCTCCCGGTAACCCACGAGGATCGACATGAAGCTGCGGCTGCGTACCCCTCGACAACTCGCTCGGCAGCTGCTGACCCAGGCCCGTCGCCAGCCTGCGGTAGTGGAGGACTATCTCGACCGGCACGGCGAAGAGTGGGAAGCCCTGGCCGGGGCCGCCCCGGGGGCGGCGGCCGCCATTCTCGAAGAGCTGTCCGATGAGGCGGTCTCCGAGCTGATCGGCGACCTCGACTTACGCGAGGCCGCCGAGATCCTCACCGAACTTCAACCCGAGCTGGCCGTGGAAGTGCTCGAAGAGCTGCCAGTGGAGGCGGCCGCCTCCCTCCTCGAGGAGATGAGCCCGGAGGACGCCGCCGACCTCCTCGGCGAGGTCGAGGACGATGCCGCCAGCGTTCTCCTCGATCTGCTTCCGGTGGGCACCGCCCAAGAGCTCCGACGGCTACTCGAATATCCCCCCGACTCCGCCGGCGGCTTGATGACTACCGACATCGCTCGCTTGCCCCTCGGTCTCACGGCAGGCGAGGCCATCGAGCGGATCCGTCAGTTGCACGAAGAGCTCGAGGACCTGTCCTACGTGTATGTAGTGGATGATGACGAGCGGTTGCGAGGAGTTGTCTCGTTTCGAGATTTGGTCTTCAACCGCCCGGGGGCCGGTCTCGACGAGGTGATGGTGGCCGACCCGGTGGCGGTGCGTTTCGACGTCGACCGGGAGGAGATCAACGAGCTCATCCATCAATACCACCTCTTTGGCATCCCGGTGGTGGACGAGCAGATGCATCTCTTGGGCATGGTCACCACCGAGGCGGTGATCGAGTCGGTCCAGGAGGAAGCCTCCGAGGACTTCGTGGCTGCCGTCGGAGCCGGAATCGAGGAGAACGTCCGCAGCACCATCGGAACTTCGGTCCGAGCCCGGCTTCCCTGGATCGGCTTCGACGTGGTCATTTCCACTGTGGTGGTACTGGCGGTAAGCCGCTTCTCCGAGCTCCTCAACGACTTCGTGGTGCTGGCGGCGCTGATGCCGGTGGTGGCTCGGGTGGGTGGCGATGCCGGCGCCCAAAGCTTGGCGGTGGTGATCAGGGGACTGGCCTCCGACGAGATTCCCGTTTCGGGAACGGGGAGGGTGGTGGCGAGGGAAGCCCTGATCGGTGCGGTCAACGGCCTGGTGATCGCCCTCCTCGCTGGCGCCCTGGGAATGGTTATGCAGACGGTTCAGGGCGGCAGCGACGCCCTGCTGATTGGCGGGGCTATGGCCATCGCCGCCCTGGCCAACCTGGTCATCGCTGGCGCCGCCGGCTCTGCCATCCCCCTGGTGCTCCGCCGCTTGGGACTCGATCCCGCTTTGGGATCGAACCTGTTCCTGACCACGGTCACCGATCTGCTCGGCTTTGCAGGATTCCTCACTGTGGCCAGCGCCCTCCTCTAGGCGCTCATCCCCTCAAGTCTCCCCGCCTCTGAGCCGTTACTAAGAGGCTGTGTTCACTGCACGCTGGCCCCGGCTTTGCCTCGCCCTCATCGTCACCACCATGGCACTGGTTGTGCCTGCGGCCGGGGCCGAGGCTGCCTGCCGGCCCATCACCATTGCCGATCTTCCCCCCCTTCCTACCGATGAACCTCCCCCCGCCCCGGAGTCGCCGGAGGAAAGCGAGGAGGCCGTCCCCCCCCAACGGGAGGCGGCCCCCGAGCCTCCCCCACCTCCTCCCCGGGCACCCCGCTCATGCTTTGTCTACCGCATGCAGTGGCCGGTCTTAGGAGGCGAGACGGGATCCTCCTTCGGCTCTCCCCGCGAGGGCGGCGCCCGCCGCCACCTCGGGGTAGACATCTTCGCCCCCAAGCTGACCCCGGTAGTTGCCGTCGCCGCCGGAACCATCACCGAACTGCATGCAGAGGGAAGAGAGTGTTGCTGGGTGAAGATTCGCCACGACGACGGCTGGTATTCCGTTTATGTCCACCTCAACAACGACACCTTCGGCACCGACGACGGGAAAGGAGCAGGGGTCCGGCCGGGCTTGCAAGCCGGGGACCGAGTCATGGCCGGGCAAGTGATCGGCTGGCTGGGCGACTCGGGCAACGCCGAAACCGCCTCCCCTCACCTCCACTTCGAGTTGCGTACCCGCAGCGGCGTGCCCATCGACCCCTTGCCCAGCCTCCGCTGGGCTCAGCGCAACGCCCCCGTCCCCGCCCTGGAGGGCGCCTCCCGAGCCTTTGACATCGCTTTCGTCGACGACGACGGCCAACCAGCCGAGGTGATCATCAACCTGCTCACCTCGCGCGGTGCTTTCACACCCTGCGACGAATGGGGAACCCGGGCTTGTCCGGCGGCTCCCGCCTCGCTGCTGGAAGCCTCCACCTGGGTGGAAGCGCTCACCGGGATCGAAGTGCCCGTACTCCTCCCCAAGGTCGACCTGTCCTCCAGCTCCGACGACGATCTGGTGGCTGCCGCTCTCACCTGCCAGATCGAGGAGTGCCCTCCACCTTTGATCTCAGTTGGGGAGGCAGCCCGGATCATCACCTGGACCCTGCAATGGCTGGCATACAGCGCCGCCGGCGAGACCGCGGCAGCTGAGACCGTCTCCACGGCCACTCCCCTCGACCCGCCCGCCGCTGGCTATGGCCACCTCGATCCCCAGCTGGCTTGGGGCGGGCTTTTGGCCCAGGGCCTCGCCTCTTCCTGCCCCGAAGCACCCCTAGCAGCCGAGGCTCTCCTCACCAGGGCTGCCCTGGCCGAACTGATAGGCCAAGCCTTCGGTCAGCTGCCGGTGGTGACCTGCGCCGGGGTCTCCTGAGTCCGTATTCGATAGGTGCGCAAAAGTTGTTCGGTAAATGGGCCCACCGTGTACTCCAACGATCCCACCTGGGTCACAGCCGTCACCTCTTTCACAGTCGAAAGCGCCATCACCTCCACCGCCCGCTCTAACCGGCTGAGGGGGAAGCGGCCTTCCCTTACGGAGATCGCCAAGGTAGAGCAGTCGTCCAAAACAAATCGACGGGTTATCGACTCGAGGATGCCGAGATCGAGCGATGGGGTTTCCAAGCTCCCGTCCACCACCCAAGCCACCGCGAAAGTAGGACCCTCTAGCACATAACCCTCGCGGGAGATGAGGAGGGCGTCGTCGCCTCCCAGTTCCACCGCCCGCCTGCTGGCCGCCTGGTTGGGGGCGTAGGAAATGGTCTTGACTCCGGCCAGTTCCCACTTCTCTCCGCCCGGATGCCAGGGAGCCGCCACCGGCATCAGCCGAAGGGACCCGGAGTCGGCAGGCAAGGGATGCCAGAGCACTACACATCTCGAAGGCGAATCGCGGCCGGGGACGCTCCCCCCACGAGTCAGGACGATGCGGACGATTCCGTCTCCCCCGGAAGCGGCGCACTCCCCCACCCAACCCCGCAGCCGATCGGCGGCAGGAACGGGAATCCCCAGGGCGTGGGCCGAGCGGATGAGCCGGGCGTAATGCTCCCCGAAAGCGAAGGCCCGACCGTGGTAGGAGCGGATCGCTTCAAAGCAGCCGTCTCCCCTCAGCACCGCGCCGTCGAACACGGACAGCGCCTCGGCGCTGGGATCGCCGTCGATTAGCGCCAACATCAGCGGTATCCATTGGTGATCGGGATCCGGCGGTCGCGCCCGAAGGCTTTGGTTGTTATCTTCACCCCGGGAGCTGCCTGACGGCGCTTGTACTCATTCCGATCCACCATCTGGGCGACCCGCCGGACGGTGTTCGGGTCGTGACCGGCGGCGATGATCTCTTCGGCGCTCTGGTCGTCTTCGATATAGAGCTCGAGGATGGGATCGAGGACTTCATAGGGCGGCAAGGTGTCGGAGTCTTTCTGGTCGGGCCGGAGCTCGGCCGAGGGAGGCTTGTCGATGGTGCTCTGGGGGATGACCTCGCCCTGTTTGTTGCGCCAGTTGGCCAGCGCATATACCTCGGTCTTGAAGACGTCTTTGAGGACCGAATACCCGCCCACCATGTCGCCGTAGATGGTGCTGTATCCCACCGCGGTCTCAGATTTGTTGCCGGTGGCGACCACCATCGGCCCAAACTTGTTGGAGAGAGCCATCAGGATCGCCCCCCGGATCCGGGCCTGAAGGTTCTCTTCGGCGAGGCCAAACTTGGTCCCGGCGAAAGTCGGAGCCAGGGTTTCGAGATAAGCGGCAAAGATGCCATCCATCGGGATCTCGTCGAAGCGGATCCCCAGCCTTTGGGCGAGTTCGGCCGCATCGGTGATGGAGTGGGGCGAGGAGAACCGCGACGGCATCGAGACGCCCCACACAGCGTGGGGCCCAAGAGCGTCGGCGGCGATGGTGGCGGTGAGGGCCGAGTCGATCCCACCGGACAGGCCCACCACCACCGAGCCGAAGCCGTTCTTTCTCACATAGTCGCCCAACCCAGTCTGGAGGGCTCGGTAGATCTCTTCTTCCGGACCGAGCAGGCTCTCCACCCGGCCGGGACGGGGTTGAGCAAGGTCGAGGTCGAGGACGAATCGGTCCTCTTCGAATTGGGGGGAGCGATGGAGAACCTCCCCGCTTGGGCTGATAACCACGCTGGCACCATCGAAGACCAGCTCGTCTTGACCCCCCACCAGGTTGAGATAGATCACCGGCGCTGATGCCTGGCGGGCTCGTTCGGCCAGCATCACCTCCCTCTCCCGGGCTTTGCCGTGATGGTAAGGAGAACCGTTGATGTTGAGCAGCAGCCGGGCACCAGCGCGGGCTTGCTGAAATGGGGGACCGGAGGCGAGCCAGATGTCTTCGCAGATCGATACCCCCACCACCTCTCCTCCCACCTCCCAGGTGGCGCTGGGCAGGCTCCCGGTGAGGAAGTAACGCTCTTCGTCGAACACTCCGTAGTTGGGCAACAGCACCTTGTGATAGGTGCCCTTCCATTGCCCTCCCTGGAGGAGGGCGGCGGCGTTGGCCACCCGCCGGGGAGCGGCATCGCCCGTGTCAGGGCTTTCGGGAAGCAGGTCGACGAACCCGACGACGGTGGTGGTTCGTCCTGAGCGCACTGCCAGACGCCGGACCACGTCGAGGTTGTCCTCCACGAACCCGAACCGAAGCACCAAATCTTCGGGCGGATAGCCGGTAACGGCCAGCTCTGGGAGGAGCAGCACGTCGGCCTCCTCTTCCTCGGCCCAGGCCATGGACTCGGTAATGCGGGCCTCGTTGGCATCGAGTGCCCCCACGGTCAGATTGAGCTGGGCACCGGCGATACGCACCAGGGTTAGGTTAGGGGGAAGCCGTAAGCTCCCTGCATGGCGGCAATCAGCGGCCGATGATCGACTGGCTGTCAGATTGGTGGTGGCTGCTACTGCTCCCTGCCCTTGCAATTGGCCTCCATCTGCTGGCGGCAGAGCTGGAGAGGCGAGGCCTTATCTACTACCGGAACCCGCCGTCCCGCGGGATAGGAATGGCAATGATGACCTACCACCAGCTGTTCGAACCGGCGGTGGAGCACGTCATCGAGTACCAGCGCAGCGGCGACCTCACCATCCAGACCAGCGCCGAGCCGGGCCCCACTCCTCCCACGGCTGAGCCGGACCCGAAGCTTTGACCGCCCGCAGCCCTTCTCTCGCCCGCTTCGGAGTCAGCGGCTCCTTGCTCCCCCGCCTCGAGAGCCTCGGATGGGTGCAAGGACTCCAGCTGAGCGGGCCGGCGGAGGAACTACTGCGACGGGTGCGCTCCGGACCCGACCCGGAGGGGACCCTGATGCGATTGGTGGCCCTGGCCGAGCGACGCCCAGACCTCGACCCGTCCCAGCTCAACCAACTGGCTCCTCTGGCTGCGGCCAGCCGGGGACTGTGGGAATGCCTCCTTCGCCATCCGGAATGGGTCGGCAAGAATGATGAACCCACCGACCCTCGCTTGCTGGTGCAACGCCGCCTGATCGAGATCGCCGGCGACGACCTGGCCGGGACAGTTGGTTTCGACGAGACGGTGAAGCGGCTCTCCGATCTGGCCGACAGAGCTGTCGACCTTGCCTTGTCCACCATCCGGGCGACACTGGCCGAAAGGTACCCGCTGGCGGCAACGCTTCCTTTCTCGGTGGTGGCGATGGGCAAGTGGGGAGGTCAGGAACTCAACTTCGCCTCCGACATCGACCTCATCTTCGTATTCGCTCCGGCCGGCGACGATGCTGAGGCTTCCCGGAGAGTGGCCCTCCGTCTCGCCACCGGGATCATCGATCTTCTTTCCCGGCCCACCGGCGAGGGGATCGCTTATCGAGTTGACGCCGACCTCCGTCCCGAGGGGTCGACCGGGCCGCTGGCCCGGACCGTCGAGTCTTATCGGGCCTACTACGAACGCTGGGGAGACGCATGGGAGTTCCAGGCCCTGCTCAAGGCCCGGCCGGCGGCGGGTGACCTCGAACTAGGTGGAGAGCTGATCGATGCTCTAACTCCTTTGGTATGGCCCGAAGTTCTCCCCCCCGAGCACGTCCGCTCCCTGCGTCATCTCAAGACCCGGGCGGAGGAGCAAGCCCACCCGGCCGACCTCAAACGGGCCCCGGGCGGGATTCGGGATGTCGAATTCTCTATCCAGCTGCTGCAGCTCATCCACGGCCGGGCCGACCCCCAGCTAAGGGTGCCCGGCTCGGTGCCGGCCCTTTCCGCCCTGGTGGCAGGGGGGTACGTCAACTCGGACGATGCCGCCTCCCTGGCTGATTCCTATCGGTGGTTGAGGACGGTCGAGCACCGGCTCCAGCTCTGGCAGCTCAGCCAGACTCATCAGCTGCCCGACGATCGCCGTCACCTCGCCCTGGTCCTCGGTTACCGAACCGGGGAGATCGACGCGGTGGCCGCTCTCGAAGCTGATCTCCATCGCCACCGCTTGCAAGTGCGCCAGCTCCACGAGAGCCTTTATTACCGGCCGTTGTTGGAGGCCTTCGCCGCGGCCCCCGCCGCCGGTTTGGGCCGTCACCAGGCCGAAGAACGGCTGCGGGCTCTCGGCTTTCGGGACGTACGAGGTGCAGCGGCGGCATTCGAGTCACTGACCGCCGGCCTGTCGCGCAGCAGCCGGCTGATGAACCAACTGCTTCCCTTGATGCTCGACTGGCTGGCGGCCACCCCCAACCCCGATCTGGGATTACGTCAGCTGCAGAAGTTGGTTGCGGACAGTGCCGTCGCCTTGGAACTGGTCAACACCTTGCGCGACCGGCCCTTGGCCGCTCAACGGTTATGCCTGTTGCTAGGCAGTAGCCGGGCGGTGGGGGCTTACCTCGACCGCATCCCCGAATTCCTTCCCCGGCTGGCCGACGATCGCCTCCTCGTTGAGCTCCCCCAAGGCGACGCGATCCGGAACACCGCTCGTGAACGGATGCAGCTCCGTCCCGACCGCGGGTCTCGCCTGGCTTCGCTGCGGCGGCTGGTTCGTCGGCGCATGCTGCGCATCGCCGCCGCCGACCTCCTCGGGTTGGTCACCGAAGCACGGGTGGCGGCCGCCCTGAGCGACACTGCCGATGCCGCCGCCGGGGCGGCGCATTGGACGGTGATGGCCGAAGGTGCCTCCCTCCCCCTGCTCATTGTGGCGATGGGCAAGTGGGGCGGTCGGGAACTGGGTTATGGGTCGGACCTCGATCTGCTGTATGTGACGGACACATCCGACCATGCGGGTGAGGCGGCCCGGCTGGCCAGCGCCTTCGCATCGAATTTGGGTGAGACCACGGCCGACGGGTACGCCTATCAGGTCGACGCCGGCCTTCGCCCCGATGGACGCCAGGGACCCCTGGTTCGATCGCTCGAAGCCTTCCGTTCCTACTATGCCGATCGGGCCGAACCCTGGGAGAGGCTGGCGTTGATCAAAGCCCGCCCGGTGGTGGGACCTCCAGAGCTGGCCGGCTTGTTTGAGGAGTTGATTCATGCTCACGCCTATCCCCCTGCGGTGACGGTGGAAGCGGTAAGGGCCATCCGCCACGTCAAGGCCCGGGTAGAGAAAGAGCGGGTTCCCCCTGGCGAGGATCCCGATTTCCATCTCAAGCTGGGCCCGGGAGGCCTGGCGGATGTCGAGTTTTTGGTTCAGCTGCATCAGCTGCGGCTCGGCCACCATCACCCCGAAGTGCGAACCGCCTCGACCCTGCACGCACTGGACGGCCTTGAGGGGGTAGGTGCCCTGACCGCTGCCGAGGCCGAGGGATTGAGGGAGGCGTATCAGCTTTGCACTCGCATCCGCAACCGCCTCTTCCTGCAAACCGGACGCAACCTGGATGCCCTCCCCCTCGACCCGGATGAGTCGGCGCGGCTGGCCCTTCTCCTCGGCTTCGAGCATCGAGCCGAGCTGCGGGAGGAGTATCGCCGAGTCACCCGTCGGGCCCGCCGGATCTTCGAGCGCAAGTTCTACGGGGACTGACGCACGACCCTCTCCCCTTCTTAGGACCCAAAGGGGCCGGAATGCGGGCCGTTTGGGTCCTAAGAGTGCCACTAGCCTGGGTCCGATGAGCTCTCCCGGCCTGGGGGGGCTGGTTACGGAGATACTGCCCACGGTCGTCGAACTTCGCCGCGGCTTTCATCGCCACCCGGAACTGGCCCACCAGGAATACCGAACCACCGAAGTGGTAGCTGGCGTCCTCCGAGAGGCAGGACTCAGCCCCCGTACCCGGACTCCCCACACCGGCTTGACCGTGGAAGTGGGAAGCGGGGAGCGCATCATCGGGTTCAGGGCCGATCTGGACGCCTTGCCGATCCAGGAACCGGATGGGCTTCCCTTCCGCTCGGAACTTCCCGGGGTGATGCATGCCTGCGGGCACGATCTCCATGCCGCCCTGGCCGTGGGCCTTGCCCTCCTGGTCGATCGGCTGCCGGCTCTCCCTGGCCGGGTCCGCTTTATCTTCCAGCCGGCCGAAGAAACCTTCCCCGGCGGTGCACTGGAGATGGTGCGTGAGGGGGCCGCCGACGGGTTGGAAGCGGTGGTCGCTTTTCACGTCGACCCGGCCCTCGAGCCGGGAAGGCTGGGGCTTCGCTCTGGGGCCATCACCGGTTCCGCCGATCGCTTCTACATCACCTTGGAAGGTCCCGGTGGTCACACTGCCCGACCCCACCGTACCGTCGATCTGATTTACGTCGCCGGTCAGGTCATCACCCAGTTGCCGGCGTTGCTCGACCGTCTCACCGATGCCCGCAGTCCGATGACCCTCGTGTTCGGGAAGGCGCTGGCAGGAACCGCCGAAAACGTGATCCCCACTACGGCCGAGCTGTCGGGAACCTGCCGCACCCTCGATCACGCCCTTTGGGAAGAACTCCCCGCCCTCCTCGACCGTCTGGTCCACGACATCGTCGCCCCCAGCGGTGCCAAGGTGCTGGTCCACTATCAGCGCGGAATCCCCCCAGTGGTGAACGATGAACGGGTCACCGCCCGCTGCCGGCAGGCGATCGCCTCGGCGCTGGGCCTGGAAGCCGTGACGGTGGCACCCACCAGCATGGGAGCGGAAGACTTTGCCCGTTTCACCGAAGCCGTCCCCGGATGTCTGATGCGGCTAGGGGTAAAGCCCCCCGGCCCGGAGGTCGATCTCCACGCGGCGTCTTTCGTCGCCGACGAATCCGCCCTCGAAACCGGCCTCCGAGCCGGCCTCGCCGTCTTAGCGGGTTTGCTGGAGACCTGACCTCCCCCTCCTCTTGGGGGTTTTGGCGCGTAGAGGTGACGCCATGGCGTCACCTCTACGCGCCAAAAACCGAAAGGGAAGGTCAGTCGAGCAGGCGGAATCCTTCACCTTGAAGGGCGGTGCGGAGCCTCCCTGCTTCCTCGGCCCGCACCGAGAGGGTGAGGACACCCCCTCCCCCGTGGGTGGCGTGGCGAAGCTGAAGATCCCGCAGGTCAACCCCTGAAGTTTCCAGAGCATGACCGACCCGAGCGATCTCGCCGGGGCGGTCATCGAGGACTACTCCCACCGCCGCCACCGGGGCGGCGAGGGAACGGCGGGCGGTGCGGGCCGCCAGCATCTCCGCCCCCACGTGCTCGGGATCAGCCGCTTGGAGGGAGTCCGCCCACCCGGCCAGGTCCCCGGCCAGATTGCGGAGGAGGGGGACCAAGGTGGCGCGGTTTTCGACCAGTACATCCGCCCACCAGGTCGGGTCGGAGAGGGCGATGCGGGTGAGATCCCGAAAGCCGCCCGCAGCGAGGTCGAGCGCCGCCGGTTGACGGGCCACCCGATTGACCAGAGCGGAGGCGACTACTTGCGGCAAGTGGCTTACCGCCGCCACCGCTGCGTCGTGTTCGGCGGCGGCCATGCGCATGGGTATGGCCCCCATCTCGACGATCAGCCTTTCCAGAAACTCGATCGGTTCCTCGGCCCGACCGTCGGTGGTGAGGATCCAACTGGCTCCTCGGAAGAGAGACCCCGAGGCGCTAGCCGGGCCAGAGGTTTCCCTGCCCGCCATGGGGTGGCCGCCTACGTAGCGAGCCAGGTGAGCACCGGCTTCGACCATCGGTGACTTGACCCCGGCCACATCGGTCACCACAGCTTCGGTGTGGAGACGGCGCAGCGTCTTTTCCACCGCCGAGGGGGGACCGGCGAGGATCACCAAGTCGGCGCCCGCCAAGGCTTCTTCCTCGGATCCCGTGGCTCGATCAAGAGCTCCCACCAGACGAGACCCGTCGAGAGCAGCGGTAGCGGGATCCCAGCCGAAGACCTCCCAGCCCATGCCTCGAAGGGCAATCCCGATCGATGAGCCCATCAAGCCGGTCCCGAGGATGGCCGCTCGCATCAAAGCTGATAGCCGAGCACCGCCGCCAGTTCCCGCACCGTGACCATGAGCTTGGCGAATTCGGAAGGCAGGAGGGCCTGCTCGCCGTCCACCTTGGCGGTGTCCGGTGCGGGATGGACATCGACCATGATCCCGTCGGCCCCCGCCCCGACCGCGGCCCTGGCCAGCGGCGCCACCAATTCTCGCTTGCCGCCGGCATGTGAGGGATCGACCATGATCGGCAGATGCGACATGTGCTTGATGAGGGGGACGGCGGTAATGTCGAGGGTGTTGCGGGCGGCGGTTTCGAAGGTGCGGATGCCTCGTTCCACCATGATGATCTGGTGGTTGCCCTCCTTGTAGATGTATTCGGCGGCGTTGAGCCACTCCTCGAGGGTGGCGGTGAAACCCCGTTTCAACTGGACCGGCTTGGCCTGGCGGCCCACCTCGGCGAGCAGGGTGTAATTGGCCATGTTCCGGGTGCCGATCCGAAGGATGTCGGCATATGAAGCCACCAGCTCCACATCGCGGGCGTCGAGCACCTCGGCGACAAAAGGGACTCCAAACATTTCCCGAGCTTCCGCCATCAGCTGCAAGCCCTTTTCCCCTAAACCCTGAAAGGAGTAGGGGGAGGTGCGGGGTTTGAAGGCATCGCCTCTCAGTACCTTGGCGCCCGCCGCCACCACTGGTTCCGCCGTTCTCATCAGCTGATCGCGATCCTCTACCGCGCAAGGACCCGCCACCACGGTCAGGGTGCCACCGCCGATTTGGACCCCGCCCACCTCGACCACGGTGTCCTCAGCCTGGAAGTCGCGGGATACGAACTTGAATGACTTGAGCACCGGTACCGCCCGCTCCACCCCCGGCATCGCCTCCCAGGGCAAGGTCTGCACCACGGTGCGATCACCGATGGCTCCGATCACGGTACGCACCTGCCCTTCTGAAACATGAGCCTCACACCCGATCTCGTGGAGTCGGGAGACAACGTTTTCGATGTCGCTCGGGGTTGCCTCGCGGCGCATGACGATGATCATTGAGGACACAGGAGAATCCGGGTGGGGGAACAGTAGACCAGTCGACAGTCCACTCGGCCGGGTAAGTTGGTCCACGACATGGCCACCGAAGAAGAGATCGTCTACGAGCCCCACGTAGGCGCATCCCGCCAGTACTGGCGGGACATCGTCCTCGGGGTCAACGATGGCTTGGTCTCGATGTTCCTTCTCGTCGCTGGAGTGGTCGGGGGAGGGCTCGACACACGTTCCGTGTTAGTGACCGGGGTGGCAGGTGCCTTGGCGGGGGCGGTGTCGATGGGAGCCGGGGAATACCTCGCCACCAAATCGCAGGACGAGGTGCTCGAGTCCGAGCTCAAGCTCGAACAGACCCACATTGAACACTTCCGCAATCGGGAAGTGGCTCAGCTTTACGGGATGTTGCGCGACATCGGCATCGCCGAAGAAGACATCGGCGATGTGGTCAAAGCTTTGAGTCGCGACGACACCACCCTTCTTAACGCCATGAAGGTGTTGGAGTTCGGTGTAGTGGACACCGAGCGACGCTCCCCCTATAAAGCCATGGCTGCCTCGGCGGCGCTGTTTCTCCTTGGCTCGGCACCGTCGGTGATCCCTTTCATCTTCGTCGACTCCTCCGGCGTGGGTCTCACCATCGCCGCCGCTCTGGCCGCCCTTGCCCTGGTGGCGGTGGGGGTGGTGAAGACTTTCGTCACCCGGGGCAACCCGGTCTGGGCTGGTCTCGAGAACCTCCTCATCACCGGGGTGGGAGGAGTGGTGGCCTTCGGGGTGGGGCGCCTGGTGGGAGCGGCCGTCTAGGTACATTCGCCTGCGCGGATTTTTCCGTCGTGGCGACGGAAAAATCTGCACGGAAGCGGGAGCGTCAAGTATCTGTGCAACTTTTCCCGTGGTGGCGACGGAAAAATCCGCACGGAATGGATGGGTGGGTCCGACCTGACCAACTACCAACGACTTACGGCAAGATCAGGCAGGAGTCACCGAATTCGTGCCAGGCGTAGCCGTGGTCCAGGGCCCGCCGGTACATGGTCTCCATCAGCTCCCCTCCGGCGATGGTTTCCACCAGAGCCAGGTGGGAGGCGCGGGGCTCGTGCCAGCCGGTGAGAAGACCGTCTACTGCTCGAGGTGGGCGCTGGGTGGAGATCACCAGGTCGGTCATCCCCTGACCGGGGTGGAGTTGGCCCCGGCGATCGGCCACCGTCTCCAGCGCCCGCACCACCGTGGTCCCCACCGCCACCAGTCGACCACCGCCCGCCCGCAACGAGTTCGCCAACCTGGCAGTGGACTCTGGGACCGAGAACCTCTCTTCGGTGGGGGCTTCCCCCTCTTCGAGGGAGGCCACCCCTGAGTGGAGCACGACCGGCATCACCGCCACTCCCCGGGCCACCAAGTCGGTGATCAGGTCGGCGGTAAAGGGCCTCCCCGCCGAAGGCATCTCGGCCGAACCCGGCTGGCGGGCGTACACCGTCTGATACATGGCCAGAGGCCAGGCCGCCTCGGCATACTCGTAACGGATCGGTTGCCCGTGCCGGCTTAGGTAGGCATCGATCGACCCTGGACCC
>DATEDX010000139.1:0-3322 GCA_035281425.1 Acidimicrobiia bacterium
TCGACTCCCGGCACCTCCACGAGCGCTCGAGCGCGAGTTCGAGCGCTGTTGGAGCTCCATGGGCGCGGGGGGATCCCAGGATGGTCTTGCAATTGTCACATTGGCTGGTGGGTCAAACCGTTAGCGCTTCGCCAGCGTCGAACCAGCATGACCAGGATCCGCTTGGCAGTGGCGCTGACCGTCTTAGTTGCATGCAGTACCGGTGGCGACGAATTCGAACTTGGCGAGGCTGACGCCGCTTCCTTCTGCCCGGTTTACGCCGAGGTCTTGCGGATGAGAGCGGAGGACACGCTGGATGCGCCCGCGGTGGAAGGGCTCATTGGGGTCTTGCCGGGCCGTTTCCGGGATGATGCCCGTCTCTTCTTCTACCCCTTGGCTGGACCTGTCTTCGACCTCGCCCAGACCGGGGGTGTTGACGCCCAAACCGGTGGTCAGCGACTGGCGCTCCTCTACGAAACGAATTGCCTCTGACGGTCTGAATACGGTACGAACACCGCAACCGGAAATGAGCTGCCCCCTCTCCCCGACCAGCGTGGCGCTGGCGGGAGGTGCCCAAGTCGATCGGACTTGTTATCCCCGTTCTCGCCGTTCATCAGGCGTGAAGGTCTGGGACATGGGATCAGGGTGGGTTGGGGCCAGTTCCTGGGCTGACTGGATCAGAAGTCCAGGGAAAGTTGCGAGCTATCGGAGGCGGCATTGGTACGGCGGGCGCCGGGCCGCCGTACTGGATACATCTGCTCGTAACGCCTCAGCAGCTCGGGGCTGTCACTCTTCAGCCAGTCGAGGAAGTGGCCCCTTACCCCTCGCAGGTGGAGCTTCACTTGATGGCACGACTCCGCTCCTGCCGCCGCCGCAGCCTTCCGCACCGCCGCGATCTGATCGGGGTGGTCGGAGATCCCCGGGAGCAGCGGGGCCATC
The DNA here is from genome assembly GCA_035281425.1 of Acidimicrobiia bacterium. Classification (GTDB taxonomy): domain Bacteria; phylum Actinomycetota; class Acidimicrobiia; order Spongiisociales; family ZC4RG35; genus JAICND01. The sequence goes on from DATEDX010000139.1 coordinate 919, forward strand.
ATCACCCCGCTACGCACCCCGGCTTGGCGAAAGCGAGCCACTGCCTCCAGTCGCTTTCGGGGATGAGGTGTCCCCGGCTCGGTCCTCTTCCATACGTCTTCATCGACTGTGGCGACCGAGAAATCGACTCGGACTTCAGCTCGCTTGGCAGCTTCGGCGATGAGGGACAAATCCCGAAGCACCAAGGTCGATTTGGTGAGGATCGAAAACGGATTCTCCCTGCCCGCCAGCACCTGGATGATCCCCTGGGTCAATCGGTATTTCCCCTCGGCGGCTTGGTAGGGATCGGTGTTGGTGCCCATGGCGATGTGGTCGCCGCCCCAAATCGCGGGCGCGGTCTCCGCTCGGACCAGGTCGACGGCATTGACCTTGACCACGATCTGGCTGTCGAAGTCGGTGCCGATGTTGAAGCCCAGGTACTCATGGGTAGGTCGAGCGAAGCAGTTGTGACTGACGACCCCGTTGGCGATGAAGTCCCCGGTGGTGGTGGTCAGGTCGTACATAGGAATGTCGATTCCCAGGGGTTCAATTTCGCTGATCCCCAGGTTCGGTGGGAACTTGACGGCCGTTCCCAGGAGGCTTCGTTTCCGTGTTATGGCCGGATCAACCGAGAGGAAGAACCGTAGGTGCTCGTTGCGGCCCCCTCGAATCCGAACCGACATTACCGGTCGGTACTCCTCAATCTTGGCGTCGAATCCCAAGGCCATCAGTCCGGCAACAATTCGCTCAACGATCTCAGGATCTTTGTTGCTGATTCGTAAGACACCTCGGCTGTAGCTTCCCTCGGCATCGAAGATGCCGGCCAGGAATCCCTTCACCCAGAGGTCGGTAGGAGTCTGTGGCCACTCCAGTATCTGTCGCACCCTCTCGACTGCGGCTTGCTTCGAGTTGCGCACGGCCCACAGCTCTTTCCTGGCGGGTGCCGCCGGTGAAAACAAGAAGAGATCGGTAGAAAGCCCAAACCATTCCAGGTAGTCGCGTGCTCGGTCCAGTGCCTCTCGGTCAACGAGGGCGAGTCGAAAGCGGTGAACTGTGCTTTTCTTGCCGGACGGTCTCGTCGATGAGTAAGTACCGAGACTCCCATCGCCACGGATGAGGCCACACAGATAACCCAGCCGATAGTCCGCCTCAGCCTTGGGAGCAACGGGCATTTGCCCCAAGCCGACCAGTCGGTTGTTAAGAGTGAGATGCGGGCGGCGATGATGACCGCATTCGGTGCCAACGACGTGCTTCCAGCCCCGATCGGTGAGGAATAGATGGTCGGCGCTGGCGATGAGGGTGGTGCCGTCGGCACATCGAATGCGGTAGGCAGCCCTGAGAGATGTCCATCGGTCGAGAACCTCGGCCTCCACCAGGCGCCGATAACGTCCCTGGTTGCGAGTGCCATAGACCCGATCACCTGGCCGGATCTGGGAGATGGCCTTGGAACTCCCATTAGCCATCAGGATCGGCGTGTCTCCAGCCAGGCAATAGCTGCAGGCATGACTGCATCCCCGGTAGGCGTTGATGGTGTAGTTGAACCAGGGAGTACCGGGTGGGGCGCGGTTGATGATCGAGCGGGCCTCCACCTCGTGGAAAGTGAGGCCCCGATATGCTCCCCGCCCCACCACTCTCCGAGGCTGGGGGAACAGGCCGTCCTGACTACCTGCCAGCTGCCGCCAGCGAAAGTCGCCCACCCCACCGAGATTAGCCGAACAAATGTTCGACAGCAACCAGCTGGGGAAGGGGCACGAAGTCCCGGGCGGTCGCCGCTATCTGCTCGGTGGAGGGGAAGGGGGCACCGTAAGGCAACGCTCCCACGCGGGCCGCCAGCCGCTCGGGCTCGATCGCCACAGGCACCACCCGGGCCGGCGCCAGCCGCCCCAGGTTGGCCAGGTACCAGTCGACCCGGGGGGGCGGCAGGTGCTCGTCGACCAGGTAATAATCGGGCAGCTCCGTCGCGCCCGTGGATGCAATCGCCAGCTCGAGCTCGTGGCTCTCCCCTTCCAATCGCTTGGCCCACTCGTCAACCAAAGGCTCCAGGGGATCGGCGTTGACGAGGGTGTAGATCAATCCATGCTGGCGGGCCCGGTCCCAAGCCTCTCGCCGCGACTCGGTCCGAGCTTCTCCCTGCTCGTCAACTGCCTCAAACCCCACGTTGAGGGAGGCCGCTGCCACTCGCCGGATCACTTCCCCGGTGTTGGCGCCGATGACGGCAATGAGGGTGGTGGAAGCACGCATGGCGTCAAATGCAACGTAGTTCGATCTTCCACCAATCCTCCCAGTGGCCTATCTTCTTAAGGGATGGCCGTCAACATCTACGAGTCGGATGACCTGACCGCAGTGCGGGAGCAGACCCGCCGGTTTGTGGACGAGCAGGTTCGGCCTCACGCCGAAGATTGGGAAAGGGAGGGCCACGTTCCCC
>DATEDX010000140.1:0-16130 GCA_035281425.1 Acidimicrobiia bacterium
GGGGGCAATGCGAGACGTGACACCCCCCTCCCCCCTTCGGGGTACTCCCCCAACGTCGGCCCTGAACGGGCCTCCTAGGGGGAGAGAGCCACTTCCTCCCCCAGCGAGCGGAGCGAGCATTGGGGGAGGTGTCGCCGAAGGCGACGGAGGGGGCAATGCGAGACGTGACACCCCCCTCCCCCCTTCGGGGTACTCCCCCCAACGTCGGCCCTGAACGGGCCTCCTAGGGGGAGAGAGCCTCTTCCTCCCCCAGCGAGCGGAGCGAGCATTGGGGGAGGTGTCGCCACAGGCGACGGAGGGGGCGGGGGTGATCTAGCCCATTAGGCGGCGGTAGATCTTCTCCAACTCCTCGAGCGACCCGTAGCGGATGTGAACCGCCCCCCGGCCGTTGCGGAACTCAACCTTGATAGGTGACCCGAGGCGATCGGCCAGCCTCATCTCCAACTCGACGATTTCGGCCGGGCGAACCTCCCGCACCCTCGGTTTGGGTGATTCTTCGCCTCGCCGGAGCCGGACCGCGTCTTCGACCTGGCGCACGCTCCACCCTTCGGACACGGCTCGTTTGGCGACGTGTTCGGCAAACGCCCGGTCCTCCAGACCGGCCAGGGCTCGGGCATGTCCGGCGGAGAGGTCACCCCGCTCCAGCATCCCCTGCACTGCCGCCGGCAAACCCAACAACCGCAAAGTATTGGTGATCGCTGCCCGGCTCTTACCAACCCGCTTCCCCACTTCTTCGTGGGTCATGCCAAAATCTTCCAGGAGCTGGCGGTAGGCCGCCGCTTCCTCCAGTGGGGAGAGATCGGCTCGCTGCAGGTTCTCTACCAGGGCTTCGGTGAGCGAGTCGGTGTCTCCCCCGGTGCGGATCACCGCCGGGATGGTGGTGAGCCCTGCCTGTTTGGCCGCTCGCCACCTTCTCTCCCCCGCTACCAAAACATAGCCGCCGCTCGGGTCGGAACGCACCACCACCGGTTGCAGCAAGCCCACGGTGGTGATGGACTCGGCGAGGGCGGCAAGGGAGGTTTCGTCAAACCCGGTGCGGGGTTGCTGGGGATTGGGACTGATATCGGCCACCGGGATCTCAGCAAACCCCGATTCGACCTCTCCGCTGCTGATGGGGATAAGGGAATCGAGTCCTCGACCCAACCCTCGCTTGGTACTCATGCTGCCTCCTAGTCCAGACCGTGGCGGCGGCGGAACTCGCGACCCAGTTCGCGGTAGGCGATGGCTCCCCTCGTCATCGGATCGAAGGCCTCGATCGGCTCACCGTACGACGGCGCCTCCGAGATGCGGACCGAGCGGGGGATCACCGTTCGATAGGTGCGATCGCCGAAGTGGTTACGAACCTGGGTGGCGACGTCCCGGCTGAGATTGGTGCGGGCGTCGTACATGGTGAGGACCACACCCTCAATCGCCAGTGCAGGGTTGAGGTTGCGTTTGATCCGTTCGACGTTGGAGAGCAACTGGCTCAACCCCTCCAAGGCGTAGTACTCACACTGGATCGGGATCAGCACCTCGGTGGCCGCAGTCAAGGCGTTGACGGTGAGGAGGCCGAGCGAGGGTGGACAGTCGATGAAAATGACGTCGTAGTCGTTGACAACCTCAGCCAGGGCGCCTTTGAGACGGCCCTCCCGGGCGAAAGCCGGGACCAACTCGATCTCTGCTCCCGCCAGATCGATAGTGGCGGGGACGATAAAGAGATTCTTCACCGAAGACGCTTCGATGGCATCTTCGATCGGGGTTTCCTTTAAAAGAACGTCGTAGATCGAGGTTGAGATGGACCCGCGGTCTATACCCAACCCGGAAGTGGCGTTGCCCTGAGGATCTAGATCGACCAGCAGACACCTTAGACCCTGGAGGGCCATCGAGGCAGTGAGGTTGATAGCGGTTGTGGATTTGCCGACCCCACCCTTCTGATTGGCGAGGGCCACAACTACGGCCGGCGACTTGGGGTTGGTCACGTGGGTTGCATCATAAGGAGTCTTCGCCCGGGATCAAGCATTGTCACCTCGAGAGCCTGATAACCGGCGGGTAGGTCTCCCCTTGCAGCACTGACCACGGCGCGCCCCTCCGGGGCCAGCAGGCGAGCAAGGATGGGCTGAAACTCCGGAGCGGGGATGGTGGCTCGACTGACGACTGCCATCAAAGGCCCGCTGAGCTCACGGATATCCGACTCCAGGACCGTGGCTTCAACCTGGAGGATTCTCAGGGCCCGGCGCAACAAGCCCAAGCGTCTCGACGATCGATCGACCAGCACCATCCTGGTCGTGGGCCAGATCAGGGCGAGGGGTACTCCGGGAAGACCCACTCCGGTCCCTAGATCCCAACATTCCTCAGGCGGAGACTGCCAACCACGGGCAAAGCTGACGGAATCGAGCAGATGGCGGCTCTCGATCCGCTCAGCTTCCCCCGGCCCTAGACCCCCGGCGCCAATCGCTTCATCCCGGAGCCACCGGCCATAGGCGTCCAGCTTCTCCAAAGTCTCAAGGCCAACTTGCACCCCGGCCAGCCTCTCGATCTTGGCCGCCAGCTGATTCACGTGAAACTTGAGGGTTTAGTCCTCGGTCTCGGAGACCGCCGGCTCTGGCTCAATGTCGGGGGAGTCGACGCCTTGGTCTTCGGGCTCGTCAACTCGGGCGATCACCACATAGCGCCGGGGGGCTTCCCCTTCCGAGTAGGAGCGGACCCCTTCCCGGGCCGCCACGGCGTCGTGGATGACCTTCCGATCGGCGGCGCTCATCGGTTCGAGCATGATCTCCCCACCTTCGGCAAGAACTTGGTCGATGAGTTGTCCGGCGTAAATGCTCAACGCCTGCCGGCGTCGCTCGGCGTAACCGGCGATATCGAGTCGGACCCGGGCGGTGTCATCGTGCGCACGATGGAGGACGGTCTTGGTGATCTCGTGGATTGATTCCATCACGGTGCCCCGAGCGCCCACCAGAGCCTCGGTCTGTTCGCCACTAATTCGGGCGACCACCACGTCATCTTCGACGGCAACCGTCACCTCACCTTCTAACCCAAAGGCGTCAACCAACCCCTCTAGGAACTCCGCCACCATCGGGGCTTGGGCATGGGGATCAGCGGTTGACACTCGTTCCTCCCTACGGATTGCTGGGCGTTCCTGGTTCTCGGATGTTGGACGGGGAGTAGCAGGGCGGGACCGTTCACCGCGGGGACTTCGATCGGAGGGCCGGCGCGTCTGATCTCGCCTTTCTCCGGTTGCACTGGGACCCCGGGCCTGACCCGATCGCCGATCGCCCTCCCGGCTCGTTCCTCGGCCGGTCCTCTTACGACGGCGGTTTCCAGCAGGTTTGGGCTTAACCCGGACGATGGCATCGCGTCCTCCCAAACCGAGAAATCCCTTCTCGGGCTCCTGGATGACCTCCACCTGAACCCGTTCCCGATCGGTGATCCCTAGTTCCGCCATGGCTGCGGTGACGGCCACGTCGATCGATTTGCCACGTACCTCTACCCACTCGACCACGTTTCACTTCCTCTTGCGCCGACGACGCCGGTCGGCGGAGCCTGGTTGGGGACGGCGATCCTCCGCCGGCCTGTTTTCTTTGGGTTTCTCCGCACTCGCTTTAGTTTCGCCCTGGTCAAACTGGATTTGGGGCGGGCGGCCATCGATGCGGAAAATGACAATTTGCTGGAGAAGCCGGAAAATATTGGAAGTAGTCCAGTAGAGGACCAAACCGGCGGGGAAGTTGTAAGAAACAAACCCGATGAAGAGCGGCATGATCTTTGTAACCGCCTGCGTGGCGGCCGCCTGGGGGTTATCGGGCCGGACCTGGCCGGCAGTGGCGTGCCAGGTCTGGACGTACTGGCTGGCCACCATGATCGCCAGCATGAGCACGTAGGGGATGGCAGTGCCCACCCCGGCACTCACCGCATCGCTCACCCGAGTGTGCATGTTCATGGCCAGAAAGATCGTCTGGCCTTGGTCGATCGCCGCCCGCAAAGCGGAGTTCTCGGGAATGTTGACCGGGTTGGAGAGCAACTGGAACAACCCGATCCAGATGGGGAACTGCACCAGCAAAGGAAGCAAGCACCCCCCCGGGGTGGCCCCAGCCTCCCGCTGGATCCGCATCAATTCCTTCTGCATTTCTTCGGGCTTGTCTTTCAGTTCCTTTTGCACCCGTCGAACATCGGGTTGGATCGACTGGAAGGCCCGCGTCGAACGGGTCTGCTTCAAGGTGAGCGGGAAAACCACCAGGTTGACGGCGATCGTGAGGAGGATGATGGCGAGGCCGTAGGAGGGGATGAGGTCGTAAAAGAAGGCCAGTCCGGCCCCGAGAATGTCCTTTAAGCCCTCGAAGATCGCGCCCATTAGGGGTTCCCCCGATCAACCCGGGGGAGGGGCACCGGGTCGTAGCCGCCGGGGCGAAGGGGATGGCAGCGACCCAATCGCCGCAGTCCCAGCCAGGTTCCCTTGATGACTCCAAAACGCTCGATGGCGCTGGCGGCGTACTCGGAACAGGTGGGGCGGTAGCGGCAGTTCATCCCCAACCAAGGACTTACCAGTTTCTGGTAGAGCTTGATGAGTGAAAGGGCTAGGGAACGGATGATCATGGCTGCCTCGAAACCGCCGCCGCCAGCCATTCGACCAGCTCGGAAAATGGAGCCGTGGCAGTGGCCGGACCGGCCATCACCACATAGTCTCCGGCGGGGGGACTGGCTTCTGCCAGTGCCCGTCGCAGCCGGCGTTTTGCTCGATTTCGCTGCACCGCGCTTCCTGTTCTCTTACCCGCGACCAAACCCACCCTCACCCGGCCCGGCACCCCCGGAGCCACCACCACAGTGATGTCTCCGACCCTCCGGCGGACACCGGAACTCAAGACCCGGCGGAAGTCGGTTGCAGCCGTAAGAGAGCCGATCTCAGGCGGCGAGGCGCTTGCGGCCTTTGGCTCTCCTGGCCTTGAGGATGGAACGTCCGGCACGGGTTGACATTCTGTGTCGGAAACCGTGCTTGCGCTTGCGGCGCCGAACTTTGGGTTGAAAGGTTCGCTTCATGAATTCTCAGCGGAGTGGACATTGCAGGTTACTGGCCGGGCCTTATCTAGGTCAAAGGCGAACAACTCGCGAAAAAAACCTCTTTGCCCCTCTCGCCACCCCTTCTCCCCGGGAGCCACTCGGGCTGGGGAAAACTCCCGTCGTTATTGGACATCTGCCGTTCACCGACAGGTAACAAGAACGTTTTCCGCGCTCTTGACGGGGCTTCGGTCGATCAACATACTTCCCGCCGCGCAGAGCGTAGAGAGCTCACTTCCCCCCTTGTGGTCGGTGGGTTGAACGCGCTCTCGAGAAGCTTACGGAGGACCGCCTGGGATCGGGAGGGATTGCTATCCACATATGTGGAAGCACCTGTGGGAAACCTTGAGAGGTCCGTAGAGGGTGGAGGACAACCAGTGCAGAGAGTCTTGGGACCGGAGACGACTTCGGAGCAGTGGAGTGAGTTCCAACGGATACTCAGAGGATCAGTTTCCCCGGCCAACTGGCAAAAGTGGCTTTCCCGATTGGAGCTGGACAGCAACGGTGATCGGGTCTCGATCGTCGCCCCTTCTGAGTTTCACCTCCAGTGGGTCCTCGACAAACACTCCGACCTGATCGAAAGCGCCTTTCGTCAGAGTTTTGGAGAGGGTCAAGAGCTCGTCTTTGTGACTTCGGACGAACAGCCCCTCGAGACCGCCCCTCTGCCCCTGGTCGAAGACCGCCCCAACGGGGTGGAACCACCCGACCACGGTCCCACCACCCTGGTGGGCCGCTACCGCTTCGACAACTTCGTGGTGGGCAACTCCAACCGCTTCGCCTGGGCGGCGGCGATGGCCGTGGCCGAACAACCGGGGACCAGCTACAACCCGCTCTTTATCTATGGACATGCCGGCTTGGGAAAAACCCACCTGCTTCACGCGGTGGGGCATCTCGCTCTCGACCTCTACCCGAGCTTGGTGGTGCGGTACGTCACCTCTGAGAAGTTCCTGATCGACTTCATCGACTGCATCCGCCGCAAACGATTGGACGACTTCAAGAACCGTTACCGCTCCACCGATGTGCTCCTCCTCGACGACGTCCAGTTCTTCGAGGGGAAAGAACAGATCCTGGAAGAGTTCTTCCACACCTTCAATCACCTTTACGAATCTTCCAAGCAGATGGTGATCAGCTCCGATCGCCATCCTCGCCACCTCCACACTCTGGAGACCCGGGTACGGAGCCGGTTCGAGTGGGGACTCCTCACCGATATACAGCCGCCCGACGTCGAGACCCGGCTGGCCATCTTGAAGCGCAACGCCGAGTTCTCCCCCCGGCCGGTTCCCCACGACGTACTCGAGTTCATCGCGGTGGCGGTGGCCGACAACATCCGCGAGTTGGAGGGGGCTCTCACCCGGGTTACGGCCTACTCCGCCCTCACCCATCGTGAGATCGACCTCGCCATGGCCCAAGACGTCTTGGGTGATCTTCTTCCCGGCCAGAACGGCAAGACCCTCGATGCTCCCGAGATCATCCGGGTCACCGCCGAGTCGTTCGGGTTCTCAGTCAACGATGTCCAAGGCCCCAGTCGCCGCCAGCCCCTGGTCTTGTGCCGGCAGGTGGCGATGTATCTCTGCCGCGAACTCACCGACCTGTCGCTTCCCAAGATCGGAGAGAACTTCGGCAACCGCGACCACACCACCGTCATCCATTCGGTGGAGAAGGTCAAGCGGATCATTCGCAGCGACCGTTCGGTCTTCGACCGCGTCCACAGCCTCTCCCAGCAACTGAGGAAACCATGAGGCTTATCCTCCGCCCCGACCACCTCATCGCCGGCGCCGGGGATAACCGGGTCCGTCTCCACACCTCCCTGTGGAGGCGAATCCGCTGATCCGACAGCATCATCTCCCCCCTGTCCACATCTCCACAAGTCCTACTAATGCCTTTACTCTCTAGATAGAAAACCAGTAGAACCAAGAAGGGAATAACTCGTGAGAATCCGTGCTGAACGCGACGACCTGGCCGATCTCTTCAGCCGGGCCAACCGGGCACTAGCCGCCCGGTCCGCGTTGCCGGTGCTACAAGGCCTGCTCTGCGAGGCGACCGGGGGTCGGTTGCGAGTCACCGGCACCGACCTCGAGGTCACCGTTCACACCTCGGGGGAGGTGGAAGTGCTGGAAGAGGGCAAGGCAGTGATCCCGGGCCGGCTGCTGGGGGAGGCGGTGCGGAAGATGCCTCCCGGAGCGGTGACGATCGGAGTGGAGGACGGGGAGGCCGACATCCTGGGCAAGGGCCCTCGCTTCTCCATCCGGCTCCTCAACGCCGACGACTACCCGACCCTCGATGACTCGGCGGTGGAGGGGGTGGAAATCGACGGGGATGAACTGGCGGCGGCCCTGGGTCAAGTGGTGGTCGCGGCCTCCTCCGACGCTGCTCGTCCCATCCTCACCGGAGTCTTGTTCGAAGCGGGGGAAGAAGGCCTGCGGGTGGTGGCCACCGATGGTTACCGGCTGGCGGTACGGGACCTGCCGGGGATGGGGGTAGTGGGGCAAGGACTGGTCCCGGCGCGGGGACTGCGGGAACTGGCCCGGACGGTGGGAGCGGCCAAAGTCACCGCCGGGATGACCTCCCGGGAGGCCGTGTTCAGTTCGGATAAGGGAAGCCTTCGGCTGCGGCTGATCGAGGGGACGTTCCCGAAATACCGATCGCTTCTCCCCGAGAGCTACAACATCTCCGTCATCCTCGACAAGGAGTCGATCCTCGATGCTTTGGGCCGGGTATCGCTGGTGGCGGAGGATCACATCCCAGTGCGGTTGAAGATCGGCGAAGGGGGAGTGGAGGTAACGGTCACTCGTCAGGATGTGGGTGGAGAAGCCGAACACCTGCCCGGCGAGTTCAGCGGCGAAGAGGAAGTTCTGATTGCCTTCAACCCCCGCTACCTGGCCGATGGGGTGGGGGCGGTGGCAGGGGACAAGATCCGCTTGCGGGTGATCGACGGGCTCAAACCCAGTGTCATCGACGGAGATGAAGGAGAAGGCTTCATCTACCTACTGATGCCGGTGCGGATTTGATGAAGAGGCGAGAGGCGAATTCCTGGGTCTCCTATGGTTTTCGTGGGTGATCAGCGAAAGAGGGAGCGCCAGCAAGCCGGGTTCGCCTCCCAGGAATCCTCGGGCTCTTCGGGCCACCTCCTCGAGCCCCCTCCGGCCCTTCGGGCCACCTCCCCCAGCGCTCACTGCGTTCGCTGGGGGAGGAAGCGCTCATTCCGTTCGCTGGGGGAGGAAGGGCTCTTCTCTCCCCAGGAGGCCCTTTAGGGCCGACTTTGGGGGGAGTACCCCGAAGGGGGGAGGGGGGCACACCACCCTGCTGTCGGACCAGCCGCGGCACGACCGAGGGAAGGGTCAGGAAACGCGAGCTCCCCAAGCTGTTCCCTACTCGCGTCTCGGGTCTGGCGTCTCTCCCCTGAATGCTCCGTTGGATATCGCTCCATAGCTTCCGGTCCTACTCGGAGCTGATCTGGACCCCGGAGCCGGGTACCAATGTCCTCGTCGGTGACAACGGAAGCGGCAAGACCAACCTCCTCGAAGCGGTGGCCTATCTGGCCACGCTGCGCTCGTTTCGGAGCGCCCCCGACGAGGCCCTCATCAAAGCTGGAGCCGACCTGGCGGCAGTGCGGGGGGAGACCGGGGACGAGGATCGCACGCATCTCATCGAGTTGGAGATTCCCCGGCGGGGACGACGGCGAGTCCGGCTGGATCAAAAGAGTCTGCAGCGCAGCTCCCATCTGCGAGAGGTGGTCAAGGTGGTGACGTTCCTCCCTGAGGATCTGGAACTGGCCAAGGGCGGCCCTCAGGCTCGCCGGGATCTGATCGACGACCTCGCCACCCAGCTGTGGCCCGGAGCTGAACTCGACCAGGGCGAGTTCGATCGGGCCCTTCGTCAGCGCAACGCTTTCCTGCGGTCGGGGAGCCGGGACGAAGCCACCCTGCAAGTGTGGGACTCGCGCCTGGCTCAGGCGGCGGGAAGAGTGATGCTGCGCCGGGCCCGGGCGGCGGCGGCCATCGCCGGGATCCTCAGCGAGAACTACTCCCTCGTCGCAGGGCGGGAGGAAAGCATCGATCTCGGCTATGAATCGGAGTGGGGTGGCAGCCTAGATCCGAAGACCCCTCCGGCGGAATGGGAGCAAGCCTTGAGGGAGGCGCTGCGAGGGCGGCGGCGAGCCGACTGGGAGACCGCCACCACCGGAGCAGGACCCCACCGCGACGATGTGATCATCTCCATCGGTCCCCGTCCTGCCCGCCATCAGGCGAGTCAGGGCGAGCAGAGGACCTTGGCCCTAGCCCTGCGGCTGGCTTCCCACACCGCCATCAGCGAGGCGACCAAAGTCATTCCCCTCCTGCTCCTCGACGATGTCTTCTCGGAACTGGATCATCGCCGGGCAGGGCTGCTCACCAAAGCTCTTCCCGCTGCCCAGACACTGATCACTACCACCCGGCCCGAGGAGGTTCCGGTCGACGGCACCGTCTGGCGAGTCGAAGGCGGAGCGATCCATGGCAGTTAGACGCGAGAGGCGAGACGCGACTCGGGTGCTGGATCGCGTCTCACGTTTCACCTCTCACCCTTCACGTCTCGGGAACAATGCCTGACCCCGAGCGCCTGGAGGATCTCCTCGAGGAGACGTTGCGTCGTTTGGGCATGCCCTCCCCTTCGGTCTTCGCCGAGATCACGGCGCAATGGGCAGAGCTGGCGGGGGAGCCTTGGTCCTCGCAGTCTCGACCCCTCTATATAAAGAGCCGGGAACTGGTGGTGGAGGCGGCGGCGCCGGGCCTGGTGGCGATGCTCCGATATGGGGTGGGAGAGCTGCTTCGCCGGCTCGATCAGGCCTATGGCGAAGGGCTGGTGGATTCGGTGCGAGTAATTCCCCCTGGACGGTATTCTTGATTGGTTGGCGGTGTCTTGCGTCGGTTAGCAACCGGGTCGGCAGGGCCTGGATGACACCGGCGGGCCTCCACTCCGGCTATACTTACAAACGTGTAGTGGCGGCACAAAACGGCCGCCACTTTGCGTGAAGGAGAGACCGGGGAGAAGACAGTCAACCCCCTAGCCAGAAGCTCCTCCACCTCTTAGAACTCATTGACGATGACCCGACCCGCCAGCCCCGAGCAGAGAACCGCCAAGAAGACCAATGGACCCCGCGTGACTGACAACGGCGCCTCCTACGACGCCCGCGACATCACCGTCCTTGAAGGGCTGGAGGCGGTCCGTAAGCGGCCAGGGATGTACATCGGGTCCACCGGGCCTCGGGGCCTTCACCATCTGGTGTGGGAAGTGGTTGACAACGCCGTCGATGAGGCCATGGCCGGTTTCTGCACTCGTATCGAGTTGACCCTCCAGGCCGATGGGGGAGTAGAGGTAATCGACAACGGTCGGGGGATTCCGGTCGATACTCACCAAAAGACCCGCCAGTCCGCCCTCACCACCGTCCTCACCACCCTCCATGCCGGAGGCAAGTTCGAGCAGGGTGCCTACACCGTCTCCGGCGGGCTCCACGGCGTGGGAGTGTCGGTGGTCAACGCCCTCGCTTCCCGGCTGGAGGTGGAGGTTCGCCGCGACGGCGCCCTCTGGCATCAGGAGTTCGAACGTGGCAAGCCCCAAGGCAAGGTGGTCAGGGTCAAACCGTGGAAGCGAGACACCGGCACCCGAGTGGTGTTCTGGCCCGACCCGCTGATCTTCACCGAGACCCGCGACTTCGATTACGACATCGTCGCCTCCCGGCTCCGGGAGATGGCCTTCCTCAACCGGGGCCTCGAGATCACCATCAACGACCAACGGGAAGATGGACGGAGCGACACCTTCCTTTACCGGGGGGGTCTGCTCGACTTCGTCAAACACATCAATTCCAACCGCGAGCCCATCCACCCTCACATCGTCGAGATCATCGATAAATCGGAAGAAGCCGAACTCGAACTGGCGATGCAATGGACCGCCACCTACACCGACTCCGTCCTCTCCTTCGCCAACAACATCAACACCCACGAAGGCGGCACCCACGAGGAAGGCTTTCGCAAGGCCTTGACCAACGCCATCAACACCTTCGCCCGCAGTAAAGGCCTCATCAAGGACAAAGAAGAGAATCTCACCGGTGAAGACATCCGGGAAGGCCTCACCGCGGTTCTCTCGGTGCGGGTGCGGAGCCCCCAATTCGAAGGACAGACCAAAACCAAGCTCGGCAACACCGAGATCCGCTCGTACGTCGAAAAGACCCTCAACCGCTACCTGCCGGAGTGGTTTGAGCGATACGGGAGCGAAGCCCGCCGCATCGTGGAGAAGTCGATCAACGCCGCCAAGGCCCGGGAGGCGGCCCGTAAAGCCCGGGAGCTGACCCGGCGCAAGTCGGGCCTCGAGTCGGGAGGGCTGCCTGAGAAGCTGGCCGACTGCTCCACCCGTAACCCCGACGAAGCCGAGCTCTTCATCGTCGAGGGCAAATCCGCCGCCGGCCCCGCCAAGCAGGGCCGCAACAGCCACACCCAGGCGGTGCTCCCCATTCGGGGCAAAATCCTCAACGTGGAGAAGGCCCGGCTGGCCAAGGCCCTCCAAAACACCGAAATCCTTGACCTCATCACCGCCGTCGGCACTGGGATCGGCGACGAGTTCGACATCGAAAAAGCCCGCTATCACAAGATCATCCTCCTGGCCGACGCCGACGTCGACGGCTCCCACATCCGCACCCTGCTATTGACGCTGCTCTTCCGGCACATGCGGGGGCTGATCGAAGCGGGTTACGTCTACCTCGCCCAACCTCCGTTATATCGGGTCAAGGTGGGGTCCAAGGTCCACTACCTCAAAGATGACGCCGAGCTGGACGAGTTCCGCAAAGACCATCCCAAGGTGCGGGCCACGCGTTTCAAAGGCCTGAGCGAGATGGACGCCGAGGAACTTCGGGTCACCACCATGGATCCCGAGACCCGCACCCTGCTTCGGGTGGAGATGGAAGACGCCCTCCGGGCCGAGGAGATCTTCTCCACGCTGATGGGTGACGACGTCGCCGACCGCAAACACTTCATCCAGCAAAACGCCAAAGACACCCGCTTCCTCGACATCTGACCCATGACCGATCGAATCACACCCGAGCCCGCACCAGCGGGGGCCATCGACATCAACCAGGAGATGGAGCAGTCGTTCGTCGACTACGCCATGTCGGTCATCGTCTCCCGCGCCCTCCCCGACGTGCGAGACGGATTGAAGCCGGTGCAGCGGCGGATCATCTACTCCATGTTCGAGAACAACATCGGTCCCACCACCCCCCACCGCAAGTGCGCCAAGGTGGTGGGGGAGGTGATGGGTAACTACCACCCCCACGGCGACCAGGCCATCTACGACGCCTTGGTACGGATGGGACAGGACTTCTCTCTCCGCCATCTCCTTATCGACCCCCAGGGCAACTTCGGGACCATCGACGACCCGCCGGGGGCCTCTCGATATACCGAATGCCGGCTCAGCCATTTGTCGATGCGGCTCCTGGAGGGAATCCGGGAAGACACCGTCAACTTCGTCGAGAACTACTCGGGGGAGACCGAGGAGCCGACGGTCCTTCCCGCCCGCTTCCCCAACCTGCTCGTCAACGGCAGCCAGGGGATCGCGGTAGGAATGGCCACCAACATCCCTCCCCACAACCTGGGTGAGGTGATCGACGCTTGCCTCCACGCCCTCGAGCAGCCTGACGCCGACTCAGAAGAATTGATGCGGTTTGTCAAAGGACCCGACTTCCCCACCGGGGGCTACCTGGTCGGCACCACCGGTATCCGCGAAGCCCTCGCCTCGGGGCGGGGTTCGGTGCGGATGCGAGCCGTGGCCGACGTCACCGAAATCCGCAAAGGGCGGACCGGCATCGTCGTCACGGAGATGCCCTACCAGGTCTCCATCGAACGGGTAATGGAGAAGATCCGCACCCTGGTCGACGACAAGAAGCTCAACGGCATCGCCGATGTGCGCAACGAGTCCGACAACCGCCGGGGAGTGCGGTTGGTTATCGAGTTGAAGAAAGACGCCGTTCCCCAGGTGGTCTTGAACCAGCTCTACAAGAACACCCCCCTCCAGGAGAGCTTCGGGGTGAACATGGTGGCCCTGGTCGACGGCGTCCCCCGCACCCTCAACCTGGCGGAGATGATCGGCCACTACCTCGACCACCAAATGGAGGTGATCGAGCGGCGCACTCGCTTCCGCTTGCAGGAAGCAGAGCGGCGGGCCCACATCGTCGAAGGCCTCATCATCTGCGTCGACAACATCGATGAGGTGGTGGCCCTGATCCGGGCCTCGGCCGACACCGAGGATGCCCGCCAAAGGCTGATCGCCCGCTTCGAGCTGTCCGAGATCCAAGCCAACGCCATCCTCGACATGCCGCTGCGCCGGCTCACCGCCCTCGAGGTCACCAAACTGCGGGAGGAGCTCGCCTCATTGCAGGCTTTGATCGCCGAACTGCAGGCCATCCTCGCCGACCCGGCCAGACGGCGGGCCATCATCAGAGAGGAGCTTTCGGAGGTGAGGGAGAAGTTCGGCGAGTCCCGCCGCTCTCAGATCGTCCCCGACGAAGGGGAGATGAGCCTCGAAGACCTCATCGCCGACGATGAGCTCATCGTCACCGTGTCGGCCTCCGGATATGTCAAGTCGGTGCCCGCCAACACCTATCGCTCCCAAGGCCGAGGGGGAAGGGGAGTAAAAGCCGCGGAGGTATCAGGCGACGACGTGGTGGCCCACCTGGTCCATACCACCGCTCACGCCTACCTCTTGTTCTTCACCAACAAGGGCCTAGTGCACCGGGTCAAAGCCCACGAGATTCCCCGACAGGCTCGTACCTCCAAAGGTGTCTTGGCCCAGGCGGTGTTGCCGCTGCAGCCCGATGAGCGGATCGAAGCCATCATCGACACCCGTAACTACGAGACGGCCCGGTTCCTGGTCATCGTCACCAGGCTGGGGACGGCCAAGAAGACCCTCTTCCGTGAATACGACAGCCGCAACCAGACGTTGGTGGCGATCAAACTGGTCGAAGGAGATGAGGTGGTGTCGGTTCGCACCACCACCGGCGAAAACGACATGCTCATCTTCACCGCCAACGGGCAGGGGATCCGTTTTCCCGAAGCCGACCTCCGCCCCATGGGTCGGGCCACCCAAGGGGTGCGGGGTATCAAGCTGCGGGAGGGTGATGAGGTGGTGGCGGCCACCTCCTCGGCGGACGGGCCCGAGGTGCTGCTCTTGACCTCCAACGGCTACGGCAAACGGACCTCGATCGAGCAGTTCCGGGGCCAGGGGAGGGGCGGCATCGGCGTCAAAGCCATCAAGCTGACCCGGGCCCGAGGCCGGTTGATCGGTGCCCGCGGGGTCGAGAAGGGCACCGAGGTCTTCCTCATCTCCTCCACCGGGATCGGGATCCGCACCCCGGTGGACAAGATCTCCCGCCAGCAGCGCGACTCCACCGGAGTCCGGGTGATGGACGTCGGCACCGAAGCCGAACTCGCCGCCTTCACCATGGTCCCCCCCGAAGAAGTCGACTAACCCCCGGGGTATCTTCTCAACCCCGGGTTCAGCAGTCCACTAATGGACTCTCCAGCCCCAAGATGCAGCCTGCATCCCCTTTGAGCAGCCTTGACTAGTCCCCAAGAATCCCGATTTAGCCACCCCCACGGGTAGACTCGTCTCCACATGACGACGGTTCGGCGCGTCCGCCGCATCATCCGCAAGATCGATCCGTGGACGGTCCTCAAGGTCTCCGCCATTCTCAATGTGGTTTTGGCCATCGGGATCGTGCTCGGTTTGGTCATGTTCTGGTCGGTCGTCACCGCCGCCGGCATCCCCGACCGCATCACCGAAATCCTCGTCCAAATCACCCTCCTCGACCCGGGTGAAAATCCGTTTGCCAACACCGAGCGGTTCCTACGGGCGGCGGTCTTCGGTTCGGTGGTATGGGCCGTGCTGGCCACCGGCCTAGCCACAGTGATGGCCGTTATGTACAACCTGGTGTCCGACGTCGTCGGCGGGATCGAAGTGGTGGTCCTAGAAGAGAGCTTGGCCCCGATGGCAGTGTCTCCGCTGCCCCCCCCGCCGCCTCGGATGTGGACCCCCGCCCCGCCCCAAGGCCAACGAGCCGACGGCTCCACCAACGGCGAAGGGCACGGCCCCGACATTCCTACCGAAGAGACTCCGGTCCCAGCGACCGAACGGGCCTAACCCGCCACTCGGGCGGCCGCCACCAACCCCAACTCTTCGGTCTTGGCCAAATACTCGTTGGGCCGCTCCCACACCTTGACCAGGCCTGCCTCGGGGACGAGCGCCACCCCGGCGGCGAGGCAGATAGGTGCCAGGAAGTTGAAATCGTCAATCAGGGCCTGGTCACCGTGGTTGGTTTCGACCAGGGCAGTTCCCCAGGTGCCCTCGGTTTGGGCGACGACTATCTGGTAAGGCAGGTCCTGCATGACAGTTCCCCGCAGCCTTCCCACCGGAGCCGGAAACTCCACTAACGAATTGCCGGTCCCGGGCCCGCCGGGATGGGCGATCGACACCCGGCTAACCCGAGCCCCAGCATCTGACATCCTCTCGGCCAGAGCCCGCGCCCAACCTAGGAGGGATGCCCCGAGGACGGTAGGAACGGCGCTCTCCACCTCGGCACCGGTCACCGCCGCTGCCCCAATTCGGGCGGCGACATCGATGGCGGAGGCGGTGCGACTCACCACCACGTCGAACCCAGCGGGATCTTCGACCCGCTCGAGACTATTGGATTTGGCCTCTCCCATCACCGCCAAGCGGGTCAGGGACGGTTCAGCGGCGAGCACATGGGCTACCCGGGCGTCGCGTTCTTCTTCGACCAGGACCAAGACCCGGGTCACGAGAACGAGACCGGCTCCCACTGATCGGGAGGACGGGATGCCTCCTGGCGTTGACGCCACAAGGTCCCGAAGAGCGCGACCAGGGCGACGGCAGCCACCAGTAGAGGACGGAGTTTCACCCTAGGCAGTCTACGGCCGCCAGCTGGCAACACGGGACTGGGTCTTCCCCTCACTAAACCTTGCTCTCGGTCCGGCTGGAGCGCCCGAGCCCTCTGTTGCCCGGGCTAAAGGCGCTCGGAAAGCTCGTCTCGATCGTTGACGAACAACGTCTGGCCGGTTTGGTTGGAC
>DATEDX010000141.1:0-26396 GCA_035281425.1 Acidimicrobiia bacterium
ATAGTCGACCCGATTCCCCTTATCGTCAGAGACGATTACTCGGATCTGGCCGGTGCAGAGGATCTCTGACAGCACATTGGCACCTACTTTGGGTCCCGAGGAAAGCACCACTCCTGCTTCCCCCGAGGTGGCAGCGGCGGTCTCGGCGTCGACCAAGACTTCTGCCACTACCACTTCCCGACCCGAAGCGTCTTCTGAGCCACCGGTGAGTGAGTCCAGAGCCAGGGAGGTCAAAGCGTCGGCCATCCGCTGCGACCGGTCCTCCCCTTCCAGACGGGGAAACTCATCAGCCCGGGCCAGGAGGGCTTTTTCCACTATCTCCCCGTCGGGTCCGGGGAGGCCACCCCACAGTTTCCACCACGACTCATCCAGAGAGGGCTGCATAACCAGAAACCGATCAGAAAACCCCTTAGATTCGTCTTCAGCGGTGAGTCGCTCCCGGGAAGCCACCAGACGCCACAAACCCCCCAAATCCAGTCCTAAGGCGTCTGCCATCAACTCTTCTCCAGCCCCGGTGTTGTGGAGTCGGATCAGAGCCACCGCTCGTTCCAACCCGATCTCCCCGGTCTCCAACATCCGGTCGATCTGAGGGTTTTGGGCTCGAGCCACCACCAACAGGTCTTTAGCGATCGGCCGAGACACATCGAGACGGGAAGCCGCCCAGTCGATCATGGTCCGACATCCATCGGCGGCTGCTACCTGAGCCACATCCAGTTGCCGTAACAATTCGACCTGGCGGAAGACCAGGCGGGTCTTGTCCGTTTGGCAGGCCAACAGTTCCTGTTCCAAGCTGTCGATCGACCTGGTCGTAGTGGTGCCGAACATCTGTACGATGAACATACAACCCGGCTATGACAAGAACAACCCCTGTGCACCCCCAAACAGCGGATTTTTATCCCGAGGTGGTGGTGGTCGACTCAGTGGTTGTGGTGGTGGGAGCAGTAGTGGTAGTGGTGGTGGGACAGTTCTCTTCGATCTCACAGGGATTGACCAAGATGATCTGGCGGCGGGGGGAGTAGACCACCGTCCACTCTTGGCTGGTGGATTGTCCGGCCTGGGTGATGGTGCGAGTCACCTCCACCGAGAAACCCTGGAGTGGGGTCTGGGACTCTTCCTGTTCCCCGGGAGGAATCGAGGGGTCGCCGCGGTGGAGCGGCGACGGCGGATCCCGGAAGTTGAAACGATCGGAGATCTCCGCCGTTACCACCCGGGCGTTGGGTCCGCCTTCAGCTACCAGATCCATCCGTAACTCGCCCCCTCGCTGTTCCCCGACCAGGACCCGGCCGTCGTTGTGCGAGTAGAAGGTCACCGTGATCGAGGTGTTGGTGTATTCGGTCTTGATGAGGATGGCGCTGTCGGTGTTGTTGCGGAACTCGAGGTCGGGTTCGGGCCAGGAGATGGTGGCTTCGATCCCCAGTGGGTAACGGCTGATGTAGAAGCTGTGAGGCTTGTGGGTGACGTCTTCGTATCCGCCCCAAAACACGGCGTTGTAGAACGTGGTGGCGAACTGGCTGACTCCGCCCCCCACCGTGGGAACAATCTCCCCGGCGATGATGGTGCCATCCTCCAGGTATCCCTCCTCCAGGGTCCGCTCGCCGACGTGATCGTTGAGGGACAGGGTCTCGCCCGGTCGGACGATCGTCCCGTCGACCTCGTCGGCGATGAGGTGGATGTTGGTGACCCGGTTCTGGCAGCAATCGTGGTAGGTGGTGAACTGGCTCACCATGTGGGTGATGTTGAGCGACTCCAACTCTTCGGTGGTCACTTCCGGGTCCACCGACTCTTCGATGGGGAGGAGGCCCCGGCGGGTGGCGGTGGCGGCGGCGGTGAGCAAGTTCTCGGTCGCCTTGCCGTCATCGACCAGGGTTCCCCGCCGGCCGGGGATGACCCGAACTTCGTATCCATCGATCTCGAGTTCGGCGTTTACTGGTGGGTCCTCTAACTCGGCTCTCACCGGTTCGAGCATGCCCGAGATCACCTCCGGATCGAGGGTGAAGACGATCTGCTCGGTCACTTCGGAGCGCAAGGCAGCGGCGATCTGAGTGGGGAGGAAAGTGATTTCCTTCTCCCGGTCGGGATTGGCCAGGGTGACGGGCCCGGCCAGGATCAATCGGGCTTCGGCTACCGCCTGGTCAACTTGGGACGCGGTGAGCGCGGGGTCTACCACCACGATGGGGAGGTCGATCGTGTTCCGGTCGACGGTCGAGAACTGGTCCAGCATCAGGCTGGGAGCGATGGCCCGGTCGATCTGCTCTCCAGGGGTCGGATATTGGGCCACCGGGGTAATTCCCTCGACCACCACCGCCCCGGGGAAAGGAGGGTTGCCGACGGCCTCTTCATCCCATTGGGTAAGGATGGTTTCCATCGCCTCCGCTTCGACCGAGGCGTGGACCGGCACTTCGGTGGTCTGGAAGAGATGGCTCAGCCACCACCAGAATTGGCTCACGGCGTTTCCTTCCCGGCCCACCATCAGCGCCTGCTCGGCGATCCGAGCTCGGTCGAGGGCGAAACCCACGGACAGCGGTTGGAGGGTGACGACGCTGCCCCGGACGGTGAAGGAGGCGGGTAACTCGGCGAGCAGCGCCTCATGGTCTCCTATGGCCAGGGTGAGCTCGGAGCCGTCCATGCCTCCCAACTCGATCCCGTCGAACATGACCGAGCCGATCACCCGATCGGCTGATACGGCTCGATTGATGCCGTAAATCGCCAGCACCGCCACGACCAGTCCCCCCGCCATGATGGCGGGTATTCGCATTGGGTGGGGAGGAGAAGGAGGCGCGTCGGAAGGCATGGGCTCGGCCAGCGGAACGGTCGAGTTTAGGACGAAGCGCTAGTTGCGGTAATCGGGGGTTCGTAGGATCGACCTCATGCTTCGCTTTCCGCCGGTGCCGGACGGCCCGCCGGTGCGGATCTCCGCCACCGCCTACCTCGCCTTCCAAGAGTGCGAAGCTCAGGCCCAAGCCCGTTTTGGCGGCGCCTATCCGGCAGACTCGGCGCCGGCCTTTTTCGGAGTGCTGGCGCACCGGATCTTTGCCCGTCATCTCGTCTCTGGACCTATCGACGACATGGCCCAAGCGGTACGCGAGGAGATCGGATCGGGCCTCAACGCCAAGATGGCTGCGGTGGGGATCAACCGTCCTTCCCAACTGGCGACGACGATCCGGCGGCTGGGACCCCTCTACGACCGTTTTCGGCGGCTATCGGAGGAAGGGTTCATGGCGGCCGAAGTTCCTCTGGAGGTGGAACCGGTCAAGGACGTGGTCTTAATCGGAAAGGTCGACGCCCTCTTCCACGAAGGCAATCCGGCCCCCTTGCTGCGGGACTGGAAGACCGGACCGCTGGCCGATCCGCTGAAGCAACTGCTCTATTACGCCTACCTGTGGGCATGGAAGCGAGCCGTGGTGCCCACGGTGGAGGCGATCTCGTTGCAAACCGGCGAACAGCTGCGGAAGGTCCCCACCCAGGCCGACCTCCGAGAGGTGGGGGAGAGGCTGGCGGCTCTGGTGACCGCGATCAGGCAGACCTGGGCGGAGACGCCGGCTCCTCGCCGAGCTGGGCCGTGGTGCCGGTTTTGCCCGATCATGAGCAATTGCCCGGAAGGGAAAGTGGCGGCGGCAGTAGCCAACCTATAACAGCTCAGGCGGTAAGCCGGGATTGGGAGGCGGTGCCGGCGGCGACGTGGCGGCTGAGGTCGTCGACCAGGGAGATGACCTCCTCTCGCATCTCACCCAGTCCCTCCGATACCTTCCCCACCGACTTGGCGATATCGGTGAGAGCCGACTTCTGAGAGGTGAATTTCTGGCAGAGGGTGCGAAGCCGTTGCAGGCGGTCGGCCATAGCCGCCAGGTCGATCGCTTCGCTGCCCGCCTGCGCCGAGAGCGAAGCCGCCAGCCAACGAAGACCAACCCAGATCATGGTTCCTTCTCCATCGTCGACCACCAGCACCCGGTGACCGAATACCCCGAAAGGTCCGACTTCCTGCGGGTAGGCGTCGGTGGCGGAAATACATAGCGCCCCTTCGGCCTGGCGGTTGGCGGCTGCCCGATCGAGCTCGGCCAGCACGCCTTGAGCTCCGGCCAGGGATATTGATCGCTGGTTCTTTACCTCGATGGCGATCCGGCAACCATTGGGGAGGGTGAAGAGGTAATCGCCCACCTTGGCCGCCGCTCCCAGACTGCCCGTGGTGCGGCCGGTGTGTTCGACGATGGCTCCCAGCGCCCGAGCGGCGGATCGCAGGGCGGCCTCGACCTGCTCTTCGAAGTCGACACCCTTGGCGGTGCCCCGCTCGGCCTCCCAACGGCGTCCTAGGTCCTGATTGAGGTGGTCACGGAGAGCGTTGATCTCCTGACGAATGGAGGCAAACCCTTGCCCGAGGACCGAACCGGAAGCAGCGGGATCGAGAGCTTCGTGGAGCCGCTGGGCAACCGGTCCACCCGGACCGAACAGCTCCTGCAGCCGGCCGATCAACACCCCACCCTGGCTATCGGCGCGGTTGGGGTCGATCCCGGAGAGCAGCTGGCTCTGCACCGTGGCGAGCTCCTGGAGAGTGCGGGCCACCACCGACGATCGCTGTTCGGGATCGAGTTGACCAGTGAGATGGTCCAGCCCGCCGGCCACGGTCCGCTCGAACTCGTTGAGGGCGGAGGCGATGGCCGCCGCCACCCGCTGATCAACCTCCGACAGCTCGAGCCCGATCCCCATCGAGGTGATGCCACGGGCTCCCGTGGTGACAACTCTCTCCAAGAGCGCGGCCCGGGCTTGATCGTCCGGCTGGCGAGTGAGGAGATCGGCCAGCAGCTGGTCGTGGACCGAGAAGCCGTCGATCTCGACCGTTCCCGCCGCTACACGTATCGTGCTCATGTGGAGCCAATGTACGACCTGGGAGTGACAGATTTGGGTATCTCGCAGCCGAAGGCACCGTGAGCAGGCGCCGCGCTCGGTTCAAGACTCAGTTAACCGACCTGTTGGCATCCCTCGATGAGGCGGGGATACAGCCCGACCAGGCGGTGGAAGAGTCGCGTCTCCGTGCCCGGGCCGCCTTACGTGACTTTCTTCTACCTCGCCTGCAGGAACCGGGGCTTCCTCTGGTGGTAGCGGTGATCGGGTCTACCGGGGCGGGCAAGTCCACCTTGCTCAACTCGCTGGCTGGACGGGAGATCAGCGTTTCTAGCGTCATCCGCCCCACCACCGGCGAGTCCACGGTGTGGGCCAGCCCCTGGCATGCCCATCGCTTCAAGCGTTGGGGGAGGGTGGTGGTCGACGACCATCCTCTGACCGAGGCCATGACCATGGTCGACACGCCCGACCTCGACTCCGATCTGGTTTCCCACCGGGCGGCCGCCCGGGCGGCGGCGGCCACCGCCGATGCCGTGATCTTGGTTACCTCGGCGGCGCGCTACGGCGACGCCAGCCCCTGGGAGGCGCTGGAGTGGATAGGGGAGAGACGGCTGGCCATCGTTCTCAACCGGCTCCCGAGCCGCAGCCGGGGAGCCCGCTCCGATCTGATGTCGCGACTTCGCCGGATGGGTCGCCCCGAAGTGCCGGTGCTCACCATCTCAGAACAAGTGGTGGATCGCGGGGAGGGACGTTTACGGCACCAGGCCGTCCAGCGGTTGCGGAGTCTTCTCGTCCAGTGGACGGGGGAGACTGCAGCCATCCGGGAAGCTGCCTTCAGGCAAGTGGCCGGGGCCACCGCGGATGAGGTGAGAGCGGTGGAGGAGACACTGCGCGCCCGCGGCAAGGCGCGGGAGAGATTGCAGCCGGTGGTGGAACGGTCCTATGCCGGGGGAGCCGAAGCGGTCGGGGATCGGTTAAGGGCCCTGCGGCGCCGCCGCTTCTGGAGGCGGGCAGCGTCGTTCGTTCCATCGGAAGGGGATCTTCGCCAGGCCCAAATCGAGGCCGCCCTTCGCAGCCGGGAGGAGGCTGGGAACCTTGGGATTGGGGGAGAGCTCTTCGATCCGGTGGAGACGCTGGTGTTGGAGGCA
This sequence comes from Acidimicrobiia bacterium, assembly GCA_035281425.1. Lineage (GTDB taxonomy): Bacteria > Actinomycetota > Acidimicrobiia > Spongiisociales > ZC4RG35 > JAICND01. The sequence continues at coordinate 5,985 of DATEDX010000141.1, forward strand.
AACCCGGAAGCCGAGTGGCGGGAGTTGTTCCCGGCTGCCGGGGCAAAGTTCCTCGATCTCTATCTCCCCTGGTCGGAGGAGTTGCTGGCGCGGGTGAGTAGTGGACGGGCCGCCCTCATCGACACCGAATATCCCCATGAATGATCGGCAAGGGCTGCTGGACCTGTTCGACCGGGTAGTGGCCGAAGCCGCTCCCATCCTCCCTCCTCCAGTGACGGCTCAAGTCGCTGCCATCGCCCGCCAGGCGAGGAAGAGACTCACCTTTCCCGAGGAGCTGTTGGTGGTGGGGCTGCTGGGAGGTACGGGATCGGGCAAGTCGAGTCTCCTCAACGCCTTGGCGGGGGCGGAGATCAGCCCGAGTGGTGCTTTGCGGCCCACCACTGCCCGGGCCCTGGCTTGGCGACCGGCGGGTGGCTCGATTTCGATCGATCGGGCGCTGGAGGCGATCGGGGTGGTGCATGTGGTCGAACACCACTTTGACCTTCCCTTGGTCGTTATCGATATGCCTGACCTCGACTCGTTGGTCACCTCCCACCGCCACGAGGTGGAAGAACTGGCGCCCTATCTCGACCTGGCTATCTGGGTACTGGATCCAGAAAAGTACCGGGACCGCATCCTCCACGCCGACTGGCTGCGACCACTGGCGGGACACGGGCACGGCTTCCGTTTCGTCATCAACCAGATCGACCGGCTCGCTCCAGATGATCTGGAGTTGTTGCAGAAGGACCTCCGGTCGGTGCTGGCTGCCGACGGGATCGAGTCTCCGGTGATATGGGCCACCGCCGCCGACCCCGAGGCGGGCCCGCCGATCGGAATCGAAGAGGTCTGGGCGGGTATCGACCAGGCGATCGATCAGGGCTCGCAACGCCCTCGCCAGACCATGATCGAGCTACGCCGGGCTGCCACCCTCTTGACGCCTTACCTCGAACCGGTCGAGTTCCAGCGGCGCTGGAACGCCTTGCTCGGCACGGCAGGGGCGGCGGCCAATTGGGATGGCGAGGAGACTCGGCGGTCAGTGCAGGAGTTCGTCGACGAGTTGTTTCCCAATCAGGAGATCGTGGTTGATGAAGACGTAGCCCAGGCGGCTGCTGCCTCCGACCGTGCTCGGACGCTCGACTTGACCCTGGGCAGGCGCTTGCGTGACCTCCTCCGTCCCCGCGCCCGGGCCAAGGCGTTGCTGGTCGAACTGGAGTTGGAATTAAACCGCGCCGAGGGGGAGGAGTGAGTTGCTTCAGCCCCCGGCCGGCACGACCACCCTCACGGCATCGGTCCACAGGGTGACCCGAGCCTGGTTCCAGGAGCCGGTCAGTTCCCCGTCGGCTTGGCCGGCAATGGCCGGGGTGGCGTCGATCTGGAGGTCGTCCACTTCCCGCCACACCCGAAAGCCGGGAATCTTGTCCAGGTCGGCACCGGTCAACAGGGTGGCGCCGATCCGAAGCAGCCGCCGAGCGGGAAGGGAGTCGACCGTCAAGACGGTCATGGACTCCGACGGGGTGTCACCGAGCTTGAGCTGCAGACGGCCGAAGTAGGTGTAGACCGGGTGGAATTGAACGAGAACCGCCAGCGCCTCGACTCCTTCCCCGTTGACCCGCGCCTTGGCGGTAGGTAGCTGGCGCCGGTAGGCGGAGAGCATGGTGTTGATGGCGGTGCGGGCGTAGTGGAGACCCCCGAAGCGATATTTCCGGTATGGCTCCGACTCGGCTGCCGCCACCACATCGGCGTCGAAGCCAAATCCGGCTGCGAACAGCGCATGGCGATGAATGGGGGCGCCTTCTTGTTCTCCCTCCACGGTGAGCAACGGGTAGGTCCGTACCCGGGAGACTCCGGCCAGGAGGCGGGCGGCCGGCACCGGCTTTTCGGGCACGCCCACCAGCCGGGCGTAAACATTGGTGGTGCCGGTGGGGATCAATCCCAAGGCAGTGGAGGTTCCCGCCAGGCCTTGGCCGACGTGGTGGGCTACTCCGTCGCCTCCCATGGCCGCTACTACTTCCACTCCGTCGGTGGCTGCCTCGGCGGCCAGGCGGCGAGCATGGTCGGGGCTCTGCGGCCAGGAGGTTTCGACCGAAAACGCTCGGCTGAGGATGCGAACCACCGTGCGGTGGCTACCTCCGGTGAATTGGGAGGATGAGGGGTTGGCGACGAGGAGGAGGCGAGGCAAGGGTGTCAGGGTACCGGGCTAGCCTGCTCGATCGTGATCGAGAGCCCTAGTCCCGATCCCTCGACGCCGTTGTACTCGTTGCTCAACGGCGAAGGAGCTGGCGCCATGTTGGCGGCAGCAGCCGGCGACGTAGCCGGCGGCGCCAGCCCGGTGGGTTATTCGGCGTTAACTCAACAAGCGACCGTGCTGGCTTATCACCTGATGCGTTACGACCGGGTGGAGCGGTCGGCCCTGGTCGACGAATGGCTGGAGCTCTACACCGATCACGACTCGCCCAACCTCTATCGCTCCCCATCCCCGGCCCTCTCTTCCTTCCTCGAGGCGGCCCGGCGGGGTGAGGCGGCGGCCACCGCCGAGCCGTCGGCCGAGCCTGCTGCCCGGGTCTTCCCCCTGGGGGTGTGGTTCCGGCGCCGTCCCCAAGAGCTCGTCGAGGCGGCCGTTGCCGCCAGTCGCGCCACTCACCTCGACGCTGCCAGCGTGGTGGCGGCGGCGGCGGTGGCGGGAGCGGTGGCGGCCTCTTGCTACGCCCAGGGGGGCCGAGACCTGCTAGCCGCGGCGGCCGAAGTTGGTGGAACCTGCCTGGCGGCGATCGAGGGCGAGGAGTCCACTTTCAGCCGGTTGGATCGAGCCCGGGAATGGATCGAGGACCTATCGACCCTTCCCCGTGTGGATCAGGCGCCGGCCGACACCGTGAGCGACCTGGCGTCTCGTTCGGGTGAAGATGTGACCCGACTGCCGATGGCCGCCATTCTCATCACCTCTATCTTCGCCGGTGAGCCGTATCGCCAAATCGAACAGGCGGCGGCGCTGGGGGGTTCGCTGCTCGCCACCATGGTGGGGGCCATGGTCGGCGCCCGAGCCGGGATCCGTTCCTGGCCGTGGGTAGTGCCCAACGACACCTGGTTCGCTGAGATCGGCCGGCGCTTGGTGAGTGGCAACCGCGAGACCCGCGACATCCCCGTCCCCACCCACGTCGAGGAACGGCTGACAATGGGCGACCGCGCCATCTAGCACCTGCGCGGATCTTTCCGTCGTAGCGACGGAAAGATCCGCACGGAAGGTGGGCGGGATCGGTTCCGTGCAGAAAATTCCGTCAGGGAGACGGAATAATCCGCGCAGAAGTTTTGAGGGGGCGGAGGACGGCCCAGCCGGCCAGGATGAACCCGGCCAGCACCAGCAGGGCCAAGCGCCGGCCCCACCCCAGCACGTCCACCACCAGCGCCCAGACCAAGGGTCCCACGATGGTGGCAAACCTGCCCACGGTGGCGTACAGCCCGTAGAACTCCCCGAGGTGAGCAGGGGGGCTCAACTCCAACATCACCACCCGGTCGGAAGCCCAGGTCATACCCAGGGCGGCACCTCCCAAAGCGCCCACCGCCCAGATCAGGGGAGTTAGACCACTCGCCGCTGCCAGCACCCCCAGGATCAAAGCGGCGACCCACAGAAGCAGCACTCTCCGGAGGGTGGCGAGGCTGCCCCAGTAGTGGACCAGGCGTCCCCCGAGGAGACCGCCGGCGATGGCGGCGAAGATGGCTAGTCCCAGCACTCGGGTGGTTTCGGCTTCGGTGAGGCGGAGTTCCCTCAGCACGAAGATCGCCAGGAAGCCGCCAATGAGAGTGTTGATGGCGTCTGTGTAGAGAAACCGTCCGCAGAGGAATCGGACGACACCGGGAACCGTGGCGGCGCGGCGCCACGAAGAGACCAGGCCGGTGAAGACCTTGGCCACGGTTGGAATGGGTCCGGGCGTGGGCGGACGGCGATCCTCCACGAGGACGAAGACCGGAACCGCGAAGATCAGGAAACCGAGGGCCAACAAAGTGAATGTCCCCGAATAACCGAGATCCAGGATCTCGAAGGAGAGGACACCGATCCCCAGCCCGATGAAAGACCCCACATAACCGACCCCCACCCCCAAACCCGAGACCTTGCCCCGATTGCCGGCGGTGGAGACGTCGGCGAGCAGCGAGTCGTAGAGGGCCGATCCCACATGAAGGCCAATGAGCCCGATGCCGAGCAGGACCAAGGTGACGAGCGGAGAGAAGCGAGCGAGTAGTGCGGTCGAGGCGATGGCCACCGCCGTGGTGACACCCAGTGCCGGGAGGCGCCTTCCCCGCTGGTCGCTACGGGCCCCGACCAGTGGTGCCGCCAGCACCACCAGAGCGCCCGCCACCGCCTCGGTCACGGCCAGCGCCGAGTCGGCCAGGCCTTCCTCGTTCAGCCAGGCGGGAAAATAGAGACCCACCACGCCCAGCGCAAAAATGGTGTTGGCGAGGTCGTACAACACCCAGGCCGTGGTGGCACCGGCCCGGGTCTCCCGCCGGGGTCGTTCGATCAGAAGGTCACCGCCACTGACAGCAACTCTTCGTGGCCGAGCATGCCGGCGGCCGCCTGGACGGCGCGTTGGGCTTCAGCCAGGGGAAACTGGTGGGAGACCAGATGGTCGATGCGTCCGTCGGTCAAGGCCTGCTGGCTGGCCCAGGTGTACCCGTTGCTGCTGGCGCCCAGCGCTCCTCTCACGGTGAGTTGCTTTCGGACAATGACGTCGGAGAAGAACTGCACCGGACGGTTCCCTTTGGTTGAGGCCAGGACCACCCGGCCACCGGGTCGAACCAGGTCGAGGGCGGTGAACATCGCCTCCGGATCGTCGGAGGTCACGTCGATCACTACATCGGGACGGCTGCCGAGGTTGTCGGCTACTGCCTGACCGACGTCTTCGGTGGTGGCGTTGACGGTGAGATGCGCCCCCAGCTTGGTGGCGGCCAGTAACCGGTCTTCATCCACAGCCAAGCCGGTGACCCCGACCCACTCGGCCCCGGCCGCCACCGCTGCCGACACGCAGGCCAAGCCGCGCGGTCCGGGGCCCAAAACTAGGACTCTTTCTCCCGGCTGGAGGAGCGCCACTTCCACCGACCATGTGTATCCCGCGGCGAGGGGATGGATGAAGGTCGCCACCTCCGCCGAGACGTCGTCGGATACGGGGTGGAGCCGGCACGAGGGGTCGAGATAGAGATATTCGGCCAGGCCGCCCCACAGCCCCGGCGGCTCGGTGGAGGGGAGCAACCCATAGCTGTTGACCGGGCGCCGCTCCCGGCAGCCGCCGATCTGGTGGCGGCAGCGGCTACAGACCCCACATCGGAGTTCGGGTTCCACCACCACCCTGGTGCCAACTTCGTAGGGCAGGCTCCCGTCGGAGGCGGCGATGCGCCCCACCACTTGATGACCCAGGACCAGGGGGTAGAGAAGATCGGGCCGGTCGCCCTTCCACATCTGCACGTCGGCCCCGGAGATGCCGGTGGCTTCTATCGCCAGCCAGCCCCCTCGAGCTACCGGCTTGACGGGGAGTTGATGGCAGGTGAGCCGGCGAGGCTCCACCAGCAGCATCGCTTTGGCTTGTTCCGGCGAATCCACTCCGGCCGAGTGTAAACCCGGCCGGCGGGAGCAAATTTCAAGCCACCTGCAAGGCCGACAAGGCCTCCGCCATTCGTCCCAGCCCGGTTTCGAGGTCATCTTCGCCCAAGGCGTATGAGAGTCGCACGAACCCAGGTGCTCCAAATGCCTCCCCCGGAACCACAGCGACATCGGCAGCATCGAGCAGGTAGGAGGCAACCTCCAGGCTCGACCCGAAGCGTTCGATGTGAGGGCCCAGTCCCGGGAAGGTGTAGAAAGCGCCTTCGGGGGGCACCAGCGTCACCCCGGGCATCTCAGCGAGCAGGGCGATCATTCGGTTCCGGCGTCGGTCGAAAGCCTCGCGCATAGCCACGATGGAATCGGTGGGACCGGTGAGGGCGGCTTGGGCGGCCCGTTGGGCGATGTTGTTGACGTTGGAGCTGAGATGTGACTGATGGTTGTTGGCCGCTTTGAAGACGTCGGGTGGACCGACCAGCCATCCCACCCGCCATCCGGTCATGGCGTAGGTCTTGGCGACCCCATTGACGATCACAACCCGGTCACCAGCATCGCCGACCGCGGCGATGGAAGGAGCGGGGCCCTCCGGATAAACCAGTTGCTGGTAGATCTCGTCGGTGAGGATGAAGAGGCCTCGTTCTCCCGCCCACCGACCGATCTCGGCGACTTCCTCAGGTGAGTAGACGGTGCCGGTGGGGTTGGAAGGTGATACGAAGACGAGGATCTTGGTCCGCTCGCTGGCGGCCGCCTCCAAGTCGGCCACCGTCACCTTGAACCCGCTTTCTGCTCGCGTGGGTATCGGCACCGGACGACCCCCGGACAGGGCGGCTGCCTCCGGATAGGTCACCCAGTAGGGGGCGGGGATAAGGACCTCGTCGCCCGGGTCTAAGAGGGCGGCCAATCCGAGGTACACGGCCTGCTTGCCCCCATTGGTAACTAGCACCTGGCCGGGCGAGACTTCCACCCCGGACATGTCGGCAACGTTGGCGGCGATCGCCTCCCGCAATTCGGGCAGTCCGGCGTTAGGGGTGTAATGGTGGTTGCGGGAATCGCGGGCGGCGGCGATCGCGGCCTCGACGATGTGGGGAGGGGTAGGGAAGTCGGGCTCCCCGGCCCCGAAGCTGATGACCGGGCGCCCCGCCTGTTTTAGCTGGCGGGCCTTTTCGGTGATGGCCATGGTCGCCGACTCGGCGATAGCCGCCACCCGGCGTGAAATGCGTGGCATGAAGTGACGTTAGACGAGGCGCCTGGAAAGAAGTTGTGCCTGCCCCATCCTCAGAAAAGGCAATCCAGGGGCTCGCGGGCCGCCCCACGACAGGTGGCCGCCAAGGCGTCTGGGTCGGGCTTGGTCAACTCTCGGGCTCGTCGTCGGTGGCGGCTTCTTTCATCGAGTCCATCGCCTCGCCGGCACTGTCTTTGGCGGCTTCGACTACATCGCCGGCGCCCTCCTTGACCGCCTCCATGGCGTCTCCGGTGGCATCTTTGGCAGCTTCCATAGCCTCTCCGGCCTTGTCTTTGGCTTCGGAGGCGACTTCGCCCAGGGCGTCTTTGACATCGCTGTCGCCGGACCTAACCGACGCCACCTTCTCCTCGACTTTATGGACCACATCGGTCGCCACCTCTTTGGCCTTCTCCATGGCGGGCTGGGCCTTCTCCATCGCCTCCCCGGCGAGTTCCTTGGCTTTCTCCATCATCGGCCCGGCCTTCTCCTTGGCCTGCTCCATCATCGGGCCGGCCTTTTCGGCCAGCTCGGAGATTTCCTCCTTGGTCTTGCTGAAGAGTCCCTTCAGAGTGTCTTTGAGCGCCATCGATCCCTCCTGGTTCTTGACAGCTAACGGTAGTCCTTTACATCAAGGCAGGTACCGGTAGAAGGCGACAACTCGCCCATCCCGGTCGAGAATCAGCGCGGCATCCCCCGAGTTGTTCCACACCGGCTGGTCGGCGCACCAATGGAGGAGGCCGGGGCGATCGTCTCCGCAGCCCGTTACCACCGTGACCTCGTCGTCCCCCTCGAGGGTGAAAGCGGGAAATCCGAAGCGGTTGACCGATGACTCATCGCGGAGGACATATCCCTCCAGGTCCACCGCAAAGGGGTGGGGGTTGCCGATCGTCACCGCCTCGGCCTCGTCGCTACCCGGAGGATCGAAGTCGAGGTCGATGATTTGCAGCTTCGTCAACGGCTGATCAGCGCCGCATGCCATCTCTGCCCACAGTCCGCGGCCGGCGTCGCGAGCTGCGGTTTCAGCTTCGAGGTAATCACCGTCGCTGGTGGCGATAGCCCAACCAGCCTCCACCATGGCGGCGTTGATGTCGGTCGATTCTCGCCACACCACGGCGAGCAACCTCCCGAACTGGTCAGCTTCGCCCGGACCCTGCAAGGAGACGGAGCCTCCACCGATCAGCGATTCCAGATGCCGGGCGGCTTCTTCGCCCCCGCACTCATCCAACTCAGGAGCGTTGATCCCCAACAGCCGTACCTCGACCGGTCCCGAGGCATGGAAGCTGTCACCGTCGTTGACCGACTCCACCGAAACTTGGGTGGGCGGTGGGAGCGAGTCGGGAGGGGTGAAGCACCCGGCCCCGATCGCACTAAGCGCCAGCAGCCCGCCGAGCGGCAATATGGATGATGTCCCAAACACCGGAGAAGGGTGGAGCGTAGGAGAGATCCACCCAGGCCAGCTCCTCGGCCGTCATTCCCGTCCAGATGGCGGTGGCCAGCACGTCGATCCGCTTCCCGGCGCCTCGACCGCCCACCACCTGGCCTCCCAACAGGCGGCCCTGATCACGATCGGCAATCACCATCACCGTTACCGGCTCGGCCTCGGGCCAGTACCCGGCGGTGGTGGTTCCTCGGGCTATCCCCACCACCGGGGTAAATCCGGCCACCCGAGCCTCCTCCACCTTGAGGCCGGTACGGGCGATTTCGGTGGTGCCGATCTTGGTGATGGCAGTACCAAGGACCCCGGGAAAATGGGCCTCGCCCCCACCGATGTTGGTTCCGGCGATGCGGCCGGTCTTGTTGGCCACCGTTCCCAGGAGAATGTTGATGGGCCGGCCGGTAATCCGGTTGCGGGCTTCGGCGCAGTCTCCCGCCGACCACACTCCTTCCACGTTGGTGGCCTGGCGATCGTCGACTGCCACCGCTCCGGTGGGGCCCAAGTCAATTCCTGCAGCCCGGGCCAACGCCACCTCGGGGCCTGCCCCCAGCCCGATCACCGTCAGGTCCGAGTCGACAGCGAACGAGTCGCCTCCCACCAGCTGACGCCCGTCCTGGTGTTTTATGTGGGTGACCCGGCTTTGAGTGAGGAGCTCCACTCCGTAGTTGCGGACGGCGCGGTCGGCGAGGGACCCCATCTGGTCGTCGAGCGTGCGCTCGAGGACGTGGTCGCCCGAGGTGACCATGGTGACCCGCCAACCCCGGTCCACCAAGGCCTCGGCCACCTCAATACCTATATAGCCGCCTCCAACGATCACCGCTGACCCCTCGCCGCGAACCGCTTCCGATCGGAGTAGGACTGCATCCTCCAGAGTGCGCAGCCCATAGACGTTGGGGTGATCGATTCCAGAAACGTCGGGGGGGCGGAGGGGGGCGGAACCCGTCGAGTACATCAACTGGTCGAAACCGAGAGTCAACGTATCTTTTCCCTGGAGGGAGTAGGCCACCACCACCCGGCGGTCGAGATCGATCTCCTTGACCTCATAGTGGAGGCGAACCTCGATGTTGCGTTCGGCGAATTCGCTCGGAGTGCGAGCCACTAGTCGATCGAGGTCGGTCACCAGCCCGCCGACGTAATAAGGCTCCCCACAGGCCGAGTAACTGACATGACCGCTCCGCTCCAAAGCCACTATCTCGAGGTCAGGGCGGAGGCGGCGGGCCTGGCTGGCCGCCGACATGCCGGCCGCGTCACCACCGACCACCACCAGTCGGTCGGCCATCAGGTGCGCCGATAACGTTCGAGCTCTTCGCGCTCGGCCAAGCGCTGCCGGCGCCGGCGACGCCTGATCAGACCGAACAGTTCATCGGCCATGACCGCCACCAGCGCGGTCACCACCAGGATCAAGGGGAGCGGAAAGCGTCCTTCCCAATTGAGGAATTTGACCGGGATACTGTCCGAGTTCTGCACCACAAAGACCACGAACAGAGCGGTGAAGAGCAAGAAGACCACGAGGCCAATCGAGATTCCCGAGTCGCCACGGCGAGGAACCGATGGCGGAGGTGCCGGCTCGACCGGGGGAGTTTCATCCATGGTCGATCGACCTTACCCGGCTACTCCACTGTGACCCGGTCGCCAGAGAACTGCCAAAGCTCCTTGGCTTGGCGGGCCTGCTCGATGTCGACCCGTGACAGAAGGATGAATCCCACCGCGAAGAAGAGGATCAAAGAGAGGATGGCCTGGCGGCTGCTTCCGGTGAGGTCGTTGACCAAGCCAAAAAGCAGGGGTCCCCAGATGGAGGCGAACTTGGAGAAGACGGAGTAGAAGCCGTAGAACTCGGCAGAAGCTTCGAGGGGAATCATTGACCCGTAGAGGCTGCGGGAGAGGGCCTGGGTCCCGCCCAACACCAGGCCCACGGATACCGCCAACCCCAAGAAGGGGAGGAACTGGCCGGCGGGGAGGAAATATCCGAGAATCGACACCCCGGTCCACAGCACCAACGAAGCGAGGATGGCCCGCTTGACCCCGATCCGCCCGGCCAGCCAACCGAAGGCCAGGGCGCCGAGAAAGGCCACTGCCTGCACTGCCAGAAAGGCGAGGGAGATATCGGCGATGGAAAGGCCCAGGGTCTCGGTGGCGAAGGAGCCGGAGATGGAGATCACGGTCTGTACCCCGTCGTTGTAGAGGAGGAAGGCCACCAGGAATAAGAGCAACTGGGGAAAGTGCCGGAGGCGTCGAGTAGTGGCCATGGTCCGGGAGAAGCCGATGGCCGTGTAAGCCAGTGGTCGCCACCGTCCCTGGTAGGCGGGGGGCAGCGGCTCGGCGGGGGCGGGCTCGGAGAGCCGCGAGAAGGAGAAGATGGCGAAGCCGAGCCACCAGATCCCCGCCGCCACGATGCCGATGCGGGCGGCGGTGGCGGAGAAGGAGTCGGGGGTCGCCTGAATCAGGATCAGCGAGAGCAGGAACTGGATTCCACCTCCCAGATAACCGAAGGCATATCCCTTGGAAGAGACCTGGTCGATGGTCTCGGCGCTGCTGATGTGAGGAAGGAAGCTGTCGTAGAAGACGGCGGCAATGGCCCAACAGCTCTCCACCACCAAGAAGAGCAGGATCGTGTACCAGACGTCTCCCGGCCCGGCGAGGACGAAAAGGGTGGAGAGGCCGGCGCCGGCGTAGGCAAAGACTTTGAGGAAGCGCAGTTTGGAGGCGGAGAAATCGCCCACCGCTCCCAATACGGGCGAAAGCAAGAAGGCGAGGAGGGCGGCGAAGCTGACGGTGTAGGCGAAGAGTGACTCCCCATCGAAGGTTCTGCCCAGAATCTCGAACCCGCCCTCGGGCATGATCTCCCCGGTGAAGATGGCAGGCATCAACACCGCCAAGGTGGTGGTGGTGTAGGCCGAGTTGGCCCAGTCGTACATGGCCCAGCCAAAGATGGTGCGTTTGTCGTTTCTGGCTATGGCCACCGAGGCCACGTTAGAGAATCGACCGGCCCGGGAGCGGAAAAGGAGACGGGTGACGTGAGACGGAAGACGGAGACGACAGACCTGAGACGGCAGACCTGAGACGTGAGACGTGAGACGTGAGAACGGAAGAGGCGAGACGCGAGACGCGAGACGCGAGACGACTTCCTCCCCCAGGAGCGAAGCGACGATGGGGGAGGTGGCCCGGAGGGCCGGAGGGGGCTCTGGCTGATAGCCGACAGCTGACAGCCGAAAGCTGATTGCTCTTGACGTGGGTGGTTGTAAGCGTTTTCATAGGAGGGCATGGAGAGCAGACGGCGGCAGGCCACGATCGAAGACGTGGCGGCCCGGTCGGGAGTTTCGGTGGCAACGGTGAGCCGAACCCTGCGGGGTTTACCCAACGTCTCCGCCACCACCCGCCAGCGGGTGATCGAGGCCGCGGCCGCGCTGCAATACCGCCCCGACCCCCACGCCTCGCGGCTGGCGGCGGGAAAGACTCAAACCATCGGGATCGGTGTTCCCCTCATCCACACTTGGTATTACGCCCAGATCCTTTCCGGGGTGGAGTCGGTCTTGGCGGAGCAGGGTTATGACCTGCTGGTGGTGACGGTGGCGGGAGCCGAGCAGCGGGCGTCGTTTGTGGCCAAGGCGAGCAGCCACCGCAAGCGGGTCGATGGGATGATCATGGTTGACCTCTTCTTCGATCCTTCCCAAGTCGACGAAATGGCTGAGAGCGGGATGCTGGCCGTGACCGTGGGGGTGCACACCGATCGATTCGACTCCATCACCATCGACAACCAGGCCAGTGCTCGGCTGGCCACCGGCCACCTTCTCAACCTCGGTCATCGACGCATCGGCCTTATCTCCGGGGTTGTGGAAAGCACCATGATGTTCACCGCCTCCATCGACCGCCGGGCCGGCTACATCCAGGCCCTGGCCTCGGCCGGCGTCGACTACGACCCGGCGTTGCAAGCTGACGGGGGAGACTCCATCGACGGGGCGGAAGAAGCGATGTCGAGCCTCCTCGCGGTGCGGGAACCTCCCACAGCAGTCTTCGCATTGAGCGACGAGATGGCCATGGGGGCAATGAAGGCCATCCGCAGCCACGGTATGAAGGTGCCCGATGACATTTCTGTTGTCGGCTTCGATGATCATGATCTGGCGGCAGTGCTCGGCCTCACCACCGTCCGCCAGCAGGTGGTGAAGATGGCGGCGGCCGCTACTCGCCTGCTCTTGGCCCGATTTGCCGAACCGGAGGCGCCTCCCCAGCACCAGGTCACCGAAACCCGGCTGATCGTGAGGACCTCCACTGCTCCGCCCAAAATCATGGCCCGAATCAGTTGACGGCTTTAGGGACGGGGGTATATGGTGAGATGTAAGCGCTTACAGCTCCCTGGGTTGGAGCGCCGGAGGAGACCGGTTACGGAGCCTCCTCCACCCTTCGCAAACGAGGAGGAACCAAAGAGATGACTCAACGACTCCGGGTGTGGGCACTGATATCGGTGCTGGCACTCGTGGCGGTCGCCTGCTCCGGTGACACTGGTGGCACCACCACCACCGCCGGGACCGGCGACACGACCACCACCACCGCCGACACCGGCGAGACCACCACCACCGCTACCGGCGGATTGGAAGGAACTTCGGTCACCGTATTCGGACCCGAGAGCTCCGATCAAGAGGCGGGGGCCATCCAGGAAACCCTGGCTGCCTTCGGTGAACCCCTCGGTATCACCGTCACCTACCAAGGTGCCCGCGATGCTGAGGAACAGGTCAACCTGCAGGTGGAGGCGGGCAACCCCCCCGACATCTTCATCTTCCCCCAGCCGGGCAAACTGGCCGACTTCGCCCGGGCCGGCAACATTTTGCCGCTGCCCGATAACGTCGCCGCCGCCGTAGCCGAGAACTGGTCGGAAGCCTGGACCGTATTCGGTAACGTCGATGGCACCCAATACGGGATTCCGGTCAAGGCCGACCTCAAGTCCCTCGTCTGGTACCAGCCGCAGGTCTTTACCGACAACGGCTACACGGTTCCTACCACCTGGGACGAGTTCAAGACCCTGGCTAACGACATGATCGCCAACGGGCATACCCCGCTCTGCGTGGGCATCGAGTCCGGTCCCGCCACCGGCTGGCCCTTCACCGACTGGGTGGAGGACCTCATGCTCCGCTTCCACGGTCCAGACGTCTACGACGCCTGGGTAGCCCACGAACTGCCCTTCGAATCACCTGAGGTGAAGCAAGTGTGGGACGAAGTGGTCAACCTGTGGAGCACCCCGGGTGCGGTCTACGCCGCCGGCGGTTCGATCGCGGCCACCCCCTTTGGCGAGAACGCGGCCCCGCTCTTGGCCGGGGACTGCATGATGCACCGGCAGGCGTCGTTCTTCTCCAGCTTCTTCACCGCTGAAGACATCGCCGCCAGCCCCGGTGGACCGGTAGACGTGTTCTACTTCCCACCCGTCGACCCCAACACTCGGCCGGTGCTGGGCGCCGGCACCCTGGTGGCGGCCTTCCGTGACGCTCCCGAGGTGTGGGCGGTGATGGAGTACATGTCCACCTCCGACTACGCCGAAGCTCGCCAGCGCAAGCAGGCAGAGTTGAACGGGGGAACGGCTGGAGAGACTCTGTCCGGGTTCCTCTCCGCCGCCAACGGGCAGGACACGAGCGTGTACAACCCGCTGGAGCAATCGTTCCTCGAGATCCTCGGCACCGCTGAAGTGGTGCGCTTCGACGCCTCCGACTTGATGCCGGCGGCAGTGGGAGCGGGGACCTTCTGGACCGAAGCGACCAGCGTGGTCAACGGGGAGAAGACGGTCGACGAGGCGTTGCCCATCATCGACGCCTCCTGGCCGGCCAGCTAGCCGACAACCGAATACCCGCTAACAACCAGGGCGCCGGCACGCCATCGGTGCTGGCGCCCTGGTACTTTCCCAGAAGCCTGCGAGAGGAGGACCGCCGGTGGCACAGATGGCAGAGCGACTGACCGCAGTAGGTGGCGACATGCGGGGACGCGTGCGCTGGTGGGCTGTGTTCACCGCCGTCCTGGTCGCGGCCTCCTTCGCGGTGATCTCGGCTGGATCGGCTGGCGGCAACTTCCTCACCGACGTCCTGGCTCGGGTTTTGGCTTCCGCCACCGGCGCCGCGTTGATCCTCTTCACCATCGACCGCTTCCAGAGTTCCGAGCGAGGGATGACCCTCCGGGTAACCGTCCTTCTGGTCGGCGTGATCGGTGGGCTGGCTCTCTGGTACGGCTACCTGCGCGAGCCCAAAGTGCGTTCCACCATCATCGGGGTCTTGGTGGCGATCGGGGTGAGCGCCGGACTCTTTGTCGGTGCCAACAAATGGATCGACATGGTGCGTAAGTCGCTGCCGGTGTTCGGAGCCCTGACCGGCTTCGTTATCGCCCTGGCGTCCATGGTGCTGCTGGTGGGGAATCGGTTGGTCGGCTGGCAGCTCGGAGGCACCAACCTCTCCTGGCTCCTGGTGCTCATTGTCACCGGGGTGGCAGCTGCCACCGGATACGTGCTCGGTCGAACCTCCGCTCCCCGGGCTCGGGTCCTGATCGGGGCGGTGGGTGGCCTCCTGGCAGGTCTGCTGGTCGGGATCTACTTCCGCCCCGGTGGCTTCCCCGCCATGTTTGCCCTCCACCTGACGGTCTGGCCGCTGGCCCTGGCGGCGGCGGGAGCAGGATTGGCGTCGGTCCGCAACCGCCCCCGGCTGGCCGGGGCGGTGACCGGCGCCATCTTCGGTTGGTTCATCGGCGCCTGGTTGATGTCGCGGGTCGGAGCCGGCACCATCGCCGAAGCGGTGTTGGGGGCCGCGGTGATGGGTGGATTGATCGGCCTCCGCTACGGACTGAAACCGCTGGCCGGCACTCAGGAGCGGCTGGCGGTGGAACGGAGAGCGAGAGCGGTGATCTTCCTGGCACCGGCGCTCACCTTCATCATCGCCGCCCTGGTGGTCCCCTCCATCATCACCACCATCCTCTCCTTCCGGAACCGCGATGCGTCCGAGGTTGTGGGCTTCGCCAACTACCTCGCCATCTTCCGCGATCCCAACGCGGTAAACGTGTCGGGGTGGACTGAGATCTTCACCAGCGGCTTCTTTTGGGGCGCGGTGATCCTCGCCGCCATCGGCATCGTCGCCGGCGTCGTCTCCGGGCGCCGGGTGGGTAGGGGGTTCGACGCCCACGGCGGTTCCATCGGGCCCCTGGCGGCAGCCATCTTCCTCCTCGCCTTTTCTCTCTTCACCAATTTGCGGGGAACCATCTTCAACAACCTCTGGTGGGTCTTCACCGTCACCATCCTCGCCGCCGGGCTGGGGCTGGCGGTGGCGGTGCTGGCCGACCGGGCCAAGAACGAGAACGTGGCCAAATCGATCATCTTCATGCCGATGGCGATCAGCTTCGTGGGCGCCAGCCTCATCTGGCGTTTCGTTTACATCGCCCGACCTCCCCAGAAAGAACAAACCGGGCTGGCCAACGCCGTCTGGGTAGGGCTGGGATCGGTGTCGGCCGACCCATTAGGCAAGACCATCACCCTCTTGGCATTGGCGGCCATCCTGGTCGGGCTCGGGTTCCTCGCCCTGCGGGCTCGTCGGGTGGGCGCCAGTGGCCTCCTAGCAGGTACGGTTGTGCTGGGGCTGCCCGTCCTCTACCTCATGTACCGCTTCGCCAGCGGAACCATCGGCGGGGTAAGCATGGGGCCCAATGGAGAGCCCATCGCCAACCCCTGGCAGTTCATCACTACGCCCCCCATAAACAACTTCTGGCTGATGGTGGTGCTGATCTGGATCCAAACCGGGTTCACCATGGTGATCTTCTCGGCTGCCATCAAAGCGGTGCCCAGCGAACTGATCGAGGCCTCGCGAGTCGACGGGGCCACCGAGTCGCAGACCTTCTGGCGGGTGACCGTGCCCCAGATCGCTCCCACCATCGGGGTGGTGGTGACCACCCTGATCGTCTTGGTGATGAAAGTGTTCGACATCGTCAAGGTGATGACCAACGGCAACTTTGACACTCAGGTGATCGCCAACCTCATGTGGACCCGAGGCTTCTCTGAGTTCAACCGCGGGCTGGGATCGGCGCTGGCGGTGGTGCTGTTCCTCTCGGTGCTCCCGGTGATGATCATCAATATTCGGCGGATGCAAAAGGAGGCGCGATGACGGCGGTAAGCATCGACCCCCGCAGTGGGTTCGGAGGGCCAACGGGCCAAGGGCTCGGCCAGCGGGTCCATCGCTTCCTGTCGGCCGTCCCCACTTGGGCGCTGTGGGCGGTGGTAGTGCTGTGGAGCCTTCCCACCTTCAGCTTGTTCGTCAACTCTTTCCGGACCAAGACCAACCAGCAGGAAGCGGGCTTCTGGAAAGCGTTCGCCGACCCCGGCGGCCTCACCCTGGAGAACTACCAGGCAGTGCTGGCGGCGGGGCCCACCGGTGGCTTGGGCAATGCCCTCCTCAACTCCTTTGCCATCGCTATCCCCGCCACGGTCATTCCCATTGCCATCGCCGCCTTCGCCGCCTACGGGTTCGCCTGGATCGACTTCAAAGGGAGGTCATGGCTTTTCATCGCCACGGTGTCGCTTTTGGCCATCCCCTTGCAGACGGCCCTGATTCCGCTATTGCAGACCTTCTCGGGAGGTGCCCACCTCACCTTGCCGTTCATCGACAAGACCGTGACGTTGTTCCCCGATATGGGGTTACAAGGCACAGTCACCGCGGTGTGGCTCACCCACACCGGCTTCGGGCTGCCGTTTGCGATCTTCCTCCTCCACAACTACATCTCCGGCCTCCCCAAGGACGTGTTCGAGTCGGCCTACATTGACGGGGCCGACCACTTCACGATCTTTTGGCGGCTTGTGATCCCCTTGTCGGTGCCGGTGCTGGCGGCCTTTGCCATCTTCCAGTTCCTCTGGACCTGGAACGACTATCTGATCGCCCTCACCATGATCGGCTTCTCCAACCCGACCAACCTCCCCGCCACGGTGCTGATCGCTTCCCTGGCAGGCGAGTTCGCCCGGTTGGAGCACATCCTGGCGGCCGGGGCGTTTGTGCAGTCGTTCGTGCCGATCGTCGTGTTCTTTGCCCTGCAGCGCTACTTCGTGCGGGGCATCTTGGCCGGCAGCGTCAAGGGCTAAAGGAGCTCCGGCGGTACCCGCCGCACAAAGGGGGTCTTCTGACGTTTCCGTGGGTGTGTTGGCGGTGGCGGGGGGATCCGACTGATTAGCAGCGGTGAGAAGGTGGACTCGCCAAACCGGGTCAACGGATTGCAACCTCGAGTATCAACGTTGGCGGGTTTCGGGTTCTTTGGCGGCCCAGCCCCGCCCACCACGACTTTCGGCGTGCTGGCCCCGGATACGGGGCTGGTGCACCGAAGAAGGTTGGGAGCGGGGCCCAGTCGCCGAAGAATCAACACGGCTCCCGATTCGACTCTGTCCCCGGCCGGTCCGGTAAGGCCCACCCCGGTCTGCAACTGTCCCTTCTCCTTCGCTGATCACCCACGGAAACAGCAGGAGGCCCACACTTTGGCGCTCAAGCGCCAATGTCGCCCTGACTACTGTTTTCACATCGCCGTAGCTGCTTCCTTCTGCCAGTTAAGGGTGAGGTGTCGGTGGAGGGGGAGCGGGGCTCGCTCGAGTTGGTCGACCAGGCCGACCCTTAGGACCAATCCGATAATGCAGGGGCTAAGGCCTCCTTAAGCCGGGCCCATAGCCTGGCCACCAATGAACCGATGGCGTGGGGTCGCCTTGGCCATGACGGCAGCGTTGATGCTCACCGCCTGTGGATCGTCCGCGGATCAGGGTTCCCCCTCCGATAATGACACGACCGCCCTTCCGGTTACGACCCCATCGCCGCCCCCGCCGGAGACCGCCTGGGAAGCGATCCGGGATGGCATCGAAGGAGGCGAGGTGGACCTGCAGACCGCTCTCGACGCCTTCGCCCTGGCACTCGGACCCATCACCGGGGCCGAGGTTCCGGCTGGAGAGTCGGGATTCGAAGGGTCGGCCTCCGGTCCGCTCCGTTGGTTGCGGGGACACTGGGATGAGCTGACCGCACAGCAGCGGGGAGAGGTGGAAGAACTCCTGGAGTCCTACCGGGCCGGCTCCGGGGCCGCCCTGCCGGGCCCGCGGTGGGCGGCGCCGGTTAGTTATATGGCGGCGGCAGCTCCGCTACAGGCAGCGGTCGACGACGCGGTGGTCAACCTGGAAGCCTTGTTGGGACGGTCGCTGACCTTGACGATCACCGTCAGCATCTCTCCGGTTCCCTTACCCGACGGCGCCTGGGCAGTGGCTGATGCTCGCGATTCGGCCGGCGGCTCCAACGGAGATGCCACCACCTGCGCGATCATCTATTCACCGACGGGGGCCCAGTTCACCGGCAACGACCGCACCTATATCGCCGCCCACGAAGCCTTCCACTGTTTCCAGGCCGACCTCACCGACCTCGCCAGCTTCGTCAAACTGCCGCCCTGGATCGTGGAGGGGATGGCCGAGTGGGCCGGGCAGACCATTGCCGGAGGGTCGACGATCGCCGAAGTGAG
The DNA here is from genome assembly GCA_035281425.1 of Acidimicrobiia bacterium. Taxonomy (GTDB): domain Bacteria; phylum Actinomycetota; class Acidimicrobiia; order Spongiisociales; family ZC4RG35; genus JAICND01. Next base: position 24,693 of record DATEDX010000141.1, read on the forward strand.
ATGGGAGGAGTGGCTGTCGAGCCGTTGGTTCCGCCAGCTCTTCAACCGGTCCTATGACGCCCTCGGCTTCTATGCCCATTTGACGGATGGGGGGATCGAACTGTGGAGCCGCTTCGATCAAGCCACAACCGCCGGATACACCAGTTCGGAGGCCGCCTATCAAGCGTTGACCGCCTCCGGATCGGTCGACCTGGTCGACAGTTGGGCGGCGGGGTATTACCGGGATCCCGCTCATGCTCCGGAGTGGGATCAGGATGGACCCGGGATCACCATTCACCGGCCCGAGATACCCACCCAGGATCTCCCCAATGAAACCAACCTCTCTTTCGCCAGTGAACCATTCACCGTGTTCATGCATGACCTCGACGTATCGGCCGAGGTGGTGATCGTCGATGCCCCCGACGCCGGGCTGGCGATGCCGGCGGACGGTACGACGATACGGCTGGCCGACATGCATGGTGTCATCTACTGCACCACTGGTTCGTGCGCCTGTCCCGATGGCAGCCCGGGGGCGGGAACCGTCTTCGAGCAGCTGGCCTTGGGGACGATAAGGCTGGCCAGCACCGGTCACGTCACCGGCGGAGCAGTGGCGGTATACGGGTACAGCCTCGATCGTTTCTGTGAGAACGAACCTTGCTTCAGTGGGGAGTGGGTGAGCACGGTTTGGAATGTCGAACCGCACTTCTTGTTCGGGGGCTCCGGGGGAGAGCTGGTGATCGACAAGAACGGTGAGGGATACTTGGACTTCAACCCAGCGGCGCCGCTGCTCGGTTTTGTGCTGGCCGGCCATTCCCAGGGAACCGAATTGGCGCCCCTCAAGTTGGAGCTGGGAGGCACCTCCCGGTTCACAGTGGCCTTGACCGCGGGAGTGGGTCGGGTCACTGCAGCTACCGGACAGCTCACATTCATCCCCTTCATCGATCTGGGCGACGGCTGGTTTCAGACCGGAGAGGGGATCATCGGCGGCGACCACGCCTCGGTCACCCCGGGCACCGTCTTTACCTGCGCCGGAGACACCTTGTTACTCAACGGGGTGATCGAGTTCAGCCGGGTGAGCACCGAAGGGGAGCTTCCTCCGGAGGCCGCCGGGCAGACCCCGACCACCGGAGCCGCCAGCGGTGACGGGATCGACCCCACCGACTACTCGGGTCCGCTCCCCGACATCGACCCCTGCAAGCTCCTGACTGTCGACGAGGTTAAGGCGCGTTTCCCGGAGGCGGTGGCGCCGAGCGGACCCGACCAAGTTCCCGTTCCCACCTTCATCCAATGTTCGTACGGGGTGCTTTTCTTACAGGTTTTCGCTCCCACCACCCCCGCCAACTTCAGCAGCGGTTCGGAGAGCTTCGGTATCGACGTGGTCGAGGTGGATGGCATCGGTGGGTGGGCGCTGGCCCTGGTCAATCAGCCCGATCCCGAGCTCGAGATCGAGGACACCGTGTTCAATCTGGTGGCCGGCACCCCCAACGGCACCGTCTCCATCGTCCCCTTCTTTGACGTCAAGCTGGGGGATCCCGACTACCAAGCCCTCCTCGAGCTCCTCCAACTGGCCATCGATCGTCTCTAAACCAGGAAGGGAGAGGGCTAGAGGACCTCGGTCAGGGTGACCGGGCGGCCCAGTTCGATGGACCGGTGGGCGGCGACTCCCATCGCCACCGCCAAGAGCCCGTCCTCCAGGTCGACTCCCGGCTCTTGCTCGCCCCGGCA
>DATEDX010000142.1:0-14403 GCA_035281425.1 Acidimicrobiia bacterium
ACCGCACCAACTCCCGGGTAGCCGCCTCGTCGAGTTTCTTCGGTAGCCAGCGAGACAGGTAATCCACCTCCCAGGCCAGCTTGGCAGCCATCTCCGCCCCCCGCTCCCCGCCCTGTTCGAACTCGGCCCGGGCCTTATCCATCTTCTTGGCGTAAGCCGCGATCACCCGGCGATACAGGTCATCATCAACTTCGCCGGTGAAATCGGGCGAGGTCCTCGCCATGGTCACCTCAGTCTCGATGATCCGGATCAGCTCCCGCCGGGGCGCGTCCTTTTGCCGCATGGCGTCATGCAGCTCGGCTCGCAGTTCTTCTTTGATGGTCATCCCGCCTGCTCCTTCAAGGCTCGGCGCATCGCTCCCGGATCATCGGTGATGATCGCCGACACGCCCAAAGCTGCCAATTCCCGAGCGACGGCCGGGTCATTCAGCGTCCATACCGCCACCGTGAGACCGCCTTCCACCGCCGCTGCTACTGCCGCCGAGTCCGCCCGGGCCAGTTGCCAGTGGGGAATCACGGCCAGGTGACCCTGAGCCAGGGCGTGGCCAACCGCGTCGGTAATGGATCCGCCGGAATCGACCAGCAACCCGGTGGCCACCTGGGGATGGGACGGCCGGATGCTGTCGACGGTTGGCCAGTGAAACGAGGTCAGCAGGTCACCGGCCCGAGCCAAAGCTGCAGTATCCCGAGCTATCTCGTTATCGGCCTCGAATCCGGGCTCGCCGGGAAGGTTCTTGATCTCGAGATTGAAAGGAAAGTTGGGGAGAGCGGCGAGAGCCTCCTCCAGACTCACCGGCCGGTGCCCATCAGTCAGGTCAAGCTCGCGCAGGACCGGCCAGGCCGTCGAAGAGACCTCGCTACCACCCAATGCCGGGTCATGGGACAGCACCAGAACCCCGTCGGCAGTCCGACGAACGTCGACTTCCACCATGTCCGCCACCGTGGCAGCGGCTTCCAGACCGGCCAGGACGTTGTCTGGGTACCTCGTCGGCCAACCCCGGTGGCCAATAATCTTGAGTCTGTCTCCAGAAATCTGCATAAGAAATCGATTGCAGGTCGCCTAACTGCTAAGTACCGTACGCACCACACCAATCCAATCACGCCTCTTCACACGGCCGCCCGGTCTTGTGAAGAACTTCACAAAGGGAATTTGCCCATGGCTACCAACACCCTCACCATCACCACTGAGTGGCGAGACCTGGCTGCCTGTCTCGATTCTGAGCCCAGCCTCTTCTTCCCCATCGGGAGTACCGGACCGGCGGTAGATCAAATCGTCGCCGCCAAACAGATCTGCGCAGTCTGCTCCGTGCAAGAGGAGTGCCTCCAATACGCACTCGAGTCCAATCAGGAGTCAGGCGTCTGGGGAGGTTATGCGGAAGATGAACGCCGCCGCCTCCGCAAGCGCTGGCTGGCGGAACGCCGCCGGCGCGCCAGCTAGCGATCGCTAGCAGTCCCTCCGGGCGGCCGGGCTTCATCCGGCGCGGGTAAATCCCACCGAGCGAGCCTCCGCCTCCTGTTCGATCTCGACGAACGCCACCTTGTCCCGGGGAATACCCACCAGGCGGTGGCGAGTATCTTCGAACCAGAGGATGGCCTCACCGGTGAAAAAGGCGTTGTCGATCGTCCGTTTGAGCTCGGCGGGGTCGTCGACCTCCAACTCCACCACCCGATCTGCTTCCGCTACGCCGATTCTCACCTTCATCAATCCTCCTCGACCGCAATCTCGGGGCCATCGTAGGGGAACGCTTACCCCTTCCCGATCGGCGGATTATTCGATACGGTGCCGCAGTGGAGCGGATGCGCGCCGGTCTCGCCCTGGGTGCCTGGCTGGTCTTAGCGGTCGCCGGCCTCCTCGCCCTCCATGGTCTGGGCCGAGCCTTTCCCGCTGAAGCGATCCTCGGCAACGACCTCGAGTTGGCCCTGGCGGCGGCGCTGCGCCTGGTAGGGCTGGCCGCCGGTTACTGGTTGGTCGCCTCCACAGTTGCTTACCTCGTGGCCGTAATGAGCGGCGCCGCCCGGGCCTGGCGGGTGGTGCGCTGGGCCACCTTCCCGCCGATGCGGAGATTGGCTGATCTGGTAGCCGCCCGCACGCTCGTTGCTGCCCTTGCTTTCCCCGCCCCTCTTGCCAGTGCCGTCGATCCCGGCTACCTCCCGGTGCCGGCGGGCGACCCTCCCCCTCCGCAGAGCACCACCAGTAGCGCCCCCAACACCACCGCCGGTCCCGATACTTTCCCCTCCGCTACCTCCCTGCCCCCAACCACCAACGCCCCCGCCGTCTCAGACCCTCGCCCCGAAAAGCAGGCCTCGCCGCCGGTCCCTCCCCGCGCCGAACCGGCGACGAGCCTCGCCGCGATGGAAGTGGTGGTGCAGCCAGGCGACAATATGTGGGATCTGGCGGCAGCGCGCCTGGCAGTGGTTCTGGGGCGGGATCCGACCAGCCGGGAGATCGTCCCCTACTGGACACGGATGATTGAGGAGAACCAGTCACGGATCAGGTCCGGCGACCCCGATTTGATCTTCCCCGGGGAGCTGCTTGTCCTGCCCCCGCTTTAGGTGTTGTCTCCCAGGAAGATCTCCGAAACCGAACTCTCCATGAAGATGGCATGAAGAGCCTCGGAGAGGATGGGGGCGATGGAGAGGACCTTGAACCGGTCGAGATTGGCGATGTCGGCCGGGACCGGCAAAGTGTTGGTCACGATGACCTCTTCGATGGGAGCGTTCTTGAGAAGGTCAACCGCCGGGTCGGAGAGGATGGCATGGGTGGCGGCGATCCGCACCGATAATGCCCCTCGCTCCCGGATCAATTCGGCGGCGTTGGTGATGGTGCCGGCGGTGTCGATCATGTCATCGACGATCACGGCATGGTGCCCCTCCACTTCACCGGCCATGTCCCGGGCAGAGCTGACGTTGTGTTGCTCGGCCTCTCGCCGCTTGTAGACGAAGGCTACCGAGGCGTCGAGATGGCGGGCGTAACGCTCGGCTCTCTTCACTCCACCGGCATCGGGAGACACCACCACGGTGGGGCCCTCGAGTTGTGAGCGCAGATAGTCGGTGATGATGGGCAGGGCCGTGAGGTGGTCGAAGGGCACGGGGACGAATCCCTGCAACTGCCCGGTGTGGAGGTCCACCGACACCAGCCGGTCGGCGCCGGCAGTAACGAAGAGGTCACCCATCAGCCGGGCCGAGATCGGCTCCCGGGGGAGCACCTTCTTGTCCTGCCGGGAGTAGCCGTAGAAGGGCATCACTGCGGTAATCCGTCGAGCTGACGCCCGTTTCAAGGCATCGATGAGGAGCAGTTGCTCGATGATGTTGTCGTTGATCGGATGGCTGTGACTTTGCATCACGAAGCAGTCGGCGCCCCGCACACTCTCGGTGGGACGGACGTAGATCTCGCCGTTGGCAAAGGTGGAGCGATGAAGCGCACCGAGGCGGATACCGAGGGTGTCGGCCACCTCGTCGGCTAACGCCGAGTTGGCTCCTCCCGTGAAGAGCATCATCCGGTGGCGGCTGACAACGTCCACTGCTACTCCTCGGGCTCGGCGTTTCGGTGGCGTTCTTCCCGCCGTTCAGCGTAGCCGGGAACCTCTTTCTGCATCGAACGCTCCACCGCCAGCGCCCCCTCGGCCACATCGCGGGTGATCACCGATCCGGCTCCGGTGACGGCCCGCTTTCCGATGGTCACCGGGGCCACCAGCATGGTGTCGGAACCGATGAAGGCCTCTTCGCCGATCTCCGTGTGGTGCTTCTGGTAGCCGTCGTAGTTGCAGGTGATGGAACCGGCTCCGACGTTGGCGCCGGCCCCAATGGTGGCGTCACCCATGTAGGCGAGATGGGGGACCTTGGCGCCCTCGCCGACCTGGGTGTTCTTCATTTCGACGAAGGTGCCGGCCTTGGCCCCCGATTGGAGAACGGTGCCGGGGCGGAGGGAGGCGTACGGCCCCACCTCCACTTGGGGACCGATCTCAGCTCTGCGCACCACCGAATACCAAACGTGCGCCCCCGGCCCCACCACCGAATCGACGATAAAGGCCTCGGGGCCGATCACCGCCCCGGCCCCGACTCGAGTGGCGCCTTCCAGGTGAACTCCGGGATAGAGACGGGCACCCGCTTCCAGTTCGACCCCGGCGTCGATGTAGACCCGGGAGGGATCCTGCATCCACACCCCCAGCTGCTGCCAGGAGCGGTTGATACGGCGCCGCAGGACTGCCTCCGCCTCGGCCAGCTGGTCATGGGAGTTGACCCCGAGGACCGCCTCGGCCGCCACCTTGACCACCGCGATCCGGTGGCCGGAGGCGCGGATGGCAGGAAGGGCGTCAGGGAGGTAGTACTCGCCCTGGGCGTTATCACTCCTCAGGGTTTGCAGAGCCTCAGCGAGAACCTGGCTCCGAAAGGCGTAGATGCCAGCATTGATCTCGCCGACGTCCGCCTCCTCGGGGGTGGCGTCGCGGTCTTCCACCACCCGGTCGAGGCTGCCGTCCGGGTTGCGGAGAACCCGACCGTAGCCCGCCGGATCATCCAATTCGGTGGAGACCATCACCGCCTCCGCCTGGCCGGCGGCATCGAGTGCTGACCGATAGACCTCGGGGGTGACCAGAGGCATGTCCCCGTAAGTGATTAGGACTAGGTCGAGCGCAGCCAAGTCACCAAGGTGGTCGAGCGCCACCGCGGCGGCGTGACCGGTGCCGAGTTGCTGTTCCTGCACCGTGGCTTCGACAGTTTCGGGAAGTGAAGCCCGCACCTGCTCGGCGCCGTGGCCGATCACCACGACACATCGCTCCGGTTCCAGGGCCCTGATCGCCTCCACGGACCAATCGAGCAGCGTGCGCCCCGCGGCGCGATGCAGGACCTTCGGCAGGTCTGACTTCATCCGGGTCCCCTGCCCGGCGGCGAGGATCACGGCGGCCAGCTTCATGGTTCTCCCTTGTCGGTTTCCCGTCGGGCTGGGGGGGCAGGACTCGAACCCGCTCTAACGGAACCAAAATCCGTTGTGCTACCGGTTACACCACCCCCCATCAGGGCGGGAAGAAGAAATCTAATGGACGTGAGACGTGAGACGTGAGTGGTGAGTAGTGAGTGGTGAGTGGTGAGTGGTGAGTCGGAAGGCGGCGGTGCCCCCCTCCCCCCTTCGGGGTACTCCCCCCAGCGTCGGCACTGGCGGGCCTCCTGGGGGGAGAAGGGGGGATTAGACGGCCTTGGGACCATGCGGACGTGGCGTGGCTGCTATTGCCGCCCGGAGCGAAGAGGGCGTCGTCGCCATGGCCGAGGTGGCTTCCTCGAGATCCCCGAAGAACGCAAAGAGGGCCGGCCCGCTACCCGTCATCAGCAGGGGCCGCTCGAGAAGAGCGGACATTTCTGAAATCCAATCCGCCAGGTCGGGATGCAGATCGATGGCGGCGGGGGTGAGGTCGTTGCGAAGCGGCCCCAAGGGGCGGAGGGAAGGGGGAAGCCGCCGGCCCGCCAATTCGGGTCCGGTGGGCTCTCCCAGTAGATCCCAAGCGCCGTAGACGGAGGCAGTGGCCAGCTCGAACGGAGGCACCACCACCCCCAAGGCGTAGTCCGGCGCAACCTGGAGGGGATCGACCTGCTCTCCGTAACCCTCCATCCAGGCGGTTCCCCCGACCATGAGGAACGGCACGTCGGCGCCGACTTGGGGAGCGACTGCCTCGGCCAGCACCGGAGATACCCGGGCGAGACGAGCGGTGGCGAGCAGGGAAGCGGCGGCGTCACTTGACCCTCCGCCCAGCCCGGCCGCCGCCGGGATCCGCTTCTCCAACCGGATGTTCAGATAAGGCCGAGTAAGGCCGGCCGCCTGGCGCAGGGCGGCAATCGCCTTCCACACCAAGTTGTCTCCGCCTTCGGGCAGGTCGGCTCCTTCCACCGTGAGTTCATCGGAGCCGGCCTCCTCGAAGGTCAGGTAGTCCACCCAATCGATGGTCTGCACCAACGAACGGAGCGGGTGATGACCGCCGGCATCGCCCCGCCCGACGAGCAGGCTCAGGTTTAGCTTGGCCGGGGCCTCCCACCGACTCATCCGCTCGCCTTGGCCAGGGTCAGGAACTCATCGGGGGCGAGCGATTCGGGTCGGCGAGTAGGGTCGATCCCTGCCCCCAGCAGAACCGGGGACGGCTCCGGGAGCACCGCCCGGAGCGAGCTGCGCAGCATCTTGCGTCGTTGAGCGAAGCCGGCCGTGGCCAGCTCGATCGCTCGCTCGGTGGCGGGATCAGCGGGGTTACGGACGATCCGCACCACTGCCGACTCCACCCGCGGTGGCGGGTAGAAGACCCGGGGAGGAACCGTGAAGAGCAGGCGAGCTTGGCCATGAAGCCCGACGATGACGCTGGGAAGTCCGTAGTCGGGTGAGTCTGGCTGGGCGACCAGCCGCCGTCCCACCTCCTCCTGCACCATCACCGTGAACTCGGTGATAGCCGGAACCCGGCGGAGAAGGTCGAGGATGAGGACCGTGCCGACTTCGTAAGGGAGGTTGGCAACCAGTTTCCAGCTGACTCCCTGCAGTTCGGAGTAATCGAAGCGGAGGGCATCGCCAAAGCGAAGGTCGACCGCCATCCCCGCCAGGGTTTCGGTGAGCACGCCCTCGAGTCGACGATCCACCTCCAGCGCCAGCACCTTGGCCCCGCTTCTAGCCAGCTCCCGCGTGAGAGTCCCGGTCCCCGCTCCCACCTCCAACACGTGGTCTTCACCTGTTACCCCTGCCGCCGCCACGATCCGGCGGATCAGATTCGGATCGGCCAGGAAATGTTGACCAAGGTGACGCCTCGGCTGGAGCCCGTGTTTCCGTAAGAGCCGGCGCATCTCGGTGAGGGTTTGGGCGGTCACGACCGAAAGATACGCTCGGCGTTGGCGGTGGTGTGACGCGCTACGTCATCAGCAGCTAAGCCCCACACTCGTCCCAAGGCTTCCCCGATCAACCGCACGAACCCAGGTTCATTGGGCTGGTCCCGATATGGGGGCGGGGTGAGGTAGGGGGTGTCGGTCTCCACCAGTGCTCGCTCGGGTGGAACTAGAGCGGCGCCTCGCCGGACGGTGTCGCCCGTCTCGAATGCCACCGGTCCGGCAAAACTGAACCAGCAGCCGAGGTCGAGGAACCGGCGAGTCCAGCGGGGCCCACCCGTCCAACAGTGGAGCACCGCCCCTTGCCCCACTTCCGTCGTCACCAAGGCCTCGTAGGTGGCGGCAAAGGCATCCCGGCAATGAACGATGAGCGGCAGCCGCAGCTTCCGGGCAAGTTCGATCTGGCCGGTGAAGGCCTCCACTTGATCCCGGGGCTCGGAGAGGTTGCGGTAGAAGTCGAGTCCGGTCTCCCCCACCGCCACTGCCCGGGGAGCGAGAGATTCGATCCGGACCCGTTCCTCACCCCAACGGTGGGCCTCGTGAGGGTGAAGACCCACCGTGGCCAGCACCCGAGGGCCGAATCTCGTGCTGAGGTCGAGCGCTTCCTGGGAGGAGTCGGCGTCGATTCCCGGGACTACCAGCCAGTCAACATCGGCCGCTCGTTGCAGCAGCTCGTGAGGAGGACGCCCGTCGAGTTGGAGATGACAATGGGTATCAACCCACCCCATGGGAGGGCTCCTCTAGGTCGATCGGGAGGGCCGAGGCTAGTGGAGCACCGGTTGGGCGACGCCGCCGCCCTGATCTCGGTATTCTCCGCCGCCTGCCTAGGAGGGGACTCAACTTTGGAATCCGGCATCGCTCGCAAGATCGATGACCTCGGGCGTATCGTGATTCCCGCGGAAACGCGCCGGCTTTTCAACATCAGAGAGGGAGATCAGATCCTGATCTCCATCGAGGGAACCGGGATCGTGCTGCGCAAGTTAGAGACCACCTGCGTGTTTTGCGGTCGCACCGAAGAGGTAAGCCCCTTCAAGGGCAAAGGCATCTGCGGTCAGTGCCGGCTCGAGCTCCCCTGAGCCCAGAAGGAGAGCTGGTCGGTCCGGGGTGGAGTTCGGGTCCGGTGGCCGTGGCCCGCTCTTTTCGCCAGCGCTGGAGGGGGCTGGCGCCGCGGCCCCAAACCTGCGGGTTGCTGTTGCCGGGGCGATCGGTCCACACCTTCACCATGCGAGAGCCGCTGCTGGTAGTAGCTCTCGATGGCGACGGGCGGGTGGTGGTGCATCGCCGGCTGCCACCCCGACGCATCTTTAGCCATCGCCACGCCCGGCACATCCTCGAACTCGACCACCAGCACCTACCACCACCGGTGGGTGTGGTCCTAACGTGGCAGGGTGCCGGGACGGCTGATCCTCTGCGCCACCCCCATCGGCAACCTCGGTGACGCCTCTTCGCGCCTGGGCCGGGTGCTCGACACGGCCGACGTCATCTTCGCCGAGGACACCCGCCGCAGTCGCACTCTGCTTCACCACCTGGGGATCAAGAAGCCGTTGCGCTCCTATCACGCCGGAAACGAAGCGGAGCGATCGGTCCAGCTCGGCCAGATGTTGGCCGAGGGCAACACGATCGCCCTGATCACCGACGCCGGTACCCCCGCCATCTCCGACCCGGGTCTATCGGCAGTGGCGGCGGCCCGGCACCAGCAAGCCGAGGTGAGCGTGGTCCCCGGTCCCAGCGCCGTCACCGCGGCCCTGGCGGTGAGCGGTCTGCCTTCCGACCGGTTTGTCTTCGAGGGCTTCCTCCCCCGCCGGAGCGCTGCTCGGGCGAGCCGGCTGGCGGCCATGAGAGCAGAGCTCCGCACCATGGTTCTCTTCGTCGCCCCTCACCATCTTCTCGAGGACTTGCAAGGCCTCCGCCAGACTTTGGGCGATCGAGATGTAGCCGTTGCCCGTGAGCTGAGCAAAGCCTACGAAGAGGTGTGGTGGGGAACCCTCGGTGACGCCATCTCGGAGTGGAGCGAACGAGAACCACAAGGGGAGTTCACCTTGGTGGTGGCCGGAGGAGAAGAACCTCCGCCCGACTTCGAAGCGGCCTTCGCCCTGATGAAGGACCTGATGGCCGGGGGCATGACCACGGGAGCCGCCGCTCGTCAAGTGGCCGAAGCCACCGGCATCCCCCGACGAACGCTTTACGAACGTGCCATCAGAGAGATGGCCTGAAAAGACCGGGGGTGCGGCGTCCAGACCGCGGGATAAGGCGGATTGGTTAGAGCCCGGTCAGCTGGCTGCGCAGGAGCGCGCCCACGGCTGGGTCACCCGCCACCACCCACACCACTTCCTCGCCCGCCAAGGCCAGGAAGGCGTAGTCGTCACCGGCATAGGCGCTACCGGCACCGTCGGTGGTGGCCTCCCCTACGTTCATGGCCGACCCGATGTAATCCTCCAAGGCCTGGTGCAACTCTTCGGCGTCCTGGGCGCTGTCACCGGCATATCGCAGCACCATGGCGGCTTCGCTGCCATTGAAGAAGACGCTGTACCTGTCCCCACCCCAACCTGCTGCGGCTCGGTCGCTTCCCCCCAACACTTGGTCGAAGATCAGGCGGAAGCCGAGCTCGCCCCAGGTTGACTGGTAGGCAAGCTCGTAACCGTCTGGCGCCCCCGGAAGCTCACCCACCGAACGGGGGAGGTCGCTTCGGTAACGATCGGGGTCGATCACCTGCTCGGTGGAGACAGGAGGCTCGCCATATGCCTGGTCGACGGCTTCCTGCCCTCCCACTTCAAAGAGTTGGGATACAAACCCGAACCCGGTTTCGTAGGGAAAGAGAAGGCTGTCCTGGATGAACTCGGGTACCCCGGCGAACACGGAATCGTCGACTTCGGTGAGCGCCTCCTGCAGGAACTGCTGCTGTTCGGCCGGGGAGAGTTGCTGAACGAAGCGTATTTCGGTAAGGCTGGCATCTCCTTCGATCAAGGCTTGGAAGGCGGAGGCTTCGTCGAAGCGATCTTCGTCGTGGAGAGCAGAGAACGCCTGGTGGAAGTCGAGCACCTGATCGGTGAGCGAATGGGTCAACTCGTGCACCAACGTCACCTGTTGAAGGACCGAAAACTCATTTTCCCGAGCGGGCACCACCAGCTCTTTGGTTTCCCCGTCGTAAAAGCCGGCTACTTGTTCACCATAAAGATCGCTGACCGTCTGGCGGAGATCGAAGGTGGGTTCGACCAAGCCGAGAAGGATGTAGAGCGCTTGATCGACGTCGACATCTTCGTAGTCTTCTTCGATTTGCTCACGGACCCGGTCAGACAGTTCCTGGTCGGTGACCACTTCGATCACGGGAGCAGTGACGAATTGGAGGCCGCGTACCTCTTCCGTCACTCCGATCAGCCGTGCGATTTCGGAGCGCAACTCTTCGGGTAACTCCTCGGTGCCGGTGGGAAGGGTGGTGGTGGCCTCCTCGCCGGTAGTGGTGCTAGTAACTCCCGGTTCGGTGGTGGTGGTCTGGGTGGTGGCGGTGGTGGTGCTGACGCTCGAACCGATACAGCCGCTGACGGCGAGCGCGACGAACACGACGAGGAGCCTCGATTTCACGTGGCTGAGGCTACCCGGGCAGGGGTGATATTCACCCACCTGCCCTGGTGAAGGTTGAGCAGGACGTGCTGCTCGACCGTCCCCAGAACGGTCAGACAACCACGGATTTAGGCGGGGGCGAAGCGAGCCTCGAAGCGTTCCGCTTTGTGCAGCACCTGGGCCGGCAGCTCCATCAGCTTCTCTTGGAACTCCGCCGCCCGCTGAGAAAGCCCTTCCAGGGTGGCGATGCCCCACTGTTCGAGCAGAGGCATCAGTACCCGGTCGTGATGGATGCGGAGGTTGTATACCCCTGCCCGGGCGATCTCGATCGACCTTCGCACAAACCCGGGGATGCCCACTCCCGGCATCTGAAAGTTGGTCAACGTCCGGTAGATGCCTTCGAGGGCGATGGCCGGCGCCTCTTTGAGCAACGCCGCCATCACTCCTTTGTAGAACATGAAGTGGTGGTTCTCGTCGGCGGCGATGTGGCGCATCAACTCGAAAGCGGCCTCATCGTCGGTGATCTTGCCGGCGTTGCGATGGGACACTCTGGTCGCCAGCTCCTGCGCCGATGTGTAGGCCATCAGTTCCGCCGGGTTATTCCAGTTGGGCTCATACCCGGCCTTCATGGTGGCCATTCGATCGTCTTCCAATTCGTAGGGATCGCAGTTGCGAGAGGTGAGGAGGTAAGAACGGATAGCGATGGCATGCTGACCCTCCTCCGCCGTCCAGATCCCATTCCATTCCCGCCAAATCGAACTTTCGGGCAGGTGACGCTCCAAAGCTGAGTGGTAGTAAGGAAGGTTGTCTTCAGTGAGGAGATTGAGCACGAGGGAGGTACGGGCCCGCTCGTTGATGGTGCATTGCGATTCGTCCCAAGGCACCTCTTTGAAATTCTGCCCTCGCTCCCACGGGATGAGGTCGTGGAAATACCAATGGGATCGTCGCTGCTGGTGTTCAGCGAGGAGCCGTGCCACTGTGGGCTCAACCGCCTCCAGGAGCTCGAAGTCTTCGTTGTGGGCCATGGAGCCCCTTTCCGTGTGGGCGAGCAGACAGAGAACCTGACCCGGCCAAGCTCCCGATCGTTACATCCTATCTGGTCACTCGCGGCTCTTGGCGGAGGGGTGGACCAGGCCCTCGGCAGAAGGCAACGTCGTTCAGCGACCGATGTCAAACTCCGACCCGAAGGCAGCGGAGTTGGCCCAATCGGCGAGGGTGGGTTCATCGACCTCCCAGACCACCTCTTCGCCGTCGTCAACGATGACGACCTCCTGCAGGGGAACATGGGGAAATACTGCCACCACCAGCGAGGTCTGTAGCGGTCCGACCGCAAAGCGGCAGGGGATGACCACCTCGCCGTCGAGGGTGGTGATAAGCATCCGAAGGCCGGGAGTCAGCTGTGCCGTTACCAGCATCAGTTCCTGGTATGCCCCGAATGTGGCCCCGAGCCGGCCGTGCTCAGTCCGGACAGCCACTCCGTTCAAGGTGTGATTGTCCACCCGTATCCAGACCCGCTCCGCGCTCCGGGCGTAGGTCGCCTCCCATGCCCGATCGCCGGCCTCCCCCCTGAGCTTCTCCCCCAGCGCGCCCTCACATGCAGGGACCACGACCTCATCCAGGTCGGACGTATCCGGCTGCAAGGTCGTGGTAGAGGCAGGCGACGAACACGCCACCGCGAGCAACGCCACCACCCAACAGACGGTGAGCTGAAGCGCCATCCCCCCATTGTGACAACTTCAGCTCTGAGGACGGTGGGCCCGATCAGGGCCAGGGGGCAGGAGCCAGTCGGCGGGGACTTGGGGGAACGGAGCGGGTTCGACGGCGGCGAGCGGTGTGATGGTGACATACCCTTCGCGGCATAGGGCGGTGTCGGTGGTGGGATCGAGACCGGCCAGCGAGCCGCCGATCTCGAACTGAAGGCGTCCATCGTCGTAGTTGGCGGTCGCCACCCGGAAGACCCCGAAGTTGTCGAGGTCGGCCCATCGGGCACCGTGCAGTTCCCCCACCGGCACCGCCGGCACATTGACGTTGAGCACCATCTTGGGAAAGTGCTGCTGGACCAGCCAATGGGTGACGGATACGGCCACCTCAGCCGCGGTCTGCCACCACCAAGGCTCGGAGGGCGCCAGGCTGATGGCCAGGCCATGGCTTCCGAAGGTGCGGGCGGTGAGCACCGCCCCCACTGTCCCCGAATGGATCACCGAGTGACCGGTGTTGACTCCGGCGTTGATACCGGACACCACCAGGTCGGGTTTGGGCCCGAACGCTCCCAGCGCGGCCGCCATCACCGCCAGGCCGGGTGGGCCCGCCACCGTGTACGCCTCAACGTCGTTCCAGCCCGCCTTCTTGAGATCGATTCCCTCTTCGGCGTTGAAGCGGCCGATCCCGGTGCCGCTCCCACTCATGTCCATGGCCGGGGCAGCTACTACCAAGTCTGGGAACTGGGCGTGCAGAGCTTCGGCCAGGATCCTGATCCCGGGGGATTCGAGCCCGTCGTCGTTGGTGATAAGGAGGCGGGGCTTCCCACTGGTAGTGGTCTTCTCCTCCACCACCAGGGGACGGGCCTCGGTGCCGGTGCTGGTCGTCGTCATCATCCCCACTCGTCCACTTCTACCTGTCCTTGCAGGGCTTCGATCAGATCGCGATCGGCATTGCCCAGCCCTCGCCGGACAACGTTGGCGGCACCGGCCGCCGCTCCCAAGCGCAGCAGCTTCTCGGGGTCTTCCCCCCGCACCCGACCCACGGTGAGCCCGGCCGTCATCGAGTCGCCCGAACCTCGGTGGTCGGCTGCTTCCAGGGTCGGCTGACGGATCCGATACCAGTAACCGTCAATGCAGGCCAGCGACGCCTCTCCGGCCCCGGAAACCACCATGTCTTTCGCTCCCCGCCGGAGGAAGCGGGTGATGGCTTGCTTCACCTCACTCTCGTGCTGGGAAGTGAGGACTCCGTCGGATTTGAGGTCTTCGACGCTGACCTTGAGCAGATCGAGCGGCCCACCTTTGAGAAAAGCCTCCAGATCCCGCCCGTGAAGGTCTCCTATGGCCCGCACTCCGGTCGCCTGCAGGTCGGCCGCCAGCCGAGTGAAGAACGAGGCCGGCACCCCTCCTCCCAGATAGCGGCCGGTGACGACGCAGCTCCCGGCCTCTATGGCCGTCTCCAGGGTCCGGGAGTAGAAGTCGTCCTGCTCGTGGCGGGTGGGCTTGCGATGGGGGCGTTCGGCCACCGCTACCCGCTGCCCGCTACGGCGGTCGTGGATATAGACCGGCGACTCCGCCTGCTGCCAGGTGGGCGCCAGCGTCAAGGTTTCGCTGGCGACCAGCGCCGCCAGCACCAAGCCCACCTCCCCGCCCAGACAGGTGGAGAGAACACAGCTTTCGCCTAAGTGCCCCACCATCCTGGCAACCCAGAACCCTTGTCCTCCGGGGTGGAGATGGATCTCGTCCCCGGTCGCCTGGTTGCTCGCCTCCACCGTGATCGTCAATACCAGCGACGAGGCGAATACCGAGATCCGGGTGCCGTCGCTCATTCCGTAATGGATTCCCGATCTTTCCGGTCCTCAAACCCCTCCGGTTTGATTTCCCCGCCTCTGGGGTAATCAAGCCGGTGAGCAGGCAAACGACTACGAGGAGGACGAAATGCCTGAGCGAGTTGACGAGGTCATGACTCCTGACCCCTACACCCTCGGTCCCGAAGCCACCCTGGCCGAAGCTGCCCGGATCATGCGCGACGCCGATATCGGTGACGTGGTGGTAACAAACGCCGACGGTCAAGTGGCCGGAATCCTCACCGATCGGGACATCGTGGTGAGAGCGCTGGCAGATGACCGCGATCCCACCGATACGGTGGAGAGTGCCTGGACCCAAGACGTAGTCTCGGTGTCTTCCCGGTCGGCGGTGGCAGAAGCAGTCTCCTTGATGAGACAGCACAACATTCGCCGTCTCCCGGTGGTCGACGACGGTGCCCTGGTTGGCATCGTCTCGCTGGGCGATCTGGCGGT
>DATEDX010000143.1:0-4363 GCA_035281425.1 Acidimicrobiia bacterium
GCGGCGCGCCAAAACGGGACGAGGCGCGTACCCGACCTAGAGTGGCGGGCGGTGGAAAGCCCAGCGAGACCTCCGGCGATCGCGGTCGCTTCTTTCGTCGCGGTGGTGATCCTGGGGGGAGCGAACGCCGTGGCCGTCAAACAAACGGTCCAGGAGCTGGCGCCCTTCTGGGGAGCGGCTCTCCGCTTCGCCGCGGCCGGCCTGCTGATGGCGATGGTGGTGGCCGTTACCGGCAGAAGTGTTCCTCGAGGGAAAAGCCTACGCGGAGCGGCGTTATACGGGCTCTTGGGGTTTGCCGCCGCTTACGGGTTCCTCTACACGGGCATTCGCCTGGTGCCGGCCGGGACGGTGATGGTGCTGGTGGCGCTGACCCCGCTCTTCACCTTCGGTCTGGCGATCCTCCACCACCAGGAGACCTTTCGAGTTCAGGGCCTAATCGGAGCGCTGATTTCTCTGGCTGGAGTCGCCCTCGTGTTCTTTGATCAGATCGGTGCCGATGTCCCGCTGAGTTCAATGCTCCTCGTTCTGCTGGGCACGGTGGCAGTTGCCGAATCGGGGGTGGTCGCCAAGGGCATCCCCAAGAGCGATCCCTTCGCCACCAATGCCGTAGCGATGCTGGCCGGAGCGCTGATTCTTCTGGTGCTTTCGTTCTCGGCTGGTGAACCTTTCACCCTGCCGGCCACCGCCCCCACCTGGATCGCAACGGGTTACCTGATCGTCCTCGGCTCAGTGGCGATGTTCGCCCTCTATATCTTCACCCTGCAACGCTGGACAGCCTCCGCGGTGTCATATGTGACGCTGCTCATGCCCCTGGTGACGGTGGCTCTGGCCGCCCTGTTTTTCGACGAGCGGATCACACCCACCTTCGTTGTCGGAAGCGCGATCATCCTCGCCGGGGTCTATGTCGGTGCCTTCCTCACGCCGAGCCCTCGCCGAACCACAAGTTCGAGCCTTCCCGAGTGCCTTCCTATCGAGGAGAGCCAAACCGCCGAGGCTTAGCTATCGACCAGGAACTCACCCTGGATATCGCTTTCGACTGGCGGGGACACCAGGTTCGATGGACGCGAATCGGGTCCGGCCCACCGGTGGTTTTGTGCCACGGGACGCCATGGTCGTCGTATGTATGGCGGAGGCTGGCGGCCCGGCTCTCCCCCACCCATCGGGTGTATCTATGGGACATGTTGGGTTATGGTCAGTCGGAAAAGCCGGCGGGCGACGTATCTCTGGCCGAGCAAGGACGGTTGCTGGCAGCTCTTCTCCATCACTGGGAACTCGCCGCTCCCGACGTCATCGCCCATGACGTCGGGGGAGCAGTCGCCCTCCGCGCCCACCTCCTTCACCAGGTCCGAATGCGTTCCTTGGCCTTAGCGGACGTGGTCGCCTTGCGTCCCTGGGGCTCACCCTTCTTTCGGCTCGTGGCCGAAAGTCCCCAGGTCTTTACAGCGCTGCCCCCCAACTTCCATCGAGCCCTGCTCGAGGAGTACATAGCCGGGGCCGTCCACATACCGCTTTCCGTAGGTGTGCGTGATGCGCTCCTCGCTCCTTGGCTGGGCTCCGATGGCCAGGCCGCGTTCTACCGGCAGATCGCACAAGCCGACGAGCGACACACCGACGAGATTGAGCACCTATACGCCAGCATTCGTATCCCCACACTGATCGTCTGGGGAGTCGAAGACCGCTGGATACCGTTGGACCGAGCCACCAAGCTCCACCAGGTCATCAAAGGAAGTCGTCTAGAGCTGATCGACGGCGCAGGGCACCTCCTGCAAGAAGATCAGCCGGATCTCTTCAACAGCCTCCTCGCCGACTGGGTCCAAGACCAGTAGTTCCCCTTCCCCGTTTTGGCGCGCCGGGATCGGGCTATAGCCCGATCCCGGAGCGCCAAAAGAAGAAAGGAAGGCGGTCAGTCAATCCAGGGCCGGGCCGCGGTGGGATCGTCCGGCTGCTCCAAGTGGATGGCGAGGGCGGCGCCGAGAAAGCGAAACGTCCACTCCTCAGCGAGCGGCCTCGTCTCACAGAAGACGATCGGAACGGTTGGGTAGCGGACCTGGACCCGGGCGAGCATATCGGCTAGTACGCCGCCGGCCACGAACTTGTGCTTGAAGATGGACGAGTATCGGTCCTCCACCACGACCGCGGCTCGCGGATAGGCGGCGAGGTCGGCCAACTGATAGACGAGGCCGCCGTTGGTTAACCCCTCGGCCAGATCCTGCAAGGTCTTGCGCTCCACCAGACCCACCGCTTGCCCGTCGTGAAGCACTCCGTAATCACCCACCGGCAGGGGGCCCCGCACCGTCTCTGCCTGCTGCTGGCTAAACCGGTATGGGTAGCGCTCCCGGGTATCAACCGTGATGGTGACATCCGCCAGGAAGGACGCCCGCCGTCCCGGGATGCGGACCGCAGGCCTCGCCTCCCGGGTGGTGCGGGAGGTCTGCCAGAAGATGGCCTCGCGACCGCCCCTCAGCCGGGTGAAGATGAACTGGCTGCGATTCTCCTTGCCTCGAGCCAGGACCAGGTCAATCGCCACTCCCCGGCGCACGCAGCTCTTGACCTCCACCTCCTGAAGGATCTCGAGGTCATCGGACCAGAGGTCGCCGGCCCGGTGGCAATAAACCTTGGCGGTGCGAGGCCAGGAATCCCTCGCCCTCAACACCAATCCGTTGCGACCTACCGGCAGCCGAAGGAGAAAAGGCAGGGTCGAGTCCGGGTCAGGATTCCGCGCTACGAGGAACTTACCGGCCACCCCTAGAGGCTAGAACCTAGACGACCTCGACTCAGCAGGCATCGGCCACTCCCATCACCATGGCCAGCAACGTGTAATAGCCGACGGTGGCGGATAGCTGCACCACTCCAGCCTCCCCTAAGTAGTCCCGGACGGCGGTGAAGCGGCCCTCGCTCACCGTGCTCTCGGCGCACAGTTCCCGGACGAACCCCACCAACAGCTCCTCGGTCTCAGTAAGGCCGGTGGCAGATCCGGCTTGCACCGCGGCGATCGCCTCTCCCCTTACCCCCGCCGCCCGGGCCAGAGGCAGATGCGACTCCCACTCGAAGGCGCAGTGGTGCAGATGGGCGGCAGTGAGGATGACCAGTTCCCGGTCGTGGTCGGAGAGGGTCGATTCGAAGCGAATCTTGGCCCCTAGCTCCGCTACCTCCCGCGCCACCCCGGGGAGGTGCAGTAGCACCTCGAAGGGCCGAATCATCCGACCGCGGCTTTCCACCACCCAGTCAAACGTTTCTCGCTGTTCATCGGTGACCGCCTGGGCTCGATCGGTGATGAGCTGGATTCGTGCCACTATCCCTCCTCTTCCGGCCAGCGTCCGATCCCCGCCCGCCGCCGCACCACCTCGGCTACCGCCGAATTGTCGAAGTCGGCCAGGCCCCCCTGCTCGCCTTGCTCCAGAGCTGCCTCCACCACTTCCATCAGCAGCAGCGAAGCCCCCAGCTGGCGACCGTGTTCGAGAATCAGCCGGGCGTCCTTGTGGCTCTGGCGGAGGCGGGCGCTGGGAGGCAGGTGGTCGCCGGCGATGATCCGCTCTCCCCAGATGTCCATCGCCTTGGAGTAGGCGAGACTGTCCTTCAACACCTCCAAAGTCGCCCCGAGGTCGAGGCTGGCCAGTTCCGCCACCACCAGTCCCTCGGCCAGGGCCAGTCGATGGATGGCAAGGACGTGGTTGACGATCAGCTTCATCCGCGACCCCGCCCCCACCGGTCCCACATGGTGGTGGGAGCGGCCGATGGCGGTGAAGATTGGCTCTCCGGCCTCATACGCCTCGGTACTTCCCCCGAACATCACCACCAGCTGGCCCGCTGCCGCCACCGGAGCGTTTCCCGAAACGGTGGCGTCACCGTATTCGATCCCTACCTCGCCCAGCGACTGTCCGATTTCGACGGCGTCGCTCGGGCGGCCGGTGGTGGCGTCGAAGACATACAGGGGGCGCCCCGCAGCGGCGATCCCCGCGTCTTCTAGGCAGACCTGACGGGAGACATCGGAGTTGGGGAGGGAGAGCAGTGCCGCCCAGGTCCCCTCCACCGCCTCCACCGGCGAACCGGCCTCCTCACCTCCCGCCACCCGGAACTCCTCCATCCGGGCGGGGTCGGGGTCGTAGCCTCGCACCCGATGCCCTGCCCCAAGCAACCGGGCGGCCATCCGCGAACCCATCAGCCCCAACCCAATCACGGCCACCGCGGTTGGTTTCATCAGAATCGGTAAAAGGCGACCGGGTTATCGACCAAGATCCGCCTTCTCAGCTCCTGGTCAGGCGCCCATCGGCCCAGTTGTTCGAGCAGGTCGGCGTCGTTCGGTTGGTCGCCGAATTTGTTGGGGTGGGGCCAGTCGGTGGCCCACAACATCCGGTCGGGGCGA
>DATEDX010000144.1:0-15014 GCA_035281425.1 Acidimicrobiia bacterium
AGAAGATCGATGGTTCCGCAGGCGTCGCAACAGGCCCGGTGATTGGTCATTTCCTGACCGAAGAGGTCGTGGAAGAGTCCGCCGAGAGAGTTGCCGTCGAGATGAGTGTCGGTGGTCATGGTCAGCCTCCTGTTGGACCGAAACGTTCGGTTTTGATGTGATGAGGGGAATGGCCGAGATCGAGAAGGTGGCTCGCCACCGATTCGACGAAGCCGGTGGGGCCACAGGTGAAAACGTGAGGTCCAAGGGTTGCCGGAAAGCCGCACTCGGCCAGCATCGCTCGATCGACTCGCCGACGGTAACCATGCCAATCCTCCGGCTGGGATCTGGTCAACGAGTAATACACCTCGAGTTTGGGTAGCTGGTCAACGAGCTGGTCGAGCTCTTCCCGGTAGATCAGGTCGAGATGGGTGCGAGCACTGAAGAGGAGTCGGGTGGGAACGGCGGGGCCCTCGTGGGCCTGCGCCCGGATCATTGCCATCAGCGGCACCACCCCGCTCCCGCCGCCTATCAGTTGTAAGGGGCCACCATCATTCGGACTCCACACGAAATAGCCACCGATAGGGCCGCGCAGCTCGATCCGGTCGCCCACCCGCAACTCTTCGACCAGGTAGGGGGAAACCTCTCCGTCCTCGACCAACTCCACGGTGAGGGTGACACTGTCTCCTCGGCTGGGGGTGGCGAGGGAGTAGCTGCGCTGGGCCTGATAGCCATCTTCGGCCGTGAGACGGATGTCTACGTGCTGCCCGGGAAGGTGGCCGGTCCAGCCCGGAACCGAAAAGACGAGGCTTTTGACCCGCGGCGTCTCCTCGATGATCTCCATCACCTCGGCTTGGAGCCAGGTCAGTCGCCCGCGTAACGCTGTTCTTTCCATGGGTCCCCATAGATGTGATACCCCAGCACCTCCCAAAACCCGGGCCGCTCAACGTTGCGCAACTCGAGGCGGTGGAGCCACTTGGCGCTCTTCCAGAAATAGAGATGGGGGACCAGCAGCCGGGCGGGACCCCCGTGCTCCGGTTCGAGGGGCTGGCCCTCGTAGCGGTGAACCACCCAAGCCTTACCTCCAGTGACGTCCTCCCGAGGCAAGTTGGTGGTGTACCCACCGTAGGAATGGGCGAGGACGAAGGTCGCCTTGGAAGAGACCCGTTCTAGTAACACATCGACCGGCACCCCCTCCCAGCCGGTGTCGAGCTTCGACCACTTAGTGACGCAGTGGATGTCAACCTTCACCTCCTCTTGAGGAAGGGAGGTGAACTCATCCCAGTTCCACGTCACTTCCTCACCTTCGTCGGAGGTCACTCGAAGCTTCCATTCCTCTAGAGAGATCCGGGGAGTGGGTCCGGCCGATAACACCGGAAAGGTGTCGGTGAGGTATTGGCCGGGGGGGACACGGTCGGAGGAAGCTTCCTCCTGCCGTCGCCCTCTGAAACCGCGGGAGATAAAGCTCATGAACGCATCGTATGTCCGTTCTGGTGACGGTTGGGCCCGATATTCGTGCTCAACCGTCACAAGAAGGGGAAAACAGGGGGGCGGTTCCAGTAATACGCCGTCGGCGCCGATATATGGACGGTGCACTGGGTCGCGGTGGCACTGGCCACCATTCTCTTTCAGGCCGTATCGATCTCGGTGAGTCCGGAGTCCGGTCCGCCGGGAACCTCCATCGTGGTGACCGGATCGGGTTTCCAAGCAGGAGAGAGGGTCCGGGTCCTTTGGGACGGAGGCAATCTGGGTGGGACCGCCAAAGCGGACAACGACGGAACCTTTACCTACAACGGCACAGTTCCCGGAGGGGCCTCGGCAGGACCCCACACCGTCGAAGCACGCGGCAAGAACAGCAGTGCCCAGACCACCTTCACGGTGGTGGCGGCCACAACCACCACCACCGCCTCATCCACCACTACCACCACCACGGCGGCGTCGACCACCACAGTCGCCCCCACCACCACCGCCTCCTCCTCCTCCTCCACCACCACCGCCGCCGCCTCGCCCACCACCGCCGCCGGCAAGACCTCCACCACCGCTTCTCCGGTCGCCAGCACTACCAGCACCGTGGCTGGGAATGATGGCCCGACCACCACGGTGGCGGCCTTCTCGCCCCGGGTGGGTGAGTCTTCGACCACAACGGGCGTCGCGTCCGGAGGGAACCGCCCGCTGGCGGAAACGCCTCCCGGCGAAGAATCCGGAGGGCAATGGTGGATCTGGATCGTGTCACTGGGTGCGCTGGCCATGGGCGCAGCGTTTCTCTGGCGCCGTTTCCGCCCCGTTCCCCCGCCGGTGGCAGCGGCTGAAAGCGTTGCCGGGCCCTCGCCGGTAGCCACCGGCCCCAGCGTGGAAGATCGAGACGGAGCCTGGACTCGTCAGCCCCTTGACCTCTCCCCTTCAGGCAAGCTCATTGCTGCCGCCGGGGTGGAAGCCGGTTTTGTCGGCTTCGGATCCACCAACGACGATGATGGCGAGGAGCGGGCAGCCGTCTGGGGAAGCCGGTCTGGAACTGCCTGGGAGGGTCTGGCCGTGTTGGAGCGAGGTCGGGCGAGCGTCGCGGTTCCCTGGCAGAGCGGACTGATGCTGCTGGGGACTCTTACCACCATGCCTTACACCGCCTCGGCTTGGTGGAGCGGCGATGGTTACCAGTGGCAACAGCTGACCATCGCCGACGATCCGGTGCTGGCCGGCGTCAGCTTCGAAGGGGCGGCCGCTACCGCCGAGACGGTGGTCGCCTTTGGAAGGGGACCCCGGGGACCGGGCGCCTGGTTCACCACCGAGGGCGGCAGTTGGCAGCCATCGCCTCTCCGCGGCGCCATCGACCTCATCGCCGCGGTCCCGGGCGGCTTGGTCGCCTTCGGACGCCACCTCGAGGAACGGCGACCTCTTCTTGCTTTGTCGGCTGATGGCATCTCGTGGACGCAACTTCCCTCCGACTCCGTCTTCATGTTCGAGGGCATTGCCATGGCGGCGGCGCTTCCCTTCGGCGGCGGACTGGTGGCGGCTGGCACCGACAAGATGAAGGGAGCGGCGACGGTGTGGGTTTCCGACGATGGCTTCCGCTGGCACCGCACCCCCTTCGAGCCCGAACCAGGAACTTCCATCGAGCACCTGGCCGCCCTCAATGGACACCTGGTGGCGGTGGGCACCGATGCCGGTCGACGACGGACCGGCCGGCCCTCATCTCTAGCGATATGGGAGTCCACCGACGCCGTCAACTGGGACCGGAGGCAGTCAGACGGGCTATTTGCCACCGCCGGGGCGACCACGGTCGCCAGCAACGGCTCCCGCCTCCTTATCTGTGGTGCCCTGGCCGCCGGCCATGGCAGTCCCTGGCCCGAGCCGGTCCCGGTGAGCTGGATGCGTGAGGTGACAGAGATGGCCGTTCCCGAACCGGCACTCGCCTCTAACTGAGCACACCTTCTCTGGTTTCTGCCCATTCTCGGGGCTGGAGATGATCAATCCGATCACCTGGAACCCGGGGTTCGCAGACTTCGCCTGCCCCGGCGGCTCCTCAAGGGGAGGCGGCCACCGGATTGACGAGGGCAGTTTCCAACATGGTCACCAGGCGGTCGAAGGAACGGTTGACGTCGCGGGGGAGGCCAAACCCCGAAGCCGCCTCCAAGGTGACGAAGCCGTGCAGAGCGGAGCGAATCGCTCTCGTGGTGTCAATGGCATCGTCACCCTTGATGCCGTAGCCCTCCAGCACCGACAACACCGTGGATAACACCGCTTCGCTGGCAGCTACCGCCGCGGGGTTGGAGGGATCAGCCGCTCGCACCGTGGCGGCATAACGACCGGGATGACTGTGGGCGTACTGGCGGTAGGCCTGGGCCAGTGCCCGCAAACCCTGCCCGGTTTCACCCGTGGTCGCCGCGGCTAGGCGCTTCCCCAGCTCAGTGATGGCTTCCGCGGCCACTTCGGCCTGGAGCTGGTCGAGACCGGCGATGTGTTTGTAGAGACTCGGGACCGCCACCCCGAAGTGTTGGGCGACGGCCGCCAGAGTGAGACGGTCGTAGCCCAGCTGGTCGGCCAGGTCTCCTGCCGCTCCCACCACCCGCTGGGGAGACAGCCCGGCTCTAGGCATGGTGAGCCACCTTCCCGAGAAACGCCACCACCCCCGGGGCGACCAGCTCGGGAAACTCGGCTTGGGGGTAGTGCCCGGCGCCGGGAACCATCAAGACTTCGCTGTCCAGCCGGGAGGCGATCCAGCCGGCTTCGGCTCCGGGATCTTTGAAGTCGGGATCTTTCTCCCCCATAACCACCATGCTGGGGGCATGGACTTCGGCAAGGCGTGCCTCCACCGGGGCATGGGAAGTGCGGGTGGTGCTGACGAACGCCTTCCAGTACTCGGGCCGGTGGAGGTTGTGGTGGATCCGGCGGCGATGCCGATCAAGGTCGGCGGGGGGCCGGCTCGGATAGAGGGTCTTGTAGTACTGGTTCCACACCGCTGGTCCCCAGGGCCACACCAAACCCAGCCGGAAGGCAGCCATCTGTAGCTTGTTGACCGGAGGGTTGCGGAGGAAGGGCCCGATCAGGACCAGACCATTGACCAGGGCGGGCGCTTCGGCGGCAGCCCACACCGCCGCCCCGGCCCCCATCGAATTGCCGATTACGACCGCTGGACTCGACACCTCTTCGATCAAGGCGAGGACATCCCGAGCGGTGGCGACATCATCAAACTCGGTGAAAGTGGCGTCGCTCTCTCCGTGACCGCGCAGGTCGAGGGTGGCTACCCGATAACCAGCCTCCACCAGCGCCGGGGCGAGAAATCGATAAACGGACCGCAGATCGCCCATCCCCGGAACCATCACCACCAGTGGACCCCGACCACTCAGGTCGTAGGCGATCTTGCCCTCGGACCTGGTCAGGTACTGCGTCGTCGAACTCACTCTGTCTCCTTGGCTAACGATATTAGCCAAGCTAGCTAACGATATTAGCTTTGTCAAATGGAGCGACTAGGCCCCTGCCCCGGCCCCGATCCGCACCATCATCTCAGTCGACGTCGGGGAGGCGGCGACCGGCAATTCCACCAGGAAGGCGCGCTCTTGCTCCCGGTAGCTCAACTCCCCACCCATTAGTCGCACGAGCGACCGCGCCACGGTTAGACCCAGCCCAATTGAGGCGGGATTGCTGTCCTCGACCGGTCCGTGTTGATACGGCTCGAATATCCGATCTCGCAGCTCTAACGGTATCCCAGGGCCGTTGTCACCGACTTGGATTCGAACCGTTTCACCGATCGATTCCACCTGCACCCAGATCTGCTCTCCACCGTGCCGGAAGGCGTTCTTGAGCAGATTCTGGAGAACCTGGCGCAGACGGATGGGATCCGCCCAGACGGTGGCATGGCCGGTCCAACCGAGTCGATGGGGTTGACGTCCCTCCCAGGAAGAGGCGAGGTTCTCGACCAACTCGCTCACCTCTATCGCCTTGGGGCGGATGGTGAGGTCACCGACATTGGCCCGAGCGAACACCAGCAGGTCTTCGATGATCTCGGCCGTGGAGGTCGCTTCCTCGGCAACGATCGCCGCAATTTGTCGCTGCTCCAACTTGCTCAGGTCACCTTCTCGCTCCCTTAAAGCTTCGGCGAATCCCACCACGGCGGTGAGGGGGGTGCGCAGCTCCTGGGCGATGGCATTGAGGAACTCGTCCTTGGCTACCCGCAGCCGTTCCTGCTGACTGGCGGCGTCCCGGATTCTCTGCCGTCGCTGGCGGCGGCTGAAGAGGCTCAACGATCCCGCCGTCAGCATGAAGGGGATAAAGAAGGCCATCACAAAACGTGCGGCGTCCGCCACCCCCGCTACCCCTCCCCGGATCGCCGCAATGTGGGCTTCTCTCCGGCTGCGCTCGCCAATCAGGGCGGTGACGACCTCGTCATAGCTGGCGGAGTAATCCGCCAGCATCCGTTGCTGGGAATCGACAGGTCCACCCTCCTGGACGTAGCTGAGTACGGCTTGACCCGCCAGCAGATAACGGTCGACCGCTTGGCTCAACCCGCTGGCCGCTTGTCCGGGGTAAGCGGCGCTCACAGTCGATATGCCCCGGACTCGCACCTCCTTTAGGGCGGCGGTGGCGTCGCTTACCGCCGCGGCGAAGGTCTCCTGGTCTAGGTGTCCTTCTTCGAAGGCGCGCTTGAAGACGATGACCTCGCCCATGTTCGCCTTGGTCGTGTCAATGGCGCTGATCAGCTCTTGCACCCGCAGCAGGACGTCAGCCTGCTCGGCAACCGAGCGGGTTCCATCCGAACTGGCAAAGACCACCGCGGCTCCAGTGACGAGGCCAATCGCCAGGACGGCAGCGACGACCCAGCGGATCGGCCAGGTTGCTTCCGGTTCGCGGTTGGGAGGTGGCTTCATATCGACCGCCTTTCAGCTGAGAAAGCTGATTCGTTCGGCAACAGAATCCGCACGCCGGGCAATTCGCCACAGCCCCCATCCGGCGACCGCACCGACGGCAAGAGTGGGAACTACCAGAGCCTGTGAGGCCCCGAGCATGGCGGCGAACACGACTTCGGCTATCAACAGGGGGGAGACAATGAGGTCGGCGATGCGAGGTGGAAATACAGGGACCAGAGCCCGACGGATTTGCTCCCAGAGGGCGGTGCCACCGTCAGGCGACGAATCGCTGGACCCGTCCGCTTGGGTTGGAGGGGTGGGGAGTGAACCCGCCACCAGCTCGGTCGTGGTCGAGGTCGTGTTATCCGACTCATCCTCGAGCGAGGTGGTAGGCGTTGGTGGGGAGTTCGAACCCTCGGTGGTAATGGGAGCCGCCTGGGGGTCGGTGGTGATCGACGAGGGAGTCGTGGTGGTGGATTCGAGGGTGGGAGGAGGGGAGGTGGTCTCAGTGGTGGGGGGAGTGGTGGTCGAGGTGGTGCTGGTGACAACCGGGAGGGTGGTGGTGGTGGTGGGAACGGTGGGCAGGGTGGTGGTGGCGGACGCCACCACGTCGAGATTCCAGATAACCGTATCCGTGTCCAGGGTCACTGAGTCGACCTCGGTGAGGGTGATCACGTGCAGTCCCACCTGGGTCAGAGGTGAGGTCTGTACCGCCATCATCACTTGGCGAGAGCCCGAACCGCACGCCGCGGTTGCCAGCCCGTCAAGCATCACCACGATGGTGGGATCGTCGACGGTGGCAGAGACGCAGCTGAGGGCGCTGGAGAGATGGATGCTGGCGGAGATGGCTTCACCTTGTGTCACTGTGCCCGAGGGCGGGTCGACCTGGCCGATGGCGATCACCACCGACGAGGTCAGCGCCGTGAGCAGAAGACCCGCCACCACCGCTCCGGCTCGGCGTCTCCTAATTTCACGGACCCTCGCCACGGTCCCTTTTTATCGCCGGAATTGGGGTTTTCTTAAGACTTGGTAAGAAGGCGCGTTTGCTCCAAAATCGGGTCATGGCCAATGATCCGCTGCCCCGATTGAGGGAGTTGTGTATGTCGTACCCGGAGGTGACGGAGCGTTTGAGCCATGGCGAGCCCACCTGGTTTGTTCGCGACAAGAAGGTCTTCCTCACCTATGCCGATCATCACCACGACGATCGCGTCGGCTTCTGGTGTGCAGCAGCATCCGGGGTCCAAGAGGCGATGATCGCTTCCGACCCCGAGCGCTACTTCCGTCCTCCCTACGTCGGCCATCGGGGTTGGTTGGGGGTCTATCTCGATGTTGCGGCGGACTGGGAGGAGATCGGTGACCTGGTCGAGGGGGCCTATCGGGTGGTGGCGCCTCCCTCTCTAGTGGCCCGGATCGTTCCCTGAAGGTCGGGCTGAGGAGATCAGTGACCCCAGGGAGCCGTGCCCGAGTCCTGGTTCTGGTGGCCCAGGCCGTGGTAGCGATAGGGGCGGCGGTGATGCTCTGGGTCAACCTCGGGGCCTCCCTGACCGAGGTCCGATTGCTGCTGGCCTGGTGGCTAGGGGGTTGGGGACTGCTGGTGGGATGGGCCTGGTGGAAATATCGCTTGAGCCTCTACCACTTAGAGGCCTTCTTCGGACTGGTGGCGGGCGCCATCCTCCTCTACGGAGGAGGATTGGACCTGGCGGTCTTGAAGTGGGTCTTCGCCGGGTTCTGGGTGGTGATCGTGGCTCTGGAGGTGACGGCGGCCGGCGGCGGTGACGGCCTCCTCTCGCCGTGGGGTATGGCCGCGACGGCGATGGCGGCGGTGGTGACGATCACCTTCCCCAGCGCCCTGGTGGTGGAGTTCGCTGCCCTGGCCTCGGTTTGGGCCGCCGTTGTCGGTCTCCTCGTCCTCACCCGAGGCCTAGCCCTGGCCCGAGCCTCCCGCCCCCCAGCCGCTCCCCGAGGTCGACTCCGCCGAGCAGTCTCGGTGGGGATTCCAGGTCTGGTCTTCGTTTTGGTGGCGCTCGGCTTTGGGCAGGTCATGGCCAACACCGCTGCCGCCGACGCCCGCCAGCGGGTGCTGGCGCCCTTCTATGAGGTCCCTCCCGACCTTGCCCCGGGGGAACCGGGGAGCGTGATCCGAAGTACCCAAGTTGAGTTCGACGGCCTCGACGGCCGCGCCTTCCGGGTGCTGTACCGCACCGAAGATGAGTTTGCCCGACCTACCGTCTCCTCGGGTTTGATTTTTGCTCCCCGAGAAGCCGGGAGTAATCACCCCGTAATCGCCTGGGCGCATGGAACCGTTGGGCTGGGAGAGGTCTGTGCTCCGTCGCGTGATGGCGATTTCCTTCGTCACACCAGTTGGATCAACGACGCTTTGGCCCGGGGGTTCGTGGTGGCGGCCACCGACTACGCCGGGGCAGGGGGAACCGGAAACGGGGAAAAGTACATGGTCCTGGCCGAACAGGGGCGCGATGTGGTCAACAGCGTCCGCGCGGCTCTGGACTTGCCCGAGACCGGAGCGGGGCCCACCTATGCCACCTACGGTGAGTCACAGGGAGGAGCGGTCTCGCTGGCGGCGGCGGCCCTGAGCCCGGCGTACGCTCCCGAACTCGAGTTGATCGCGGCCGGGGGAGTGGCGGCCGCCTCCGACCTGGCGGCGATCCTCTCCCAGAAATGGGATCGACCCCTGGCGACCTGGCTGCTGGGGCCCCACATCCTGCGGGCGTATACCCGTCACTATCCCCATCTCAAGGTCGACGAGATCCTCACCGAGGCAGGCCGTAACCACTATGTGGAGATTGCCGACGACAGTTGCGTGTTCGACCTACTCGGCGCACTCCTCAATCCGCAAATGGGCAGGCTGCTCACCCGCGACCCCACCACCGATCCCGATTGGAATGCGGCCCTGGTAGCCAACCAAGCGCCCGACCCCCCGCCGGGCCTACCGGTGTTTGCCGGCCATGGACTGGCCGATCCCCTGATCGATCCGGGAATTACTGCCGCTTTGGTGGAGCGCTATTGCGCCGCCGGTTCGGCGGTTAACACCCACTGGATGGAGGGGGTGGAACACATCGGATCGTCTAATGATGGTGCGCCCGCCTATCTCGATTGGCTCGGCGCGATCCAACGGGACGAACAGCCAGCCAACCACTGCGGTGAGCCTCTCCCCGTCCCTCCGGTGACGGCTCCCTAACCCAGGATCCCACTGCTGCTCTCCGTTCCACTCCCCTGCTCCCTCCGTCACCGAGGCGACGGAGAGAGTCTCACGTCTCACGCCCTTACTCACCGCGCCGAATTCCGATACTGTCGGGGATATTCCGGGAAGGAGGACCATGCGGGTCCAGTCGGGTCAGCTGGTGGCCTTGGGTTATGGCAAATACGTGCGGTCCGACGACGTAGTCGCGGTCGAGCCCATCACCGACGGGAGAGGTCCCGGTCGGAGGTCCCTCGTCTGGGTGAGAGGAATTCCCGACCCGCTGGTCGCCTCGAGAGCGGAGGGGTCGTTGGTCGACGACCTGGTCACTCCCGCCGAAGAAGCCACCCGTATGAATGCCCAGCGTGCAGTCCTCCGCAAGATGATCAGGGTGCTCGATTCGTCATCCGCCGGGGTACGCCGGGTGCTGGCCGAGGAAACCCGATCAGACATCGACGAACTCCTCGCCGAAGGCAACCGGGTTCTGGGATAGGCAACGATCCTTGCCCTGGTTGGCGGGGCCGGAACCCTCAGGCTTGCGCTAAGTAGAGACGGCTTCTGGGGCCGGAGCCGTTTACCGTGGAGTCAAAGGAGGAGCTGATGATCTTTAGCTATTTCAGCCAGCTCAACTGGCTGGCGATAGTGGTGGCGACCTTCGCCTGGTTCGCCTTCAGTGCCGTCTGGTATTCGGTGCCGCCCCTAAGCAAGGCCTGGCAAGACGCCGCCAAGGTCACTCCTGGCGAAGGTCCACCGCTGGCGGCAATCCTGGTTCCAACCGCCATCGGCTATTTCGTCACCACCGTGGTGATCGCCCTGCTTGCCAAAGGACTGGGAGCCTCCACCGTGAGCGACGGATTGGGGCTCGGAGTCGCTCTCGGAATTGGCTTTGGCTTGGTCAGCGCTCTCATCGTTCAGCTCTACGAGCAGAAGGGCGGCGCCTACTGGCTGATCAACGGCATCAATTCGATCATCGCCCTATCGATCGTGGGAGTGATCCTCGCCGTTTGGGATTGACCCAAAAGATCAGGGCTCACCGGAGGTACCCAGTGTCCTCGCCAGGCGGAACAATCGATACGTCCGAGCCTGCCGGTGAAGACCCACTCTGAGCCCATCGCCATCGTCACCGCCCTCCACGCCGAGCTCGCTGAGCTCCGGTCAGGGCTCGAACTCGATCAAGAGTCGGACTTGCTGGGCCGCTACTTTGCCCGCGGCTACCTCGAAGGGCGCCCCGTGGTCATCTCCGAAGGAGGCATCGGCAAGGTCAACGCGGCGGTTACCGCCACCGCTCTCGTCCATCGTTTCGACTGCCGGAAGCTGGTCTTCACGGGGGTGGCGGGCGGTCTCGATCCCGACCTGGTCGTGGGTGATGTCGTCATCGCCGAGGAGACCATTCAATACGACTTCGGGGTTGCCACCGATGCTGGTCTCGAGCGTTACCAGCCCGGCCACCTGCCGTTCTTCAATCCGACCGCCCGCTTCGGCTACCGCCCTTCAAGCCGCCTGCTGGCGATTGTTCGACGCCGAATGGAAGGATTCAGCCTGGCCCCGTTGAGCTCTCAAGCCGGAGGTACCGGCCGGCCTCCCCGGATCGTGTTCGGGACCGTCCTCACCGCCGACCAGTTCGTCAACTCCGAGGAGACTCGCCGGCGACTCTGGGAAGAACTTGGGGGAGCGGCTGTCGAGATGGAAGGCGCCGCCCTGGCCCAGACCGCCGAAGTGCTGGGAGTCGACCATGTCGTCATCCGCTCGCTCTCTGACCGAGCCGGGACCGAGTCGATCAGAGACTTCTCTCGGTTCCTCGAGGAGGTTGCCGCCAACTCGGTTCGCGTTGTC
Organism: Acidimicrobiia bacterium; assembly: GCA_035281425.1. Classification (GTDB taxonomy): domain Bacteria; phylum Actinomycetota; class Acidimicrobiia; order Spongiisociales; family ZC4RG35; genus JAICND01. Next base: position 11,347 of record DATEDX010000144.1, read on the forward strand.
CGGCACCTTCTCCCGGTGATATGAGCCGTGGCGGTAACGCGGTGGCGTTGCTCTTCCTGACGGTACGAAGCAGTCAATAGCTGGTCCGATCAAAGGTACCGCCGCCAGATGCCGACTGGTTGAAAGGTCATGGGAACTTCGACCACGATCAATTCACTTTGTTCTTGGGCGGCCACCTCGATATTGCTCTCCTCGGTGACCTTGGCGGCGTCCCCAGTCGCCAATTCGCCCCCGTTGAGGTGGGCAGCACCTTCGATCAGGTAGACATAGGCGCCGTGCCCCGAGGCCAGGTCGTGGGTGACCTCTACTCCGGACTCGAGGGAGCCGACTAGGACCCGGGCATCTTGATGAACCTTGACCGCCTCGCCACCGTCCGGTGAGAGCACCTCCAGCAGTCGGTTGGTGCGGTCGACTTTGGTGAAGACCTTCTGTTCCACCCCCGGAGTCAGCCCTGCCTGATGGGGAAGGATCCAGATTTGGATGAATCTCATCGGATCATCAGGAGAGGCGTTGCGTTCTGAGTGCCAGGCGCCCGAGCCCAACGTCATCCTTTGTACCGACCCGGCCGGCAACGGCCCGAATGGTCCTCCCACGTTGTCCTCGTGCCCGAACAGTCCCTCCACGACGTAGGTGATGCCTTCGACGTCCTGATGGGGGTGGAGGGGCCACACCGCCCCGGGGATCAGGCGGTCATCGTTGAAGACCCGCATGGCGCCGAAGCCATCGTGTTCAGGATCGCGGTAATGGTCGAAGGAGAAGTGCCATCGCGCCTCGAACCAGTCACCTTCAACCTTGTAAATGTCGCGATCACGCCGGATCTGAATCATCGCCCCTCCTTGTCCTGACCACCGTAGGACGGTGTCGGATCGCTTGGATGAAAGCGACGAGGGAACTTGCTTGAGCAGGATCTTCTAGGTTTCGGTCCTCACAACCAGGAGGTGCTAATGGAACTGACGGACGCCACCAGGCAGACCGCCGGGGTCCTACTGATCGCCATCACCTTTGTTGAATATGGCGGCACCTTCCTTCTACGGGTCGTAGGTGGCGGCAATGCCTTCACACCCTTCCAGAAGGCATTCTTTCGCGCTGGTCATGCCCACGCCGGGGTGTTGGTGATTCTTTCGCTGCTGGCACTGCTTTACGCCGACACGCTGGCCCTCGGGGGCTTCGGTCGTTTCGGGGCGCGCTCGGCGATTCCGTTGGCGGCGATTCTGATGCCGGCCGGCTTCTTTTTCTCAGCACTGGGCCGGGGCAGGGAACGAGCCAACCGGCTGATTGTCCTCGTGTACCTCGGGGCTGCCTCGCTCGCCATCGGGGTGGTGACTCTCGGTCTCGCCCTGCTTGGAGGGGTCTAGAAAGCTGGTTCTCCGCCGCTACTGATCATCACCTGAGGACCCCCTCCGGCCCTGCGGGCCATCTCCTCCAACGCTCCCTTCGCTCGCTGGGGGAGGAGTCGCTGTCTTCTCCCCCCAGGAGGCCCGCAGGGCCGACGTTGGGGGGAGTACCCCGAAGGGGGGAGGGGGGTCTGTTCTACCCGTGCCAGGCTCCCTGGGGGCCGACGTTGGGGGGAGTACCCCGAAGGGGAAGGGGGGTCTGTTCTACCAGGCCCAGGCTCCCTAGAGCCGACGTTAGGGGAGTACCCCGAAGGGGGGAGGGGGGCTTACGTCTTACTTCTCACGTCTCACGTCTCACGTCTCACGTCTCACGTCTCACGTCTCACGTCTCGCGTCTCCCGTCTCCCGTCTTCCGTGTGTCAACTCTGCTGAATTTGGGTGAATCCTCTGGGAGCGTTCACCTGTTCAACGCATTTGCGGCTGGAACAGTCGCCAGGCTCCCGGCACTCCCTTCAAGTCGAAGCCGCCGCAGTCGGTGAATTCGATGCCCGAGCCCACCACCAAGTCCTTCACCGTTCCCGATACCAAGATGCCTCCCTTTTCGGCTTGGCTCATCACCCGCGAGGCGATATGGACGCCCACCCCGCCGATATCTTCGGCGCGGAATTCCACCTCGCCGGTGTGGATCCCGATGCGCACGTCGAGCCCGATAGCCGACACCAGTTCGACGATGGCCACCGCGCAGGCAACGGCCCGAGCGGGGCCATCGAAGGTGGCGATGCAGCCGTCCCCGGTGAGTTTGATCTCCCTGCCTCGGAAGCGGTCTACCTGCGACCGGACGATGCGGTTGTGTTCGGCGAGTAGGTCGAGCCACCTCTGGTCTCCCAGTGAGGAGGCGAGGGCGGTGGACCCGACGATGTCGGTGAACATGACGGTGGCGAGGACTCGGTCGGCCCGAGAGGCCTCTCTTCGTCCGGTGACGAACTCTTCGACCAGGTCGAGTGTGGGTTCGAAATCGCCGGCGTGAAAAGGGAGGGTGTCGGCGCCCTCCACGAGGCGGAACTCAGACCCATTGATGTTTTGAGCTATGTACTGGCCATAGCTGGGCCGGTGGAACCGGGCCTCGCGGCGGGCGATGACCAGGGTGGGCGCGTTGATGAGGGGGAGAGCCGCTCGCACATCGACCTCGGCAAACCAATCGAAGGTGGTCTTGGCCAAGCCCTTGGGCACTGCCAGTCGCTGATACCGGATCCACCACTGACGAAAGCGCAGATCGTGAGCAACGCTGGGAGCGGTGAGCTCCAGCATGTCACCGGTGGTCCCATGCTGTTCGACGTATTGACGGGCGAGGGCCTCGGTTACCTCGGGTGGGGCCCCGATCTCGTAGCCCTCGCTGCGGGGATAAGCCGGCACCGCGTTGACGAGGACCAGCGAGGAGACCCGCTGAGGGTCGACGGCGGCGAGCATCATCGCAAACAGGCCCCCTTCGGTGTCTCCGTAGACCACGGGCCGCTCCGCCCCCACTTCATCGAGCACCGCCCGCACGTCGTCGATGGTGTCTTCGATCGTCATCCACATGTTGCGACCAGGAATCGGATCGGAGACTCCCGAGCCCCGCATGTCGTAGCGGATGACCCGACCCATCGAGGCCAGCCGATCGAAGAAGCGCACCGCCGATGGTTCGTCCCAGATGGCGTCTGAGTTACTCAGCGCTCCGGTGATGAACATAATGTCCCGCTCGCCTTGCCCGAAGACCTGATAGGCGAGATAGCCGAGACTGGTCTCGACATAACGAGTTTGAGGTCGCCCGCCTGGGCCCAGCAGCATCAGATGAGGCTAACGGGAGTGAGCTCGGGCCTATTTGCGTCGATCTCGTGCCGGGCAGGGATGGAGGCATGGGCCAGGCTGATCGATACGAATCTGGTTCGGGAGCAGCTTTAACGTGGTCCCTGCGAGCCTGCGGCCCGGGCTCCATGATCCAGCACCCAACCCCCCCTGGCTTCAATGCCTATCCCACTTGCCATCGCTCGATTCAATCGATACGTCACCAACCCCATCACCCGGTTATTCGCCGGCTGGGCCCCAATGTTCGCCATCGTCTACCACCGCGGCCGGCGATCGGGGAACACCTATAACACCCCGGTCAACATCTTCCCCACCCAGGGTGGGTTCGTCATCGCCCTCACCTACGGGTCGAACGTCGATTGGGTGAAGAATCTCCTCGCCGCTGGCGAGGCCACTATCCGCTATCGGTCCAAGTTGATCTGGGTGACGGAACCGGAGTTGATCAGCACCGAGGTCGGGATGAGCGCCATGCCCATGCTGGTGCGGTTC
>DATEDX010000145.1:0-28763 GCA_035281425.1 Acidimicrobiia bacterium
CCGCCCCCTTCGATGTGGGCCATCACTTCGTCCTTGAAGTATTTGGTGATGGAGATGATGGGGGAAACCGCTGAGGGGCCCAGCGGACAGATGGTGGTCATCTTCGGTGGCCAGGCCAGCCCCACCGAGATGTTGTCGGAGATGTCGAGCAGCATGTCGAAGTCAACTTCCCGACCCTGACCGTTTTCGATCCGGCGAAGGATGAATTCGAGCCAGGTGGTTCCTTCCCGACAGGGAGTGCACTGTCCACAGGACTCGTGGGAGAAGAACCGCACCACCCGCTCCGCCGCACGCACCACGCAGGTGGTGTCATCCATCACCACCACTGCCCCCGAGCCGAGCATCGAGCCGGCTTGACCGGTGTCGTCTTTGGTGATGGGCAAGTCGAGATGGTCGTCGGGGACGAACCAGGGCGCCGAAGCGCCCCCCGGTATCCAGGTCTTCAATGCTCGTTCGGGGCGGAGGCCGCCAGCCACATCGAAGATCAGTTCCCGCCAGGTGATGCCGTGGGGAAGTTCGTAATTGCCGGGTTTGCGCACGTGCCCGGATACGGAGAAGAGGAAGGTCCCGGTGTCGGCGGCGTGCCCGGAGGTCTTGAATCCCTCCGGGTCGGCCAGGATGTGGGGCAGGTTGGAGAGGGTCTCGACGTTGTTGACGATGGTGGGCTTGCCGTATAAGCCGATGGCAGCCGGGAAGTAGGGGGGCTTGAGGCGGGGCTCTCCCCGTAGACCCTCGAGAGAATTGATGAGGGCGGTCTCCTCTCCGCAGATGTAGGCACCTGCCCCCAGGTGAAGGGTTACGTCCAGGCGGTAGTCGCTATCGAAGATGCCGTCCCCGAGGTAACCGGCCTGGTAGGCCTCGTCGACGGCGGCTTGCAGGCGGCGGGCCGGTTTGGGGTACTCGCCCCGGATATAGACAAAGGCGTCATGGACCTCGTTGGCGATGGCGGTGATGATGATTCCCTCCACCAGTTGGTGAGGGTCACGCTCGAGCAGTTGACGATCCTTGAAGGTGCCCGGCTCGGACTCATCACCATTGACCACCAGATACGAGGGGCGGGCCGGAGCAAGGAAGCTCCATTTGAGGCCGGCGGAGAAGGCGGCGCCGCCCCGGCCCAACAGTCCCGAGTCCTTGACCAACTCCACCAACTCGTCGCGGGTCATGGCCAGCGCCCGTCGCGCCTGCTCATAGCCGCCGGTGGCTCGATAGCGATCGAGCCGGTGGCTGTCTTCCGGGTGATCGATCATGCGCCGGGTAACGAGCAGTGGATACGTCACTTCTCGCCACCGCCTACCGTGCCCAACTCGGGCAAGGCGGGATAGGGCCCCACCGCTCCCACTTCCTCCTTGATCGCCCAATCGAAAGACGTATTCCCCCCGAAAAGGCTCTGCATTTCGTCGGTATTGACCACCTCGGGAAGGGCGGCGCGCAACCATTGGACTAGCTGGCGGGCCTTTTCGGTTGTGACCCCTTCGATCAACTCATAGTTGACCTGTAACGCCGGCGCTCCCCCACAGGCTCCGATGCATTCGGCGTGCTCCACCGAGATGAGGCCCTCGGCGTCGGTTTCGCCGCTGGGAACACCCGACTCCTCTTCCAGCGCATGGAGAACTTCGTCTGCTCCCAGCAGCATGCAGGAGATCGAGGTGCAGCAGGAGATCAGATACCGTCCCACCGGCTCCCGCTTGTACATGGTGTAGAACGAGGCCACCGCCAGCACCTGGGCGGGGGTAACTCCCACCCACTCCGCCACCTCCTCCATCCCCTCCTCGGTCAAGTAGCCGTCTTCGGCCATCGCCAGGTAAAGCAGGGGCATGACCGCCGATCGCCGCTCGGGGTATCGGGCCAGGATCCGGCGGGCCCGTTCTTGGGTCTCGGGACCGAAACGACTCATCCCTGGCGAGGATAGAGAGGCGTCACCGCGGCCTCGAAATCTGGCCTCCTCGACAACCAATGCAGAACTTGGCGGCGGTTGCCGATAATCTCAGGCCCGTGTTCCTTGATCCCCGAGAGCTACTCATCGCGTTCGGCACCATTGGCCTGTTCGCCATCGTCTTCGCCGAATCTGGGCTGTTTTTCGGTTTTTTTCTCCCCGGCGACTCCCTCCTCTTCACCGCCGGGCTCTTCGCCGCCCAGGGGACACTCTCCCTGCCGGTCATCCTCGTGGGTTGTTTCGTGGCCGCGGTAGCCGGGGACCAGGTGGGTTATCAGTTCGGCAAACGGGTGGGACCGGCCCTGTTTCGCCGGCCCGACTCCCGTTTCTTCCGCCAGGAGTATGTCCATCGGGCGGAGCACTTCTTCCGGAAATACGGCGCCAAGACGATCGTGCTGGCCCGCTTCGTCCCCATCGTCCGCACCTTCGCTCCCATCCTGGCCGGAGTCGGGACCATGCCCTACCGGACCTTCGTCACCTACAACGTGGTGGGAGGCCTCCTCTGGGCGGTGGGGGTGACTTTGCTCGGCTATCTCCTCGGTGAGTTGATTCCCGACATTGACACTTACCTGCTGCCCATTGTGGCCTTGATCGTCTTCCTCTCTCTGATTCCCATCGGATTGGAGTGGTGGCGAAGCCGCCAGCGCCGGACTTCCGCCGACCGGGCCTAACGGTCGACGTCCCCCATCACCGGGTCGAGCGAAGCAATGGTGGCGACGGTGTCGGCCACCACGCTGTCGGCCATCATCATGGGTAGGGCCTGCAGGTTGTAGAAGGAAGGGGCCCGGACGTGCAAGCGCCAGGGTTTGCCACCCCCATCGGAGACGAGGTAACAACCCAGTTCGCCCCGAGGTGACTCCACTGCAACATAGGTCTCCCCGGGGGGAACTCTGAAACCCTCGGTGAAGATCTTGAAGTGGTGGATGAGCGCTTCCATCGACTCGTCGATTCGTTGCCGGGGCGGAGGGGTGATCTTGCGGTCATCGACCCGGAAGTCGCCCTTGGGCATCGCCTCGGCTACCTGGCGAACGATGCGCACCGACTGCAGCATCTCTTCAATCCGGACTCGGTAGCGGTCGTAGACGTCTCCCTGTGACCCCACCGGCACCTCGAATTCGTATTGTTCGATGCCTGAATAGGGAAAGGCTTTGCGTAGGTCCCAGGCCACTCCAGTCGATCTGAGGGTGGGACCGGTGATGCCATAGGCGACGCATTCGTCGGCGGTGATGACTCCAACCCCCCGGGTGCGCCCGTTCCAGATGGGGTTGTCCTTGAGCATGTCGTCGTAGTCCTGGAGCCGGGCCTCGATGGTCTCGCAGATCTCTTTGACGTCGGCGCGCCATCCGGGAGGCAGATCGGCCGCCACCCCACCCGGCCGGATGTAGTTGTGGTTGAGGCGAAGCCCGGTGGTCTTCTCGAAGAAAGCGAGGATCAGTTCCCGCTCCCGGAAGCCGTAGGTCATGATGGAGAGGGCGCCGATGTCCATCCCGTTGGTGGCCATCGCCACCAAGTGGGAGGAGATCCGGTTGAGTTCGGTCATCAAGACCCGGATGACTTGGGCTCGTGGTGGCACCTCAATGTCGAGGAGCCGCTCGGTGGCAAGCGAGAAGCACAGCTCGTTGTGGAGCGGGGCCAGGTAGTCCATGCGGGTCACATTGGTGGGACCTTGCATGAAGGTGAGGCCTTCAGCCGTTTTCTCCATGCCGGTGTGGAGATAGCCGATCACCGGTTTCGTGCGGCGAATGATCTCTCCTTCCAACTCGAGCTGCAATCGGAGCACCCCGTGGGTGGAGGGATGCTGGGGACCCATATTCACGATCATGCGCTCGTCGTCGCCGAAGTCCTCTTCGAAGTCGTAGTCGTCGGTGCTGACGACCGAGCCTCGCTGCTCCCGCCGGCGGGCGTCGGTCTCCTCGAGCTGCATGGTCTGGGCGCCTTCGTCGGTCGGATAGACCTCCCACTCGCTGTCTTCTGTTCCCGACACCCAAAGATCGATCTGGTCCCGCTCCTCATCGGTGGTGGTCTTGTCGGCCATCAGCTCACCTTGGGAGAAGCTTTGAACTGGACCGGCACCGTCCCCGTGGGGTAGTCCTTGCGGAGGGGGTAGCCCTCCCAATCGTCGGGCATGAGGATGCGAGTGAGATCCGGATGGCCCTCGAAGGTGATGCCGAAGAGGTCGTATACCTCTCTCTCGCCGAAGTTGGCCCCCGGCCAAAGAGGAACCAGGGAAGGCACCGTGGGGTCGTCGCGGGGGACACCGACCAGCACCCGGAGCCGGGCTCGATGCTCCATCGAAAGGAGGTTGATCACCACCTCGAAGCGGGGTTGGCGGTTGCGGAAATAGTCGACGGCGGTGACGTCGACCAGGACTTCGAATCCAGCTTCTTTGGCAGTCTGAGCCAGTTCGAGGAGCTGCTCCCGCTCCACCCGAACCACCTCCTGGCCATGGGACTCATGCCAATCGAGATCGGCAAACTGCTCCTTCAGGCCGGCTAAGGCTTCAGTCACGTCTCATGTCTCACGTCTCACGTCTCACTGGCCGTTAGGCCTTACCGGCCATGATTCGATCGTGCAGCGTCAGGATCCCATGCATTAGGCCCTGGGGACCGGGAGGACAGCCAGGCACGTACATGTCCACGGGGACGATCTGGTCAACGCCTTGGACCAGGGCGTAGTTGTTGAACATGCCCCCGGTGGAGGCGCAGGCACCCATGGAGATGACCCATTTGGGGTCGGGCATCTGGTCATATACCTGGCGGAGGACCGGGGCCATCTTCTGGCTGACCCGGCCGGCGACGATCATCAAGTCGGCCTGGCGGGGCGAGGCCCGAAAGACCTCCATTCCGAAGCGGGCGAGGTCGTAATGGGCCGCTCCGGTGGCCATCATCTCGATGGCACAACAGGCCAACCCGAAGGTGGCGGGGAACATGGAGCGGGTTCGGGCCCATCGGGCGGCCTTGTCGATGGTGGCGGTGAGTACGTTGGAGGGAGCGGTGCGAGCAACACTCACGCGGCCAGGTCCTCTTTGGGAACCGGCCGGGCCTTGGGAGGCGTGTACCAGTCGAGAGCGCCCCGCTTCCAGACGTAGGCCAGGGTCTCGAGAACAAAGAAAGTGAATATCCCAATTGCCGCCACTCCGTACCAACCGAGGTCGGGAAAGCGGGAGGCCCAAGCGAAGAGGAAGATGATCTCAACGTCGAAGATCACGAACAACATCGCCACCAGGTAGAACTTGACCGGGAACCTCTGCACCGGCTCAACCTCGGGAAGGATGCCGCATTCGTAAGGTGCCAACTTCTCGGGGGTGGGATTGTTGGGCGAAACGAGCCGGGAAGCGAGGAGCGAGACGGCCACGAACCCGGCGGCCAGGATCAACATCACCGCGATGGGCAGGTAGTCGACCAGTTGCATGCCAGGATCGAGGATAGAGAGGGGGCGGCGCTTCCACGAAAACCGCAGGGGCTGCCGACGAAAGCAGGTCCGAGCCGCCGGCCTCCTTCCCGGTGACATAAACTGAACAGCCATTCAGAGTTGAGAGGCGCAGCATGGAGTTGAGCACGGCCGACATGGAGATCGCGGCCCGGGCCCGGGAGTTCGTCGACGAGGAGCTAATCCCTTGGGAGGTGCACGCCGAGATGAACTCGGGGGAAATCCCTTCCGAGGTCAAAAGCCGGCATGAGAAGCTGGCCCGAGAACTTGGGCTCACTGCCATCAATCAGCCCCAGGCCCTAGGCGGCCACGACTACTCGACCGTCCAACAGGTCTTGATCGAGGAGCAGGCGGGGCGGGTGACCAACGCTCTGGGCTGGGTCATCACCACCCCCCCATCTTGGCTGCCCCGGGTCGCCACCGACTATCAGATGGAACGGTACGTGCTGCCCACCATCGCCGGGGAAAAACGGGAGTGTTACGCCATCACCGAAGAGGGCGCCGGATCCGACGTCTCCAACCTCGCCGCCACCGCTCGCCGGGAGGGAGACGAATACGTCCTCAACGGAGTGAAGTGGCACGTCACCTCCGCCAACCTGGCCGACTACGTGTTCTTCCAGGCCCGCCTTACCGGCGGGCCCCACGCCGGAGAACACGCCATGTTCATCGTTGACATGGACGCCCCCGGAGTGCGGCATCTGCGGACCCCCGCCTATTCGCACACGCTGGCTCACCACCATTGGGAGATGGCCTTCGAAGAGGTGCGGGTGCCGGTTAGCCACCGTGTCGGGGAGGAGGGTGAGGGGATGGCCTTCGCCCATGAGTGGTTCCGGTTCGAGCGCCTGATGATCGCCGCTCGCTGCTGTGGGGCGGCGGAACGCCTGATCAGCGAAGCCGCCGCCTTCGCCGCCGACCGGCAGGTCTCCGGCCGGGCGCTGTCCGAATACCAGGCAGTGCAGTTCATGCTCGCCGACAGCCTCAACGAGTTATGGGCGGCGCGTCTCCAAACCCTGGAGACGGCCCGCCAGATCGACGCCGGCGCCGACGTGAAGGTCATCCACGCTCATAGTTCCATGGCCAAGCTCACTGCCTCGGAGATGGCGGGAAGGGTGGCGGACCGGGCGGTGCAGATCTTTGGGGGGAGGGGCTACATGCGCGAGAACGTGGCCGAACGTTTCTATCGAGAACTTCGGGTGGAGAGGATCTGGGAAGGTGCCTCCGAGGTGCAGCGGGTGATCATCGCCGACCAACTCCGCAAACGAGGGGTCCTGCCCCTTCTCTGAAGCCGGTGACTCTTGCGAACTCGGGGCTGTGGGTGATCAAAACGATCACTGTGATCAAAACGATCACCTGGAACCCGGGGTTCGCGGTAAGACGCGGTTAGGCGTCGATGAGGCGGTGGCTGGTCGGCAAGGGAGGCGGGGTTAGGGGCTCCCCGCGGTAGGCGGTGCCCACCATCCACAGGAATTGGTAGATGGTGCTTTCCCAAGGGCTGAGGGGTCCGGGAGCGAAGCCCCGCTGGCGGGTCCCCCGCTGCACGTTCTCACATGCCCGCCAGTCTTCGCGATTGGTCAGATCCCAGAAGTCCACCGCGTAAGAAGGATCGAACTCGGGGAGATCCCATGCCTCTTGTGGAAACAGCCAGTCACACTCCACCCAGGTGCGCTCGGCCGCCAGCGGCACCACCCGATGGGTCATGACGTAGTCGGGGTGGGGACTGACCAGCAAGTTGGGCCACAGCCCGACGTAGAGCACCTGGCGGAGCTGTTCTTCGCTGAGTTGGGGAAAGTTGACTCCAAACGACTCCCCGGTCATCGACATGGTGGCGGCGTGGTCCTTGAGGACCATCGTCCCTCCGCACCACAGGCCGCTGGGGGCGATATCCCGACCCGAGTCGACCGGGGTCACCTGGCAGAGGGTGGGATGAATCGAGGTGCAGTGGTAGCACTCGTGGTAGTTCTCGACGATCAGCTTCCAGTTGGCGGCCACCTCGTAGGAATGGCGGGCGGCCAACCGCAAACGAAGGGGTTGATAGGGGGCCAGGACCTCAACCAGGTTCCCGAAGGTGGCCGGCAGATCAGGTGCCTCCCCCGACAAATCCAGGAAGAGCCAGCCGAGAAACTCGCCAACCCGCACCCGGTGAAGGGGCCACTCCGACGGATCGAAGGCCGGCGCCTGGGTGAGGGTGGGAGCCTGGCGGAGGTTGCCGTCGAGCCGGTAAGTCCAGGAGTGATAAGGGCAGCGGATCAGCCTGGCGTCTCGAGGCTCCCCCGGCTCCAGCAGCGGATGCCCACGATGGCGACAGACATTGGAGAACCCGTATACGTCGCCGTTGTTGTCGCGGGTGAGAAGAAACGACTCGGGGCCGTGATCCACCGCCCTGATCTGACCTGGAGCCAAGAGATCGTCGACCCGGCCCAGACATACCCAGCCTCCGGCGAAAATGTGCTCCGTCTCCCAGTTGAACATCTCCGGGTCCCGGTAGGCGGCGGCGGGAAGGGTCCGGCTCTCCCCGAAAGGCAGCAACAGCTGGTCGAGCGCAGTGGGAGAAAGGGGGGCAGGCGGTGGCATCGTGGCGGGCATCATCCCTTCCCGTCGAGTTCAACCAGGTAACTGCGGGCAATTCTGCCCGTCAGAGGCCATTCTAGCCTAGTAAACTGAATGGCGGTTCAGTAATCGACTTTGGAGTTCTTATGGTGGCCACCGGCCACAAAACCGAGTTGGCGGCACTCGATCGGATCATCGCCGCCGAGACCGACCGTTTCCGGGATCGAATGAAAACCTCGGCCGACTTCGCCTCGCGAGCCGGGGTCAATCTGGCGGGAGGGGTGACCTCCAGCTGGCAGATTTCCGACCCCCACCCCATCTGGATAGACCGGGGACAAGGTTCGAAGGTCTTCGATGTCGACGGGCACCAGTACATCGATTTCCATGGCGGATACGGGGCGATGCTGGCCGGTCATGCCCATCCCGCCATCGTCCGGGCGGTAAAAGACCGAGTCGGCCAAGGAACCCACTTCGCCCAGCCGGTGCCCGATGCCCTCCTCGTTGCCCAACAGCTGGCCCAAAGGTATGGGCTTCCCCTCTGGCGCTTTGGTAACAGCGGGACCGAAGCGACTATGGACGCCGTCCACCTGATGCGGGCAATCACCGGCCGTGACCTCCTTATCAAGTTCGAAGGCGCCTACCACGGCCATCATGACTCGGTGCAGGTTTCGACCTGGGTGGAGGACGACCTCGGCGCCGCCCGGCGACCCGACAGCGTCGCCGCCTCCGCTGGGATCCCCTCCGCCATCGTCAGCCTGACCAAGGTGGCGCCGTTCAACGACCTCGAGGCGGTGGAAGCCATCTTCGCCGACCACGCGGGACAGATCGCCGGCATCATCGTCGAGCCGGTACTGATGAACTGCGGCATCGTTCCCCCGTTTCCCGGCTTTCTACAGGGTCTGCGGGACCTCACCCGAGCGCACGGGTCCCTCCTCGCCTACGACGAGGTCAAGACCGGCCTCACCCTCGGTAAAGGTGGGGCCACCCGCCTCTTTGGCGTGACCCCCGACATCGTCTGTCTGGCCAAGTCGCTTGGGGGTGGGCTGCCGGTGGCTGCTCTAGGCGGTTCCAAGGAGGTGATGGAGACCATCGCCAGCGGTCGCTATGAGCAGGTAGGCACGTTTAATGGCAATCCGTTGGGCATGGCGGCGGCCCGAGCCATGCTCACCGAAGTGATGATCCCCGAGACTTACGAACACCTGGAACAGATCGAACGGCATATGGGGGACGGCGCCCGAACTCTGGTGGAAGAGTACGAACTGCCTGCTTATGTCGTCGATCTGGGAGCGAAAGGCTCAGTCACCTACTCGAAAGACCGAGTCACCAACTACCGCCAGTTCCTTGAGATCGACGGTCGCTATGCCCTGGCTGCCTGGCTCACCCAGTTCAACCGCGGCGTCTTCTTACCGCCCTGGACCAAAGGCGAACAGTGGCTGGTCTCCGTGCAGCACCAGGCGGCCGACATCGACCGTTACCTGGAAACCCTCGAGGTCTTTGCCCAAATGTTGCGCGGGCGGCGATGAGTGCCAGAGAGATCGGTGCCCTTCGACCCCGGCGGGCCAAGGCCTGAGAAGTAGGCTCGCGCTTCGATGGCTGGTGGTCATGTGCGCCTGGTGGGGTTGGTCAAAAGCTTTGGCGAGGTCACCGCGGTCGACGACGTAAACCTGGAGATCGTCCCCGGTGAGTTCTTCTCGCTGCTCGGCCCGTCGGGATGCGGCAAGACCACCACCTTGCGGTTGGTGGCCGGGTTCGAGCGTCCCACCGCTGGGAGGATCGAGATCGACAACGAGGACATGGCTCACACTCCTCCCCATCTCCGACCGGTCAACACCGTCTTCCAGAGCTATGCCCTATTCCCCCATCTCAATGTGGCGGAAAACGTCGCTTTTGGCCTCCGTTATCAAGACGCCACCCGCGAGGAAAACAAGCGCCGGGTAGGCGCAGCTCTGGATCTGGTGCAATTGACGGGGATGGAGAGGCGACGACCCAACCAGCTGTCGGGGGGGCAGCAGCAGCGGGTGGCCCTGGCCCGGGCGTTGGTGCTGGAGCCCCGGGTCCTGCTTCTCGACGAACCCCTGGGCGCCTTGGATGCCAAGCTTCGCAAGGCCCTCCAGATCGAGCTGAAGGCCCTGCAGGAGCAGGTTGGGATCACCTTCATCTATGTGACCCACGATCAGGAGGAAGCCCTCACCATGTCCGACCGGCTGGCGGTGATGTCTCACGGGAGGGTGGAGCAGGTCGGAACGCCAGCCGAGGTCTATGAACGTCCCGCCTCGGCGTATATCGCCGACTTTCTGGGCGTCTCCAACCTTCTCGATGCCAACCTCGAGGTAGTGGCGGAGGGAAGATGCCACCTCACAATAGGAGGGGGGGTAATCACGGCTCTCGCCGGCGGAAGCACCCCGGGGGCGGTGCGGATGGCCATCCGCCCCGAACGGGTCGAAGTGGGCATGGAGGCATCCCAGGACAACTCCCTGCCGGGGACGGTGCAGCGGATCGTCTATGCCGGGCCCACCATGCAGGTGCTGATCGAGCTGGCAGAGTCGGAGGTGGTGCAGGCACTGGTAACCAACCGGGGAGCGGCCGTCCCCTACCGCCCCGGTGACCAGGTCTACGTCCGCTTCCCTCCCGACGCCGTCCTGGTTCTCCCCGCCCCCGGGCCTTAACCGGTCCTTCGCCCCCCAAAAACCTGCACGCAACCCCGTCGCCCGCCATTCTGCGCGGATTTCTACGTCGCCACGACGCAAAGATCTTCACAGAAGGTCGCCGCCTACCGTACTGCGCGGATTTTTACGTCGCCACGACGCAAAGATCTTCACAGAAGGTCGCCGCTCACCGTACTGCGCGGGGAATTGCGTCTCCTGGGGGTGCCCGGGACTAGATCTCCAGCCGGGAGAGGGTTTCGGCGGCACTCCGCCCTCCTCCTTCTCTCCGGCTTCCCGCCCGCAACACCAGCCCGGCGCTCACCACCGCCGCCAGGGTCAAAACCAAAAGCACCGTGGCCAGGGCATTGAGGGAGGGAGGTGGGGAAAGCCGCGCCCCGGAGTAGAGCCGAACCGGAATCGTCACCGAAGAGGCGCCACCACTGAGGAACTGGCTGATGACGAAGTCGTCGATCGAGAGGGCGAAAGCGATGGCGAAGCCGGCGAAAATGGCCGGAGCGAGCATGGGAAGCAGCACCCGACGGAGAGCTTCACCGGGCGAAGCTCCCAGGTCCATGGCGGCTTCTTCGTACTGCCGCCCGATCGAGAAGAGCCGGCCCCGAACGATGATCACCACGAACGAGATGGTGAAGGTCACGTGGCCGAGGAACTGGGCCATGGTCCCGAACTGGACAAACCGAAAGAGGTCGGTGAAGACGAAGAAGAGCGACACCCCCATCACGATCTCCGGAGTGATGAGGGGAAAGAGCATGAGGGCGTTGGAGGCCCGCGCCCACCGCCCCCGCCAGCGAGCCAAGCCGATGGCCAGCGCTACCCCCAGGGGAGTGGCCACCAGCATGGTGAGAACGGCCAGCCGCACACTCTGCGCCAGCGCCAGGCGCAACGAGGGGTCCCGCATCACCGAGGCGCTGTCCTCGACGTACCAGCGCAATGAGAAGCCTTGCCAGACACTGCGGCTGCGACCGGCGTTGAAGGAGAACTGGATGGCGATCAGCACCGGGACCAGCGACCAGAGGACGTAGAGAATCGTCACCACCCAGAGCAGCCGGGGCGTTCCCCAAGGGTTGGCGAGAAAACGCCGTCCCTGACGGACGAGGGGGCCCACGGCGGCGGCCGGTGGCCGGGTAGCCACCGTCACCGGCGGGCCTCCTCAGCAGAGCGAGCCACCGCTCGCAGGTAATACATCATCAGCACGGCGACAAAGGCCATCAAGACCAGGGTCAGGGCGGCGCCTTGCCCACCCAGACTGGTGCTCTGATTGATGAAGGAGTCAATCTCGTTGCCAATCAGCCGGGTGCGGGGTGAACCGGAGAGAAGATTGGGCGTGTAGTAGTCGCCGAACATGGGAAGCATGATGATGACCAGCCCCGCCAGCACGCCCTGCTTGGACATGGGCAGCGTCACCCGGCGGAAAGCGGCCAGGGGGCTGGCTCCCAAGTCGCGGGCCGCCTCCAACGTGTTCTGGTCGATCCGATCGAGGGCGGCATAGAGGGGAAGAATGAAGAAGGGGATATAGCCGTACACCATCCCCAAGATCACGGTAGAAGGCCGGCCCACCAACCAGTCCACCGGGCCGGCACCGAGCCACCCCATGATGCGGTTGACGTAGCCGTCGGGGCTGAGCAGGTTGACCCATGCCATCATCCGCATCAGGTAGTTGATCCAGAAGGGAGCCAGCAAGAGCACCAGCAGCAACCCCCGCCACCTCCCTGCTCGCCGGGAGACGAAATACGCCACCGGGTATCCGATCACCACGCACAGCAGGCTCGCCACCACCACGTAGACGATGGTGCGGAGGCCGATGACTCCGAGCCGGCCTCCGGCAAAGTCGGCCATCACCTCCCCGAAGGGGGCTGGATTCCAGCGCAGCGGATTCCACTCCGGCTCGGCGGAGAGGAAGATGGGGTGACGGGTTCCCATCGCCACCGCCAGGATGGCGTAGAACGGCGTAAGGAAAAGCAGCACCAGCCACAACACTCCGGGGAGGGAAAGGGCCGGCCACACCCAACGCGACTGGCCCACCGCCTCCGATTCCGGAGCCTCTAACTGGCTGGCCAACGGCTAGACGCCGCCCTGCACCCGTGACCAGGCATCGAACCAGGTCGCCTCGACGTCGACGTCGAGCGAAACCGGAACGATGGCGCTCTGGTTGGCGAAGTCCTCCTCGCGGACGATGGCCGAGGAGAGGTACTCCGGAACCCATTCGTCTGCCACCAACGAATCGACATCAAGGTCGACCTGCGGTGGCTGGTAGCCAACCCACCCGAAGTTCTCGAGGGCGTTGTCGGTGTTGAGCATCCAGTCGATGAAGGTATGCGCCGCCACCGGATGGGGTGCGCCCGCCAAAACCGCCATGGTGTCGTTGGCGATGAAACCCCCGGCGGGATTGTTGGCCTTCGCCGGCCACAGATAGCGGGTAACCGAAGGGTCCCCATCTTCCGGGAAGTAGAAAGGCGCAGCCACCATGTCTCCCGACCAGGCGTGATGCAGCCCAAACCGACCTTCAGGGATGCCGGCATAGGCGCCGTCGATGGTGTAGCGAACGTTGACCAGATCGACCAACTCCAACAGGGCGTCGGCGGCGGCCTCGATCTCAGCGCTAGTCGCAGCGTTGGGGTCGGCCACCCCATTGCGAAACAGCGCAACTCCGAGGGTTTCTCGGAAGTCGTCGTAGAGACCTACCTGCCCCGTGTACTTCGGGTTCCAGAAAGCCTCCCAGGGGTTGGCGGCCTCCTCGACGTCGGCCGAGTCGACCATGTCGGTTCGCCAGCCAATCCCCGTGTGATAGACGACATAGGGAACGGTGTAGAGGGCTCCCTGGTCGTAATAGGGGTTCTGCAGGGCCGGCCAAACGTTCCCGAGGTTGGTGAGGTATTCGTGGTTGAGGGGCTGGATGAGTTTTCCGGCCACCGCCTTCCCCACCGTGTAGTTGACCGGGAACCACACGTCGAAGGCAACCTCTCCGGATGAAAGTTTGCGCACCGCCTCCTCCTCGTTGAAGAAGGTGGTGAGTTCGTAGTCGATTCCGGTCTCCTCGCTAAAGCGGGGCAAGACGTCGGGGTTGATGTATTCGGCCCAGTTGTAGATCTGTAGCGGTCCCGACTCCACCGGCAATCCCGACTCGATGGCCGGGTTGTCGTCGAAGAGCGGTTGGGTCACCGGAGATGAGGGGGTGCCGACGGCGATGTCTCCTCCTTCCCCACCTCCCTCGCCGCAGGCGGCGAGCAAGGCCGAGATGGCGGGAAGCGAAAGCCCCAAGGCCGCCGCTCGGCTGATGAAGTCCCGTCTGGTGAGGCCCCGGCCCCGCCAGTTCTCTCTGGGGTGAAAGACCATTTCGTTCCTCCCTATGAGCGCCACCTCCAGACCATCCTGAATGGCGGTTCAATGAACCATACACCCTCCTAGCAGGGGAGGGAGGCTCGATTCAGGAGAACTATTCCGGGGTGAAACCCAGTTCTCCGGCGGCGGCGGCGAGGCATAGCCGGCGCATGGTTTCAGCCGACACTTCTGGATCGGACAGCACCACCTGGATGGCCAGCCCGTCGATCAGAGCGCAGAGCCGGAGGGCAAAGTCGTCGGCGCCGACCGCGGCAGAGAACTCGCCGGTGCGTTGCCCCTCCACCACCAGGGCGGAGATGGCTCGCCGCCACTGCTGATCCATTCGCTGGCGGGCCTCGGCTAATTCAGGATCCTGGCGGGAACGAGCCCACATCTCCAGCCAGAGGACGTATTCGTCGTCGACCGCCTGGTCAGAGGCGGTGGGGCAGGATGCCTCGATGATGTGCACCAGACGGGCGGCGGCGCCATCGAGTTCCGCCCCCCGTTTGGCGACCTCTTCGAAGAACTGCTGATCCTGAAAGGCGAGGGCCTCGCCCAGCAGCCGCTCCTTGGAGGGGAAGTAGTAGAGGATGAGGGCAGGGCTCACCGAGAGCACATCGGCGATGTCGGCGATCCGGGTTTCGCAGATTCCGCGCACGGCAATCACCGCCCCGGCCGCTTCGAGGATCTGCTGGCGGCGAACCTCGGTCAACTTCTGGCGTGGGCTCACAAGCCGGTAGATTCGCCGTCCCGGGCAAAAAACGCCAACCAAACGCAGCTCCAACATGATCCTCCCTTTTCCTTCGCTCGACCCGTTGCTGGCCGCCCGCTCGGTGGCGGTGGTTGGGGCCAGTCCCCGCCCCGGCACCGTTGGTTACCAAGTGATGAGGCAGTTACTGGGTGGCGCCTACCGGGGACGGGTATATCCCATCAACCCCAACCATCGCCAGGTCGCCGACCTCCCCGCTTTCCCCGACCTCGCCTCCCTCGACTCCCCACCCGAACTCACCGTGCTGGCGGTGGCCGACCACCGGTTGGAAGAACAGATGAAGGCCGCGCTAGCGATGGGATCGGGGGCCCTCGCCGTGTTTTCCCCCGCTTGGGGCACAGCGGAAGATGGCACTCCCCTGCGCGACCGGCTCCGGGACCTGGCCCGGGCGGCCGCGGTTCCGATGTGTGGCGCCAACGCCATGGGCTTCCTCAACCTCGAACAGCAGCTGAGGGTGTGCGGCTTCTACCAACCGTATGACCTGGAACCGGGAACGGTGACGTTTCTCAGCCACTCGGGCTCCCTCTTCTCCGCCATGCTCCACAACCACCGCCGGCTCCGTTTCAACCTGGTGGTCTCGAGCGGACTCGAGTTGGTGACCACCATGGATCAGTACCTGGCCTATGCGCTTTCCATGCCCACCACCAGGGTGGTGGCATTGTTCTTGGAGACGATCCGCCACGTCGAGCCCATGCGGGCGGCGCTCACCGAAGCGGCGGAGAGAGATGTGGCGGTGGTCGCCCTCAAGGTGGGTAGGAGCCAGCGGGGAGTGGAGGCGGCCGCCACCCACTCTGGTGCCTTGGCGGGCGACGACGAGGTCTACCGAGCCTTTTTCGCCGCCCTGGGGGTCCACCAGGTGGACAGCCTGGCCGAACTGGTCGACACCGCCGAGATCTTTACAGGCCGGCGGGCCCGGCCCGGCGGGCTGGGATCGGTGCACGACTCCGGGGGGGAGCGCACCCTCCTTCTCGATTGGGCCGACACGCTGGAGGTCCCCATCGCCTCCCTCGAACCCGAGACCAGCCGGCGCTTGGCGGAGGTGCTCGACCCCGGACTGGAGCCAGAGAATCCGGTTGACGCCTGGGGAGCGGGACATGACGCCAACTCGGTCTTCGCCGCCTCGCTGGGCGCCCTCGGCGCCGACCCGGAGGTTGGTTTGGTGGCGTTCGCGGTGGATCTGACCGCCGAGGAGGATGGGGCGGCAGGCTACGTCGAGATGCTTAACGACGTGAACCAAAGCCTCGACCCACCGCTGGTGGTTCTGGCCAACCTCGCCGCCGCCGTGGATCCGGTTCAGGCAGGCCTTATCCGAGAGCGGGAGATCCCGGTGCTGGAAGGAACCGAGTCGGGCTTGGCGGCAATCGGCCATGCCCTGGCTCACGCCAACTACCCGTGGCGGCGGCGGACGCTCAGCACCCTGTTGCCGCCCCCCGGCTGGAGCGATCGGCTGGCGAGAGGAGAAGCCCTTTTCGAGTCGGAGGCCCTGGCCCTCCTGGCCGATTACGGAATCTCAACCGCCACCACGGTGGAGGCTTCCTCCCGGGATGAGGCGCTCAAGGCGGCGGCCTCGCTGCCGGGTCCGGTGACCCTCAAAGCCGCCACCGGACTTCTCCACAAGACCGAGGCAAAAGGTGTCTATTTGGGATTGACCACCGCGGCGGCAGTAGAGGCTGCCTATCTCGACCTCGCCGCCCGCCTCGGCCCTCAGGTCATCGTCCAGCAAATGACGGGCTCCGGGTTGGAGCTGGCTTTGGGCGTGGTGGAAAAGGGCGACTTCGGACCGTTAGTGCTGGTCGGTGCCGGGGGGGTACTGGTCGAGTCGCTGACCGACCGGGCCTGGTTGATGCCGCCCTTCGACTACGCCGACGCCGAACGCGCCTTGGGAAGACTGCAGGTGGCGAAGCTGCTGGCCGGGATGCGAGGTTCTCCCCCACTCGACCGCTCGGCGTTGATCGAAGCAGTGCTCACCCTGGGCCGGCTGGCCACCGAGGTGGGACACCTGATCTCGGAACTCGACCTCAACCCCCTCATCGTCACCGCCGAAGGCGCAGTGGCAGTGGATGCCCTCGTCATCCCCCGTCTTCATCCGGGTTTTGGCGCGTAGTCAGGCGACGGGGAGGGGACGGACCAGGGCCGCCAGCATCCGATAGGCCCGCTCCCCAGTGTTGCGCTCGTCCTCGTCGAGGAGGTTGGACATCACCTTCAAAGTCCACTCCATCAGCGGCCGGTTGCGAAGCCCGACATGGGCCAGGGAGCGCATCACCGACGGGTTGCCGATCAACTTCACGAAGATACGGGCCATTTTGTAATAGAGCCCGAACTCTTCGTCGAGACGTCGGCGATATTCTTGGAGGAGGGTGAGGTCGGAAGCCCCCAGCGCCTCGGTGATCACCTGGGCGGCCAGATAACCGGTTTCGTACCCGTAGGAAATCCCTTCGCCATTCCAGGGATTGATGGCGCCGGCGGCGTCACCCACCGTGATCCAGTTCGGTCCCACCAGGGGCGCCTTGGAAAAGCTCATGGTGAGCTTGCCTCCCACCGGCTTGCCGAGCCGGCCTTCTTCTTCGAATTGCCAATAGCGGGGAGCCACCCGCACGTAGTCCTCCATCATGCGGGTGGTGTTGACGTGTTTCCAGCGCTTGAAAGTGGAGAGCAGTCCGACACCGACATTGACGGTGCCATCCCCCAGGGGGAACACCCACCCGTAACCGGGCATGGTGGCGCCGGACTCATCCCGCAGGTCGAGTTGACTCTCGAGGAAGGGATCGCTCGACCGAGGAGAGCGGTAGTAGCCCCGGGCCGCCAGACCCATGGGGTAGTCCTTGCGCCGCACCGTCCCCAACTCCCGCCCGAACCGGTTGAGAGAGCCGTCGGCGATCACCACCACCTCGGGAATGACTCTTTCCACCCCGCCGTCATGGGCGAGATCCACCGCCGTCAGCTCGCCTTGCTCCACCACCGGGGTGGCCTCGGTCTCTTCCCTGACCAGGACCCCCTGTTGGCGGGCCAGAGCGGCCACCTGGGCGTCGAGGTCGCGGCGGCGGATCACCCCTCCCCAGTCTGGATAACGGCTGTGTTGGGGCCAGTTCATCTCGAGAAACAAGTCGTCGCCGGCGAAGGAACGGAGTCCGGTGATGCGGTGGAATTCCGGCACCGAGAAGTCGAACCCCATCTCCGTGAGCCAGTAGATGGCGCGGGGAGTGAGCCCATCACCGCAGGTCTTGTCCCGAGGGAAGTGCTTCTTCTCCACCAGGGTGACGGAATGGCCATCGCGGGCCAACCAGTAAGCAGCTGCGGAACCGGCCGGACCACCCCCGACGACCAGCACGTTGCGTTGGGGCATGGCCGCTGACGTTACCGGGCGGCGGGAGGGATCGATAAACCGGGCAGAATGGGTAGGTGCGCAGTATTCCCCGGGCGACGGTGGCCCGGCTGGCCCGCTACCTGCAGAGCCTCGACGAGTTGGATCGCCCCACCGTCTCCTCCGAGGAGATCGGAAGCGCGGCCGGGGTGGGGGCTGCCCAGGTGCGGCGCGATCTCTCCTACCTCGGTCATCAGGGAGTGAGAGGGGTCGGGTACGACACCGACCATCTGCGAGGGGCAATCATGCGGGAGCTGGGGTTGGTCGACACGGTGGGAGTGGCGATCATCGGCGCCGGAAACCTCGGTCAGGCCCTGGCGGGATACGGTGGATTCTCCGAGCGGGGATTCTTCGTTTCCGGTCTCTACGACATCGACCCGCAGAAGGTGGGAGGTCAGGTGGGGAACCTACCGGTCCGCCACCTCGACCAACTGGAGGCCGATGCCGATGCCGGCCGCTTCGCCATCGCCATCATCGCCACCCCGGCCGAGTCCGCTCCCGATGTGTTGCGGCGTCTCAGCGCCAGTGGGGTGCGGTCGGTGCTCAACTTCGCTCCGGCGGTGCTGCGGCCGCCCGCCTCGGTAGAGGTCCGCAACGTGGATCTGTCGACCGAGCTGCAGATCCTCAGCTTCTACCGAACCCGGAAAGAGCCGGGCTAGCCGTCCCCCAGACCGTTTTTGGCGCGCCTCGATCGGGCTATAGCCCGATCGGGGCGCGCCAAAAGGGAGGGGAGCAGGCAAGGGAGGGGAGCAGGCCCGGAGGGGGCTAGGCCGCTCCCTCGGCCAGTTCTTCGTATTGCTTCAGGGCGACCAGAAACCCGACGAAGAGGGCCGCCGACACCACCAGATAGGTGATAGGGATGATGCGAATCTCGAAGGCATTGAGTCCTTCGATGTCGGCCGGGCGAGGACCGCGGGGGGCGTAGATAACGAATAGCAGGCTGGAGATGGTCAACCAGCCGAAGATTCCCGCCCCGCTGAGTAGCAGACCCAGCTTTCGACCGGTGTTGGTGTAGAGCAGCAGGTAGATGGTTCCGTAGAAGATGGCGAATGCGGCCAGGGTGAGGATGATGCCGGTGACGAAAAGATTCGCCGACAGCAACTCCCGGAACAGCTCTCGCATGGGTCACTCCCTCCCGGTGAGGTTGCCGGAACGTAGATAGGTGGCGAGCAGCTCGATGTCCTCGGCGGAGAGCAGCATTCCGAAACCGGGCATGCGCCCTGATCCAATCCCATTGACGCCATAGGCCTGCTGGGCCACCGAGCCTTCGGTGAGAAACTCGACCAGCTCTTCTTGGGTGAGGAACTGGATGTTGGGTCGGCCCTCCCACAATGCCGGGCCGAAGCCACCGCTTCCCGCCTCCTGAGTGAAGATGACCCCGGCCGACCACCCCGAGGTGTGGCACCGGGCGCAGTAAGCGTTGAAGAGCCCCACCGCCCGGGAAGCCTGTTCGAGGTTCCCATCGAAGGCGGTCTCGGCCACCGCGTCCAGATCGATCGCCCACCGCTGCTGGCGGGCGGCCTCCTCGAGGTTGGCGAGCCCGGCCTCGGCCGAGCCACGCAGTCTCTCCTGGTTGGTGGCGGTGACACCGAGTTGGAGGGCGGTGCTCTCCGCCGCCGACACCGCCCGGCTGGCGGCGGCGCTGTCCCTGTCGCCGCTCGACTCGGCATTGGTGGGGTCAAGACGGATCGGGTTGGGACTTAGGAACGCTGGTCGCACCGCCGCCACCGCCAGACCCAACTGGGTGGAGATAGTCGACTCGGCCTCGTCGGACAACTCGTCGCCGTCCTGGTCATCGCCAGAGGCGGCCAGGGCCTCCTCAATGGCGAGAACAAATTCGTAGAGGATCGGGTAATCGTCCTGCAGAGCAGCCAGGGTGGCAGCTATTTCCTCGGCGACCTCACGATCCGGCCGACCGCCGGTCTCTCCGTTGGCCGGGTCAAAAGTGATCACTTCCACCCCGGGCAGGGTCCACAGGGCGGTCAACTCGGCGCTGAGCTCGGACAGGCGAGTTTCGGCGGTGTCGGAGAGACCGTCGCCATCGGTATCGACCCCGCTGGCCGCCTCGTCGAGTAAGTCACGCATTTCCCCGGCGATCCGTTCGGCCTCCTCCACCAGGCTGGGGGCCCGCTCGATGTCGGCTACCAGCTGGGCCTGGCGGGCGATGACCTTTTGGACTTCGACTTCCGCCGTGGCGAGCCGCTGCAACTGACCGGAAATGTTGCCTTGGATCCTGCTCAGGGCTTCGTCCTGGGGGATTTGGTGGGCGGCGAGGTAGTTGACGATGTCGGCCACCTGCTGCTCGTTCATGGCGCCGCCGCCCGCTACGCCCCAGGCGGGCATGGGGGTGTTGGGCCGGCCATAGGTGATCCAGAAGTTGACCTCTTCCGGCTCATAGCGGTAGAGGATGTCGTCGAGGGAGGGGGCAAACCAGGTAGTGGAAACCCCCAGCCGTTTCTCGATGTAGGCGGCACCCCCGCCGGAGCCGCCGGCGCCGTGGCAGACGAAACAACCGAACTCCTCCACCAGGTGCTCGCCCCGGCTCACCGACTCCTCTGAAAATTGGTCGACGAAGCTCTCCTGCCGAGATTCTTCGCCCAGGAAATAGAGAGGAAGCCCCACCGCCATGAAGGCCGAAAGCAGCACCGCGGCCTGCTGGACCCGCTCCAGGCGGCGGGTTTCGAGTTCTTGGTCGGTGCGACCGGGAGCGAGATTGAGGGCCACCTCCTCTTTGCCCCGAGCCCGCAAAGCCGAAACTCCCAGAAAGGCCAGCCAGGCGACGGCGCCGATCACAGCCAGGGTTATGACCAGGCGGGAGTCCATTGCTATTCAGCCGTCACGGCGCCGATGCAAGAGGGCCCCTGCGGATAGGGCACGGTGCGCCGAGGAGCTCGGGGAGACTGGATGATGGTCCCCGTCTTGATAACGAAACGATCGTTGACCACCTCCACGGCAAAGCGGTCGAGATTGCGAGGGGCGGGGCCACCGAAATATTCCCCGATGTAATCGTACTTCGAGCCGTGGCAGGGGCATTCGAAGCCCTGGGAGGTAGCGCACCAGGGAACCCGGCAACCCAGGTGAACACATTTCTGGTACAGCGCCATCAACCCTCCGGCGGCGACTCCCCGACCGGCGAACTGTTCCGACAACGACCCTTCATCGACGGGGACCACATAGGCCCGAGCCTCAGGAATGAAGGCAGGGATGACCCCGCCATCGGGGGTGCGGGTGGCGGTCAGCAGATCCGCGACCGGTCCAGCATCGACGTCGGCCCCGAACCCACCTGAGAGTTTGGGCCACATGAAAGCCAAGAGTCCGATGCTGAGTCCGGTGGCGTAGGCCCCGAAGGAGGCGCTGAGGGCACGGTTGAAGAACTGGCGCCGGCTCACCCCAGCCTCTTCCGGGGAGACCTCCACTACCCGTTGCTCCTGGGTGACGGTCACCGCTACTGGTACCGGCTCCGGTTGCTCTACCCGTCCATCGGTGGTGGCAGGAGGAAGGGGTTCGATTTCTTCGACTTCGGGGATGTGGACTGGGGTGGGGCGATCGGCTCTCACCGTCTCCCGGCCGATGGCCTGGCGCCAGCTGTCGGCTCCGGTGGAGCGGCGCCAGGCGATGGCAAAGGCACCTACTGCCGCCAGCAGCGCAACCACCGCCACCCCTACCAAGAGCAGGGTGCTGGCGTTCATTCGAAATGCACCCAGTCTTTGATGTCGTCGAAGAAGATCCCATCCTGCCAGGGGTAGGCGAAGTTGAACCCGAGGCCGCGGAACAGCACTCCGAAGATGGTGAGGGTGGCCGAACCGGCCAGGAAGAACGTGTAGAGCATGATGGCGAAGCGTCGATCGGCCGGCCGGGTGGAAGGGTTGCGGTCGATGTAGGGAATCATCATGAAGCCGATAAGCCCAACAATGGTGGGCACCGTCACCCCGGCGATCTGGGGGTCGAAGTAGGACAGCAGCTCCTGGAGACCGAGAAAATACCAGGGCGCCTTGGAGGGGTTGGGGGTGGCATTGGGGTTAGCCGGGTCGAGCAATGGGGCCTGGAGGATCACCGAAAGGACCAAGAGCAGGGCGGTCACCGCCATCAGGGCCGTCAGCTCGGCGATCATCAGGTGAGGCCAGGTGTTGACCTTGTCGGTAGGTTCGGCCTTGACCTGCTGGATGGCGCGGGCTTTGACCACGGTGAGGAGCCGCTGCGTACGCACCCCTTCCGGCACCCCCGCCGGTGGCGCCACCGGGCGCGGTTGCACCAGGGCGGCTCGTTTGCCGTTCCCGCCGCCGTTCCCCTCAGTGGAAGGAGCGGGCGGGGCCTCGGGAACGGCTGCCGGGGCGGGGGGAGCCTCGGGGAGGGAGGCCGCGCCGGCCGGAGCTTCGGCCGCTGCCACCGCCACCAGTTCTTTCTCCTCCTCCGGCTCGGGAGTCTCGGGTTCCCTCTCCTCCATCACCTCGGGCTCCACCTCTGGCTGGTTTGAACTCGCCACTCGTGACTCACCACTCACCACTGGCTCCGGCTCCTCCAGTGCCGGAACCTCCACGTCGTCCTCCGCCTCCGGAGGAGCCGGAGCCTGAGCCGGAACCTCGCCTTTCATCTCCGCCAGGACCTCTTCCACCGGACGCCCTAAAGCTTTGGCCTTGGCTTCGGCCGATCTGCGGAGCAGGCTTTCTGGGATTTCCGCCATAGCTAAACCACCTTGGTCATAGAGGCCCCGATATGCCGCCGTCTTTGCGAACCCGCCAGAAATGCACGGCCATGAAGATGACGATCACGAAGGGGAAGAAGAGGACATGGAGGACGTAGAAACGAAGCAGGGTGGCGGCCGACACCTCGACGCTGGCCAGCAACAAGAACTTCACCTGGTCTCCCATCACCGGCACGAAGCCGGCCATATTGCTTCCGACGGTCACCGCCCAGTAGGCCAGTTGATCCCAGGGCAGTAGGTAGCCGGAAAAGGACAAGAGGAGGGTGAGTAGGAGCAGGATGACGCCTACCACCCAGTTGAACTCGCGGGGCGGTTTGTAGGCGCCGTGATAAAAGACCCGGCTCATATGCAAAAACACCGACAACACCATCAAGTGGGCACCCCACCGGTGCATGTTCCGCACTAAGGATCCGAAGGCGACCGAGGTGGAGAGGGCTTGGATGTCGGCGTAGGCCCGGTTCTCGGTGGGCGTGTAATAGAACATCAGGAAGATCCCGGTGATGGTGAGAAGGATGAACAGGAAAAAGGAGAGCCCACCCAGGCAAAGCGTGTAGGAGAGCTTTACGCCGTGTCGCTTCACCTTCACCGGGTGGAGGTGATAAAGCACGTTGTTCATCACCACGTAGCTGCGGTTGCGGGGGCTGTCCGTGTAGCCCTTCTTGAATGGGGAGCCGGGACGCAGCACCGACTCGACGAATTGGGAGCCCCATAAGCGCTCGTTGGCTTCTTTAACCCGCTCCAGAAGCTTTCCGCGCATTCCTTCCGCCACCTATTGCCTCCTACCAGCGCATCCCATAGGCGTAACCATTCTTGAAGTCTCGCTGTCCGCTGTCATCGTCCCAGGGAGCCCGATTCAGCCCCAGCTGCTCCGCTTGCTCGGCCAGCGAGCCTTCGAACTTGCCCAACGAGATCACCCCGGTGGGGCAGCGATCGATACAGAGAGCACAGCGGGTGCATTCATCTTCATCCACGATGAAGAACCCGTAATTGGTGGGATCCTCGGCGGGATGGTCGACGTTGACGGCCTCGTCGATGGCCTGCAGCGACAAATAATGGATGCACTTCCAAGGGCAGATGTCGACGCAGCCCTCGCAGAGAATGCATTCCGACTGATCGATGTGGAGGAACTGCTTAGGCCGCAGCTTGTCCTTGAAGTAATCGCCTTCCACCAACGCCAGCTGGTAGTCGTCACGGATGGGGGGAGTTTCGTCGACGATCCCGGCCGGCATCACTCACCTGCCTTGAGGGCTTCGGGGCGGATCAGCGGGCGCCCGTAGGGAGAAACCGGCGTCGGCTTCTCGGCCCGGGGCCGGGGCTTGGAGAGCTGTTGCACCTGGAGGGCGAAAATGGCTCCCGCCACGATCATCACGACGTGATAACCCATGGAGATGGAATCTTTGAGGGCCGCGAAAGAGAGCGCCACATCATTACCGAGGACGAGGAAGGGCGGGATCTGTAGGGCGATCTTCTGCGGTGACCAGTCGAGGTCGGTCTGGGCCAGGTTGAGCCACTCCGAGGGCACGATCCCAAAGATCAGCACCAGTTCAATCCAAGCGAGAAAGGCGGCGAATGTGGCCCGTGACCAGGTCATGGGACGCCCGAGCACGAAAGCCAGCACCGCCCCTCCCAAGAGCAGCTGGGAAGCGGCGAAGGCAGCCAGATAACCGAGCGCTTTCCAATACCAGGCCCGTGGTATCCAGTTGAAATAGTCCACCACCAATGGCACCTCTTCGCCGTCAACGGTGATGGTCTGAGAGAGGCTCGAATAGTGGATCCAGATCACCGCCGCCGCCAGCAGAACGGAACCGGCGAGCATCATCAACCAGCCCAACCGGGATCGCTGGCTAGGGCTTAGATCCACCAGGCGGTGCATGAGCTTGTTTCTACCACACCCGGGGAAGAGCGACGAACCGCGACGGCCAGAGTGGGGTGGGCGTTTCCTGCCCTCTAAGCTCCCGGCGTCTCGCAACTTGAGAGGGTGGAAACCATCACTACAGCTGAGCGCCAAGCAGTGGACGAGCAACCCGCCGGTGGCTCCGCCCCCACCGAGCCGGGACGGGCCGCCACCGCTCACCTTCTGGTGTCGGCAGCGTTTCTGGCAGGGGGAAGTCTCCTTTGGCTCGGTTCCCTGGCGGCGGTGGCCTTTCCCCGTTTGCTCCTCATCCCCCACGGTCAACTGCGAGCCATGGCCGCCATCGCTTTATGGCTGGGCTGGTTGGTGCCGGGGTTGGCGGGTGGGGTTTATTACCTGTTGCCTCGTTTGACCGGCGCCCCCCTGCCTCGGCAACGGTTGGCCCTCATCGCCCTTCCCGCCCTAGTGGGACTGGTGCTGGTGGGGATGGTGGTGGTGGGGTTGGGATGGGGCGATGGTCGCGAGCCTCTGGGGCTTCCCCTCTGGTTGGACCTGCCCGTGCTGGCCCTTCTGCTCGTACCCGCGATTGTCACCCTCAGCGCCCTGTCGGGGCGTCGGGAAGAGTCGCTGTTCCCGTCGCTCTGGTTCGCCTTCGGTGCCACCGTCTGGCTCCCCGGCCTCTATTTGGCGGCCAGCTTCCCCGGTCTCAACCCCCTCGCCGCCACTCTCGCCGACCTCACCTTCGGATCTGGCTTCCTCCATGTGTGGGGCCTGGGGCTGGCCACAGGGTTGGCCTATTACGCCGTGGTCAAGGCCTCCGACCAGCCCCTGGCCAATCGCCAGCTGGCCCGGGTTGGATTCTGGTCGTTGCTCTTTGGGGCGGTGTGGTCGGGACCGGCGCAACTGGTAGCCGGACCCCAGCCGGAGTGGCTACAAGCGGTGGCGGCAGTGCTGGGGTTGGCCTTGCCAGTGGCAGCGCTGGCCAATGCCACCAACTTCGCCCAGACCATTGGTCCCCGCTGGGGAGCCCTGCGCGAGGAGCCGGTGCTGGCGGCGGCGATGTGGGGGGGGCTGCTGGGGGTGGTGGCGACGGTGGCCACCGCTCTCGCCGGGTTCCGGTCGGCGGCAGTTCTCGTATCACTTACCGCCTTTAGCGAGGGGGTCGTGTATCTGCTCATGTTGGGCGCCATCCCCCTCCTCTTCGCTTCCTTCGCCTGGCATGCCCTCCCCAACCTGGTGGGCCGGGCGGTGGACCGCAAGAAAGCCGCGGTGGTGTCGCGCCGGCTGGTCCTCTACCCCTCGCTCACCGCCCTGCTTCTGATGCTGGCGGGGATCGCCGCCGGATACAGCTTTGCTGGTGGAGCCTTCACCGGGAGCTACGTGGCGGCCGGGGAAGGATGGGATCAGGCGATGGGGCTCGCCGATCTGCTCTTCGGGTTGGCCCTCATCACCGGGATCGGCGCTTTCTTCGGTCAGGCCGGCTTGGCCCTCTCTCTCTATCGGGCCCTCACTTCCGGGCGGGCGACCCTGCAGGAGGTCTTGGTGACCAGGGTGGTGGAAGATGAGTGACCTCTCCGAGGCCGCCACCGCCCTGGGGGTGCCCGAAGCCATCGTCAAACGTTCGGCGGAGGCTCGAGCCAAAGCTACTGGCGCCACCGTCGACGAAGTACTAGCGGCCTGGGCCGGAGGGGCTCCGGCCCCTACCGCCCAAGAGCCGACGACCGAGGCAGCAACGCCGGAAACGCCTCCACCAGACGCGACAGAGGAGACGCCCGACGCGACCGAACAGCTTCCGCCTGCCGCCGCCCCCGCCATCTCTGAACCTCACGTCTCACGTCTCACGTCTCACGTCTCACAAGATCCCCCCATCCTGGTCGGCCGGGTGGAGCGGACCGGCGCCATGGTGGCGGGGGTGATCGGCCTGCTGCTCTTGTCGCTCTTGCTCGCCATCGCCGCCCCGGCGATGCCGGCCGCCAGCGACCAGATTCGCTCTTCCAATCTGCCTTTCACCGCCGCCGCTCTGGCCGGGCGCGAGGTTTATGCCGCCCAGGCTTGCGGTTCCTGTCACACCCAGATGGTTCGCAATGTTGTTTCCGATGTGGGTCTGGGTCCCGTCACCCTGGCCGATACCAATCAGGTCCCCGGGTACCGGCGTTACGGTCCCGACCTGGCAGCGGTGGGCCGTCGGGTCACCGACCCCGCCGCCTTGGCCTCAATCGTCAGCGGCGAGGGCGGACACCCCATAGCCTCCGGGCTCTCCGAACAGGAAATCAACGATCTCGTCGCCTACCTGCTGGAGTCCAGATGAGTGATCTCTCCGCCGCCGCCGCCGCCCTGGGGGTGCCCGAAGCCATCGTCAAACGTTCGGCGGAGGCTCGAGCCAAAGCCACCGGCGCCACCGTCGACGAAGTACTGACGGCCTGGGCCGGAGGGGCTCCGGCCCCTGCGGCGCAGGAGCCGACGACCGAGCCAGCGGCGCCTCCGCCGCCACCGGAAGAGAGACCAGAAACCCCCGAACCGGCAGAAGAAGCACCTGCTGCCAGCGCCGCCGTCACCACCTCCGAATCTCACGTTGCACGTCCCACGTCTCACGTCTCAGAGGCGCCTCCTCCCCGAGAGGTGTCCCCGAAGGAGGCCGTTCGCTACCCGGTGGTGGTCGCCTTCCCCACCGCCGGGTTAAAGGAACGGACCCGAAGCACCGTCCCCTGGTGGCTGGCCGCCACTTTCATCATCGTTCCATTGTTTGGGCTACTGCAGCTGGCCGGGGCCGCCACCAACGAGTGCGGGGTAGGCACCGAGCTGCTTCCCGATCGGGTCACCGGGGAACTTCGCAATTGTGATGGCACCGAGTTCGAAGGACGGGGACCAGCGGGGGGCGGCACCGACTTCCTCGGCGTCGGTGGCGGACTCTATGCCGCCTCCCCCGGTGCCTGTCAGGGTTGCCACGGCGCCGAGGGGCAGGGAGGGGTGGGCCCCGCCATGTCCAATGTGGTGGCAACCTTCTCCTCCTGCCTCGACCATATCGAATGGGTGGAGAAAGGGACCCAGGGTTTCCAGGCGGAAGGCCGCACCGGATATGGCGACGGCAACAAACCTTTCGGGTCGGTGATCATGCCCGCCTTCGGATCAACCCTCAGCCCCGAGCAACTAGCGGCGGTGGTGGCCTTCGAACGGGTCCGCTTCGGCGGTCAGCCCCGCGACGAAGCCCTGGTCGACTGTGGGCTGGCCGAGGTGCCGGCCGAAGAGGGTGAAGGAGCGGCAGAACCTGGAGCCGAAGGTGAAACCACCACCACCACTCAGGCACCATGACCAAACGGACTAGTTAGTTCTAGTAGATCCTCAAGTTCTTAGAGGAAATGCCGATGTAACCTGCCGAAGAGAGAGTGGTATAGGGCTCCGCTCCCGTCATACCAAGGGCACGTTCATGACCCTTCGGTGTGTCGGACAGCCTCCCAGCCCGCCCCACAGCGGAGACCTCACTCTCCAGACGAAGCCCCCCTGCCCCGGGGGCTTCGTCATTTCTGGGCCGGCCTACCCTCCTCGGGTGCGCCCCGCCACCGCCATTGTCATCGTTGTCCTCCTGGTGCTGATCCTGGTGGCGGCCATCGTCCAGGGCTACCTGATCGTGCGCTCCTAGCCGGGCGCCGCCTCCTCCGCCTCTCATCCGCCAACCCCGGGTTCCAGGTGATCAAAACGATCACCTCCAGCCCCGAGAATGACCCGACCCTCGGCGGAGCTAATTCTCCGCAGGACGGAAGGTCACCACCATCCCGCTGGCCAGGGCCAGCTCGTCGTCGGCCCTCCCCCCGCGCAAGGCCAAGGCGATGAGACCGGCGCTGTCCACATGGACTCCGAGCATTCCTTCCCCCAGGTCACCGTAGGCAGTGACCCATGTTGCTTCATGGACGCTCGATCCCACGATCACCTCCAGGGTGCTACCCGGGGCCAGGCCGGTGAGGGCCAGATCCTCGGGGCTGATGTTGGTCTCGACGTTTCCAAACACGTCCACCCACCACGCTTCCCCCTGGACCATCGCTGGCTCCACCCGCGCCAGCGGCAACATCATCGGCATCAAAGAGTCAGGTTCGACCGGGGGGCCCAGCTCCTCGAGCGAGGCTTCGCCGCTGGCGAGAAGAGCAGCAGCGGGAGCAAAGATGTCGCGGCCCTGGAAGGTGGCGCCGGGACCTGG
>DATEDX010000146.1:0-2281 GCA_035281425.1 Acidimicrobiia bacterium
ATTCACAGGCGAGTCACTTATCAGAGGGTCGTGTACGACGAGACCGGAGAGTTTCCATCGTTCCAAGTCTTTGAGGACACTGGGCTCGCCGTCGACCAGTTCGACCTGAGCCGGATCCACCCAGACTCCACCATCGACATCTTCGAGGGGGGCAAACTCGTAGCCCATTGGGAGAAGGGCTCCTGGGCCTGACGGACTGAACGAGGTTCAGATGGCTTCTTCGAGAGGAAGCGTCGGAGCAAATTGCCGGGCGAAGTCAACTACTGCTTCCACCGCCCGTTCTTGAGATTCTACGGTTGTCCAACCGTAGAGGTCGCCAGGAGTCTCCACCATGTCGACCAACCCCGCCGGGTCCGAGAAGATGTCACTCAGGGGCCCAGCCACCGCGGCTCGAAACAGTTCCTGTTGTTTGTCGCCGACTCCGTATACAAACCGAATCCGCACCCCTCTGGAGATCAGTTGGCGGATCTTGCCCGCCAGAGCCACCAGGTTTTCGGACTGGCGATGAGGCTTTGATGAATCCGCCGGCCGGCCCCGGGTAGCCCGAAGCCGAACCCACTTCAGGTAGAGCCGCCGGGAGCGACCGTCGAACCAACCCCGGATTGCGGACGGCCGCAATGCCAATCGTATTGCCTTGCCGACTGGCAATTTGCGAGCAGCCCATTGTTTGTTGGATAGCTGCTTCGGCATCGGGTAAGAGACCAGCAACACGCCGGCAACTGTCTCCGTGCTCAGAGCCGCCTCCAGTACGGCCCGCGATCCGTAGCAGAAGCCAACCATAACTAAAGGCCGCCGGTCACCGTCAAGGGCCCCGATGGCGGCCTCAACGTCTTCAACGAAGGGGGCAACCATTGAAAACCGCTCGACTTCACCCAAGCTTCCTCCCACCCCATGCCAGTCGAATCGGACCGAGTCGTAGCCCAACATGGTCCCTGCCCTCGCAACTCGGACGAAAACACCGTCGGCCTTGGTGGAGCCGCCGGTGCCCGCTCCACCTACCACCACCAGACCGGGTGCCGCCAGCCGACCAGACGGAGCCACCACGGTGAGGACGGGTCCGTAGGGACCCGGTCGGTAGATCGGTATTTCGAGAGGAAGATCGTTGCGGGTCACTTCGTAGCCGCCAAGGTTCGCCCCAGAAAGTCTCCGGTGGCCGTGGCCGCACCTTCGGTCCAGGTATCGGCCTTGAGTTCGGCCCGATCGGGGTTGCGCCCGAACCACCAGGCCTCGTCATCGTTGGTTATTTCCGTCTCCACCGAACAGCCTCTTTCGCTCAGCTCTCCGACCAGATCGTGGTAGTCCGGCGAAAGTACCTGGCGGCCGGACATCTGGATCAAGAGCACTCTTCGCCTCTCGATCATCGCCGCCAGCCTCAATGAAGCGGCGGTCTGGTATAGGCGGCTGCCTACCCGGTAACCCATCACATCGAGACGTTCGCCGGCGGCGAGAGCAGCCTTGAATGCCCGGGTGGGCGACGATGCCATTCCCTGGGCCATGGAGCCCATAACCTTGGCGCGGAAAACGTCGCGGTAGAACCGCTCGCCTGATGTGGCCGGCTGCCACAGGATTAGCGGAACCTGGCTGAAACTCTGGGCGGCGATCGCCGCCACCAAAGCACCCAGCCTGGTGCCCATAATCGCTGCCAGCTCGATGTTGTGGGCTAACAGATGGGAGCCGGCCAGCAGAGCATCGTCGACCAGGTCGTCAAAGGTGGGATCGATAGGGTCCACACTCGAATGTCCGGTGCCGCGGTAGTGAAAACGCACGGTGGCAAGCCCCCGCGACGCCCAGGCGAGACCGGCAAGGAATTCGCGACGTTCATTTCGAATCCGTTCGGCGTATAAAGGGCTGCAGATCAAGACACCGCCCTGGGGAGGGTCCGGAGGAAGGAAGAGCTGGCAAAAAATTTGGCTGCTTCCTTCGACTCGCATGCCCACCAAGATGCGCCGTCCGTCATCGAGAGTGATGGAGTCGCCGGCTGGCGACAAATGCCATCCGACGCTAGAGCGCGAGTCGCCGGCGACCGAAGTCACCACAACCGGCTCGTTAGTTCAAGTACCAGCTCGCCCACTCCACCCAGCTCCCTAGGTCATGAAGCTAGCACGACCGGTGGTGGATTCAATCTGTCCAGCGACTCACCCGCCGAGTTGGGTGATGGTGAGGTCGTCAAAGTAGATGTCGCGGGCGGTGGAGCCTGCGCTGCGGGAGAAACCGATCTGATAGACCCCCGAGGAGGGTGATGAGGATATGGTCACGTCGATCTCCCAGGCGGCCGGTTCAG
>DATEDX010000147.1:0-4054 GCA_035281425.1 Acidimicrobiia bacterium
CGTTCTGAACCGATCACCGCTACGGGTACCAAAGGCGTCTCGGTGCGGACTGCCAGCCAGGCGGCCCCGGGTCGAGGAGAAACGTCTCCAAACCGCCAGGCCCGGGTCCCCTCCGGGAACACCCCTACCACTCCCCCTTCCTCGAGATGCCGGAGGGCCTGGCGCAGCGGACCGAGCGGTACCGTCCCCCGGCTCACCTCGATCACCTCGAAAGTGCGAAGGATCCAATCAAGGAGGCGATAGTTGCCGAAGAGGTCGGCCAGGGCGAAGAAGCGCTGCCTTTTTCCATAAGCCGCCCCCACCAGGGCGGGGTCGAGGAACGAATGGTGATTAGCGGCAACGACGAATGGCGGGTCGGGGAAGTCGGCAGGTCGATCGATACGAAGTCTCCATGCCAACTTGGCCACGACCTTGATAGTGGGAAAGACCACCCACCAGGCGAACCGGCGCACCCTTAGGTCGCACGGACTCCGGCCCGCGCCCCCGCCCGGAGATGACAGGCGGCGAGGTGGTCGGCGCGGTCGGGACCCGGCATCAACTCGGGGACCTCAACGTCGCAGAGCCCGGGGCGAGCGATGGGGCAGCGAGGGTGGAAGTGGCAGCCCGGGGGCGGATTGAGGGGGGATGGGATCTCTCCCTGCAGGATCATCCGGCGCCGGGGACGATCGGGATCGGGCAGGGGGATGGCCGATAGTAGGGCTTCGGTATAGGGATGGAGCGGCCGGCGATAGAGGGTGTCCCGGTCGGTGACCTCCACCACTCGCCCGAGATACATCACCGCCACCCGGTCGGAGATGTGCTCCACCACCGCCAGGTTGTGGGCCACGAACAGCAAGGTGAGGTTGAGCTCCGATTGAAGTTCGGTGAGGAGGTTGAGCACCTGGGCCTGGACGGAGACGTCGAGGGCCGACACCGGTTCGTCGGCCACCACCAGATCGGGGCGGAGGATGAGGGCGCGGGCGATGCCGATCCGCTGGCGTTGACCGCCGGAAAACTCGTGCGGATAACGCTGGGAGTGTTGGGGCCGGAGTCCCACCAACTCCAGCATTTCTGCCACTCGCTGCCGGCGTTCGGCCGGGCTCCCGATGCCGTGGATGCGCAGACCCTCGGCAATGGAGTGTCCCACTGGAGTCCGTGCATCCAGGGAGCTAAAGGGGTCTTGAAAGATCATCTGCACCCGGCGCCGGAATGAGAAAAGCTCCCGGCCCTTGAGGTGGGTCACGTCCTGCTCGTCGAAGGTGATGGTCCCGGCGGTGGGCTCGAGAAGTCGCACCAGCATCCGCCCCAGGGTCGTCTTGCCGCATCCCGACTCACCGACCAGCCCCAAGGTCTCACCCCGTCTGATGTCAAGGTTCACATCCGCCACCGCCCGCACATAGCCTCGGGTGCGTTGGAGGATTCCCCCTTTGACGGGGAAGTCCTTACTGATACCCCGCAGCTCCACCAGATTCTCACTCATGGGCACTGACCTCCGGGGTTTCGAGAGCTTCCTCCCCCAGGAGCGGAGCGACCTCTTCCTCCCCCAGCGAGCGCAGCGAGTGTTGTTGGAGGTTGCCCGAAGGGCCGGAGGGGGCGTCATCCGTCTCCCGGCTTCCGTCTTCTCCTCCGTCTTCCGTCTCCCGGCTTCCGTCTTCCGGCTTCCGTCTTCCGTCTTCCGTCTTCCGTCTCCCCTCCGTCTTCCGTCTTCCGTCTTCATCGTGATAGATCCAGCAGCGAACCAGATGCCCGTCGTCGGCGGGTAACAACTCGGGCTTCACCCTGGTGCAGATCTCGAGTCCGTGTTCGATCCGAGCCTGGCAGCGGGAGGCAAACCGGCATCCGGGCGGCAGGTCGATGAGGGTGGGGACCACGCCGGGGATGACCGCCAGTTGGTCGGTGACCTCACCCAGCCGGGGCACCGATCCGATCAGCCCTTGCGTGTAGGGATGGAGAGGATCTTTGAACAGCTCTCGGACCTCGGCTTCCTCGACGATCTCCCCGGCGTACATCACCGCCACCCGGTCCGCCATCTCCGCTACCACTCCGAGGTCGTGAGTGATGAGGATCACCCCCATCCCCAAGTCACGATTGAGACGCCGGATCAGGTCGAGGATCTGGGCCTGGATGGTGACGTCGAGCGCAGTGGTCGGCTCATCGGCGATGAGCAGATCCGGCCCGGCGGCCAGAGCCATGGCGATCATCACTCGCTGGGCCATGCCCCCCGACAACTCGTGAGGGAACGACTCGGCTCGGCGGCGAGGGTCGGGGATCCCCACCTCTTTAAGCAGATCGATGACCCGTTCGTCGATCTCCTCGTCGGCCAGATCGAGGTGGATCTCCATGGCCTCGCCGATCTGGTTGCCGGCTCGGTACACCGGGTTGAGGGAAGACTGGGGCTGCTGGAAGATCATGGCGATCTGCTTGCCCCGGACATCGGGCATCTCGTCGCGGGGGATCTCCATCAGGTTGCGACCGTCGAACCACACCTCGCCCGCCACCACTCTCCCCGGATAAGGGACGAGGCGCAGGATCGAAAGCGAGGTGACCGACTTCCCGCAGCCGGATTCCCCCACCAGACCGAGGATCTCTCCCCGGTCGACCTGGAAGCTGACCTCGTCGACGGCTTTCACCACCCCCTCACGGGTGAAGAAATGGGTACGCAAACCCTTGACCTCGAGCAGCGGAGCCGGGGCGCCGTTACTCATTGAGTCTCGGATCGAGGGCGTCGCGGAGACCGTCGCCGAGGAGGTTGAAGCCGAGCACAGTAAGCATGATGGCGAGGCCCGGGAAGAAGACGAGGTGAGGGGCGGAAAAGACCTGGTTGCGTTCCTCCCCCAGCATCGTCCCCCACTCCGGGGTGGGAGGCTGGGCGCCGAGTCCCAAGAAGGAAAGCCCCGCTGCTTCCAGGATGGCCCCGGCGATGCCCAAGGTGCCTAACACCACCAGGGGAGTTAGGGCATTGGGGATGATCCGAGTGAAGAGAATGCGCCAGCCCGTGGCCCCGAGAGCGCGAGAGGCGGCAACGAAGTCCAGTTCTTTGATTTGCAGCACCGAAGCTCTCATCACCCGGGCGTATTGGGGAATAGTGACGACGGCGATGGCGAGGAGGGCATTGCGGAGGTTGGAGCCGAGCACGGCCACGATGGCGATGGCGAGAAGCAGAGCCGGAAATCCCAAGATGACGTCCATCAACCGCATCAGTACGTTGTCGATCCATCTGCCCCAATAACCGGCGATGGCCCCGATGGTTCCGCCGACGACGATGGCTGCAGTGACGGTGGTGAGGCCGATGGTGAGGCTGATGCGGGAGCCATAGAGGATGCGGGAGAACTCGTCGCGGGCGTTGCCATCTAAACCCAAAATGTGTTGGGGCAGTTCTTCGGAGCAGCCGAGGGCATGGATGCAGGGTGGAGCCCGCCGCACCACTCCGGGTTCCCCGATCATTCCCCGGGTGGGGTTGTGGGTGGCGATCAGTGGCGCAAACAGGGCGATGAGTACCCAGAAGCCGATGATGATCATCCCCGCGATCCCCGACTTACGCCTCCGCAGACGTCGCCAGATGGTGCGCCAGATCGCTCCGGGTTGTTCGGCGAAGCGGAGTTCTTCCGCGATCGCTTCGAAGGTCTCGACCCGGGGGAGGGGGCTACCGATCATTCGAGCCTGATCCGGGGGTCGAGGTAGGCGTAGGAGACGTCCACCACCAGATTGACAAGCACATAGCCGATCGCCACCAGCAGGACGAAGCCCTGAATGACGGGGAAATCCCGAGAGAGGATGGCTTCGATCACCGCCCGCCCTACCCCGGCCAGCCCAAACACGGTCTCGGTGAGAACGGCCCCTCCCAGCAGCAGACCGAGCTGGAGGCCGACGATGGTGACCACGGGGAGGAGAGCGTTGCGGAGGGCGTGACGGACCACCACCCGCCGCTCCACCGCACCCTTGGCGCGGGCGGTACGGACATAGTCCGAACCCATCACTTCGAGGAGGGACGACCGGGTGATGCGGGTGATGATGGCCAGGGGAATCGTGGCCAGGGCCACCGCCGGCAGGATCAGGTGTTTGATGGCGTCGACAA
>DATEDX010000148.1:0-4561 GCA_035281425.1 Acidimicrobiia bacterium
CTCCATCGAGGCAGACGGCCAGATTGGCGATGGTGGTTTCGGTCACCTCCCCGCGGGTGTTGATGAGGATGACATCATCAGCTTCCGGATGCCGCTTCTTCGCCTCGGCGTAAATCTGGCGATTGGTCGTCTTGTGATAGAGGAAGACCTCTTCAGGATCAACCGGCACGTCATCCACGGCCAGGGTGACCGGACCGTTCGCGATCAGCTCAATTGTTTCGACGCGGATGGTCCCGTCGCGCCCGACCCGCAACCGGACACGCCGCGAGTGGGAGTAGCCAGCCACCGCCGCCCGAAGCGCCGCCCTTACCTCGGCGGGATCGAGAGGGACATCGAAGTACCGGGCCGAGGCAGCCAGGCGGTGGAGGTGGCGGTCGAGCAGGAAGATGCCGCCTTCGGCGGTATACCTCATGGTCTCCAGCAGCTCGAACGATCCTCCTCGCCTCCCCAGCACCGCCGCCTTGAGCAGTGCCTCCCGATATTCACCGGCAGGAGTGGAGTCGTAGGTGACGCCTCCCCCAGTGCCGTAGATCGCCACCTTCCGCTGGCGATCGACGAGGGCAGTGCGGATGGCGACGTTGAAGGCCCATTGCGGTTCGCCTCCGGCGTCGGGACCCCCGAATCCGACCGCTCCGCAATAGACGCCGCGGGGGCTGCTTTCGAGCTGGGAGATGATGGTCATAGTGGCCACCTTGGGAGCACCGGTGATAGATGCGCAAGGGAAAAGGGCACCGAAGACCTGGGGCAGGGTGCTTCCGGGGAGGGGCTCAGCTTCGACGGTTGAGGTGAGCTGCCAGACGGTGCCGTATTTCTCGGAGGTGAAGAGGGCAGGCACTCGTACCGTCCCGGTGCGGGCGATCCGCCCCAAGTCGTTTCTCACCATGTCAACAATCATTAGGTTTTCGGCCTGGTCTTTCTCCGAGGCTTCCAGCAACTGGCGACGAGCTTCGTCGTCTTCCAGCCGTTTGCCCCGCGGGGCGGTGCCCTTCATCGGTCGGGAGCGGACCACCCCGTGTCTCCATTCGAAGAAGAGCTCCGGTGAGGCCGAAACCACCGCCCACCTTCCGGTGTCGATGAGGGCGCCATAACCACAGGACTGGGAGTTGACCAGGTCTCCATAGAGGCTGGCCGGGTCCCCTCGAAAGGTGGCCTCCATGCGGAAGGTGTGGTTGACCTGGTAGGTCTGGCCCTGCCGGATGAGGTTTTTGATGGCGGCCACTCCGCGGGCGTGTTGGATCTCGTCGGCCTCGGGGACAAAACCGCCGAGCTCATAACGAGTGCTGGTGAGGGGCCGGGCCGGGGTCCGCCGCTCCCAAACCGAGAACCAGGCCAGCGGCAACTGCTCGTGAGTGGTTCCCGTAGGGTCGATCACCTTCAACGCAGGGTCGAAGCCGGGAGCGGCCTCATAAGTAACAAAGCCGGCCACCCACCGTCCCTCTCGGACATGTTTTTCCACCGTGGTCAGGACCCCTACGACCTCGTTGACCGCGCTCGCCTCCACCACCTCGACCAACCCGTCGAGCTGAAAAGACCGCCGCCGCTGCGGCCGGAGATCATCAAACCGCGCCCTCAACTGGTGCGGGCCCTCGCCAGGACCTCATCGATGGGGGTGAGGGCCAGGTCGCCCAGTTCCTGGACGTATTCATAGCCGAAGCGGCCCTTGATGCACAGATGGCCGGAGGTGACGTCATGGTCTTTGGGTGAGGTGACCTTGACGATCCGGTTGTCCTGGACGTGCAACTCGAGGTTGCATCCGACTCCGCAGTAGGAGCAGACGGTCTGGGTAACGGTCTGGCGCTCCGCCTCCCACAACCCTGCCCGGCGCAACTCGTACTCGGAACGGAACATGAGCGCCCCGGTGGGACACACCCCGATGCAGTTGCCGCAGAAGACACAGGCTCCCTGAGCAAGCCCGACGTCGAACTCGGTGGAGATGCGAGCATCGAAGCCCCGGCCGGCCACGGCGATGGCGAAGGTGTTCTGGGCATCCTCCCCGCACGCCTCGACGCACTTGTAACAGAGGATGCAACGGGAGTAGTCACGGACATAGAGCGAGTTGTCGATCTTCACCGGTTGCTGGACTGATTCCGCAACCTGCCCATCGGGGGCAGGGTGGTGACCCGGGTGACGGTGGTCGCGGTCGTGGACAGGCTCGGCTGCCGGCCCGAACCGCTCCGGATCGGCCTCATACAGCTGCATCCAGGTCTGCACCTCGTCCCCGGCTAGTGACAGATCCACCGATGAGCTGAGGAACTCGAGCACGATCTTGCGGGAGTGGCGCACCCGTTCGGTGTCGGTGAATACCACCATCCCCGGCTCCGCCTGCCGTGAGCACGACGGGATCAAGGTGCGGCTGCCCTCCATCTCCACCACACATACCCGGCAAACGTTGACTGGATGTAGGGTCTCCAAGTAACAGAGAGTGGGCTGGTCCCGGCCGATGCTGCGGCAAGCATCGAGCACAGTCGCTCCCTCCTCGACCGAGACCCCCTGGCCATCAATCGTGATCTCAATCACCTAGACCCCCTCCCCGGCACTTCCTCCCCCAGCGAACGGAGTGAGCTTTGGGGGAGGTGTCGCCGCAGGCGACGGAGGGGGCACTCATCGGGGCACCCCCAACAATCCCCGAGCTATTGCCGAGCGCACCACCGAGGCCGCGGTGTGACCCAACCCGCAAATGGAAGCGTCTTTCATGGCCCGATCCAGTTCCTCGATCAACGAGGCCTCGACCGTGCCATCGGCCCGGGCGACGGCCTCCTCCACCCGGACGGTCCCCACCCGGCAGGGAACACACTGCCCGCAGCTCTCGTCGCGAAAGAAGCGGGCCACCCGACGAACGATGTCTCTCAGGTCTCTGGTGCGGTTGAAGGCCATGATCACCCCCGACCCCAGCGACACCCCGGCCGCCCGGGCATCTTCGAAAGTGAGCCGCAAGTCGAGATGTTCGGGCCCCACCATGGAACCCGCTGCCCCTCCCAGGAGGATCGTCCCCAATTCACCGACTACTCCCCCGGCCAAATCGATCACTGCTCCCAGGGTCTCACCCGACTCGACCTCGTAGACCCCGGGTCGCTCGATATCGCCAGAGAGGCAGAAGAGACGAGTCCCGGTCGAGTCCGGAGTACCGATCTGCGCGTAGGAGTCACCTCCTTCAAGTACGATCCCGGGGACGTTGACCAGAGTCTCAACGTTGTTGATGGCAGTAGGCCGTCCGAAGAGGCCGAACTGGACGGGGAAAGGTGGCTTCTGCCTAGGCTCCCCCCGGAACCCCTCTATCGAATTGAAGAGGGCCGTCTCTTCACCACATATATAGGCCCCCTGCCCCCGCCGCACCTCGATGTCAAAACTGAACCCCGAGCCAAGGATGTTCTCCCCCAACAAGCCTTGCTCTCGCGCGGTTTCGATGGCCTCTTCCAATCTCTTGGTTGCCAGGGGATATTCGCCCCGGATGTAGAGGTATCCGCGCTCGGCCCCGGTGGCATAGCCGGTGATTGTGATCGACTCGATCACGGCAAAGGGGTCACCCTCCATCACCACCCGGTCCTTAAAGGTGCCAGGCTCGGACTCGTCGGCGTTGCAGACGACGTACCGGGGCGGAGGCTCCCTGGCCACCGCCTCCCATTTGACCCCGGTGGGGAAGGCCGCTCCCCCCCTGCCTTTCAGCCCCGATCTCTTGATTTCATCGATCACCCGATCCCGCCCGAGCTCGATCGACCTGGAAAGAGCCTGGTAGCCGCCCTGGCTCCGATACTCGTCGAGGGAGGTGGGGTCGATCCGGCCGATCCGCCGCAGCAGACGGCTTCCCTCCACACGGAGAGGAGCCGGCTCGGCGATGTGGCCACCCAGAGCTGCTTCCAGTGAGGCGGGGTCGGCGCCGAGGATCACCGCGTCCTCTCGGCCGGCCCGTTGTAGAAAGACCGCCGGGCGGCGATCGCACTGCCCGAGACAGGGCGAGGAGACCACCTCCTCCCGGCCGGCGAGTGCCGCCAGGAGCTCACTCCCTCCTGCCTGCCGGCAGGCGATGTCGTCGCAGACGTGGGCCACCACTGGGGGACGCTCCTCGACCGAGATCAGGGCGTAGAAGGTGGCAACCCCATACGCCTCGGCCGGGGGGATGAGCAGCCGGCGGCAGATGGCGTTGAGCGCCCCGGGACTAACCCACCCGATCTCCGACTGCACCGCGGCCAGAGCGGGAAGGAGAAGGTGTCTCTGGCCTCGAGCCTGATGGCCTCCCCGCACCACCCGTCCCGGCACCGCCACCTCTTCACTGGCAGGGGCAATTCGCTCCACCACTGCCAGTTCCGCCGGGGTCGGCTCGGCGTCCATGAGGCGGAGGTCCACCTAGGCGCTCACCTTCTCCAAGCGGACGGCGGTGGCCTTGAATTCGGCGGTGCCCGACTTGGGATCCCAGGCCTCGATAGTTAGCTGGTTAACGTCGGCTTCTTCGGGATAGTGGAGGGTCATGAAGACCAACCCCTCCCGCAACCCCCGGTCAATCCGGGCCGGGACATCGATCGAGGAACGCCGGGAGGTGACCCGGACCAGATCCCCTTCGCTCAGG
>DATEDX010000149.1:0-2308 GCA_035281425.1 Acidimicrobiia bacterium
CCCGACCACGATGACGAGTCCCATGAGCCACGTTCTCCTGATGATCACCGGGCCAGGGTAAAACAACCCCGCCGGAAAGCCAGGCGCGAGTCGCGAGTCCGGGTCTCGCGTCTCACAGCGCCCCCTCCGTCGCCTTCGGCGACACTTCCCCCAACGTCGCTGCGCTCCTGGGGGAGGAAGTCTCATGTCTTGCGTCTCGCGTCTCGCGTCTCGCTACCCACCACCCACCACTCACCACCGACTACTTCCGTCTTCCGTCTTCCGTCTCCCGCGTAACTAATCTGACCTTCCGTGTCCGTTCTCAGCCAGATCCGGCGGCCCTCCGACCTGCGCCCCCTGTCCTCCGAAGAATTGGAGGACCTCTGTACCGAGATCAGGGAATTCCTGATCGACCACATCTCCCAGACCGGTGGTCATCTATCCCCCAATCTGGGGGTGGTCGAGCTCACGGTGGCTCTGCACCGGGTCTTTGACAGCCCTCACGATCGCATCATCTGGGACGTCGGGCACCAGTGTTACGTCCACAAACTCCTCACCGGCCGCTCCGGCCAGTTTGACACCCTGCGCCGTTTTGGCGGCCTCTCCGGA
This sequence comes from Acidimicrobiia bacterium, assembly GCA_035281425.1. Taxonomy (GTDB): domain Bacteria; phylum Actinomycetota; class Acidimicrobiia; order Spongiisociales; family ZC4RG35; genus JAICND01. The sequence continues at coordinate 589 of DATEDX010000149.1, forward strand.
TACCCCAGCCGGGAGGAGAGCCCCCACGACTTCGTCGAGAACAGCCACGCCTCCACTTCGCTCTCCTATGCCCTCGGCCACGCCCTCACGTACCCGGATTACTGGACGGTGGCGGTGGTGGGCGACGGCGCTCTCACCGGCGGCATGGCTATGGAGGCCCTCAACCACATCGCCGTTGCCCGCCCGCCCAACCTGATGATCGTGGTCAACGACAACGGTCGCTCTTACGCCCCGACGGTGGGGGGTCTGGCCGCCCTGGCCAACCTCGCCCACTACCGCCTCGACCCCCGGTACGAGTGGGCCAAGCGGACCTTCGGGAGGATGCTGCGGGGCTTGCCCCTGGTCGGAGAGACGGCCGACGAGCTCGCCAACCGCCTCAAGGAGGCGGTCAAGCAAATTCTCGAGCCCTCCACCGTCTTCGACACCCTCGGACTCAAATATTCGGGTCGGATTGACGGACACGACCTCGCCCAGCTGGAAGAGACTCTCCGGCGAGGGCGGGAGTTCGGCGAGCCGGTGATCGTCCACGTCCAGACCGAGAAAGGACGCGGCTATCCCCCTGCCATCGACGATGAGCTGGAGAAGCTGCACGGGGTGGGCTCGTTCGACGTAGCCACCGGGCGGGCGTTAAAGACCGAGTTGAAGATGACCGACGTGGCGGGACGGGCGGTGCTGGAAGCGGCCCGCCGGCGCCCGGAGGTGATGGCCATCTCAGCGGCGATGATCTCTTCGACCGGCTTGCAGGAGATGGCGGACGAGTTCCCCGATCGGGTCATCGACACCGCCATTGCCGAGCAGCACACGGTGACCCTGGCGGCAGGGGTGGCGATGGCCGGGAACCGACCCATCGTCGCGATCTATTCGAGCTTCTTGCAGCGGGCATTCGATCAGGTGATCACCGATGTTGCCCTCCACCAACTCCCCGTCACTTTCCTCATCGATCGGGCCGGGATCACCGGACCCGATGGCCCGTCTCATCACGGGGTCTTCGATCTCTCCTATCTGCGGATGGTGCCCGGCCTGGTGGTGGGTGCCCCGGCCGACGGCACCGAGCTGGCCGCCATGGTGGAGACCGCTCTCGATCACTCGGGACCCATGGCCATCCGCTTTCCCAAGGCGGCAGTGTCGGCGTTGCCCGCCCTCCCCGCCGACCCCATCCCGATTGGCGTTTGGGAGGAGTTGTCCGAAGGCGAAGACGTCCTCTTCTTGGCCGTGGGCAGGATGGTGGAGATCGCGCAAAAGGCCTCGTCGGGCTTGGCCAGCGCCGGGCTCTCCTGCGGCGTGGTCAACGCCCGCTGGGTCAAGCCGCTCGATGAACGGCTGATGACCTGGGCGATGAGGTACCGGCGGGTGGTGACCCTGGAAGACAACGTCGTTACCGGTGGCTTTGGGGCGGCGGTTTTGGAAGCCCTGGCCGGCACCGAAGCGGCCGCCAAAGTCACCACGTTGGGTCTTCCCGATCGTTTCCTCCCCGCTGGTTCGGTCGACGAATTGCTGCGCGAGGTGGGCCTCGACCCCGAGGGGGTGGTCCGCCAGGTGGGGGCGCTCTTCGCCTAGATCGAGACGGTGGCCAGTGGTACCGGGGTGAATTCCTGGCTGGGGGTGACCACGAAGGTGACGAAGCGGGCGGCCTGTTCGGTGATGGCGTGCATCACCAGTGAGGGAGTCGGGTCCTCCACCTGTACCACCGGCACCCAATTCGACAGCCGGACCTCTTCGG
>DATEDX010000150.1:0-4258 GCA_035281425.1 Acidimicrobiia bacterium
CATCCGTCTCAGCCTGGAGATCATTGACGATCGTGTGGCGATGATCCTCACCACCGGCCGGGGACAGCGCCGCTCATTGTCTCCCGCCGAACAAGGTCTGATCCACACACTGGCCTCGGGGCCGACCGGGACGGCCTGGAGGGAGCAAGCCAAGAGGCACGGAGTGGAACTCGCCTTTGTGGAGGAGATGGCGTCGGCCGGAGTGTTGGTCCCAGCCTGACCCGACTGCCAAACCTTACGACACGACCTGCAGGGACCGATCGGCCTGGTTGAGCGCCTCCACCCCGTGGGTGGTGACCGTGACGATGTCTTCGATCCGAACGCCGAACCGGCCCGGGAGGTAAATCCCGGGCTCGATCGAAAAGCACATCCCTGCTTCCAAAAGCTCCCGGTTTCCTTCCACCAGGTAGGGGTGTTCGTGACCTTCCAGACCAATCCCGTGACCGGTGCGGTGGATGAAATACTCCCCATAGCCGGCTTCGGTGATCACCTGCCGGGCTTCCCGGTCCACGTCTTCGGCGGCCACCACCGGCGCCACCGTCGCCATCCCTGCCTGCTGGGCGGCCAAGACCACGGCGTGCACTTCCTCTTGCTCTTGTGTGGGCGAGCCGACCGCGAAGGTGCGGGTGCAGTCGGAGCCATATCCCCCCACCTTCCCGCCGAAGTCGACGACTACTAGGTCACCTTGCTCAATGACCCGCGGGCCGGGTTCGTGATGGGGGGAAGCCCCATTGGGACCGGAGGCGACGATCCAGAATGCAGCCTGGTCGTGGCCTTCCTCGACGGTCAGGTCGACAATTAGCCGCGACAGCTCCCGCTCGCTTCTTCCCCCAAATCGTTCCTGGCGTAGGCGCTCCACCACCCGGTCGGCGGCCCGGCTTGCCGACCGCAGCCTTTCTAACTCGGCCGGCTGTTTCCGGACCCGAAGCGGCCGGGTGATGGCGGTGGCCGAGATAAAGCGGGTGCGGGGAAGTCTCTCCTGGAGAGCGAGGAGGAAAAGCGCCCATAGTTGGTCGCTCACCGCTGCCGTCGCCGGTGATCCCACCAGGTCGGCCACCAGGGCGATAGGGTCATCGGTCTCCTTCCAGGGGCGGAGACGGAACGGCCCTTCCCCCACCCGGGGCGCCTCCAGCTCGGGGACGAAAAGGGTGGCCTCCCCCTCCGCCGGCACCACCAGCATGGTCAGCCGTTCTAGCGGCATCGCTTCGTAGCCGGTCAGGTAGAGCAAATCGGCTCCCGACCCGAATAGGGCCAGCTCGCACCCGAGCGCAGCCATCTCTCCCTGCGCGTGCGCCAATCTTTCGGAGAGGCTCATACCATCCACCTTAAAGCCCCACTTATCACACCAATGGGTAGTAGGGGGGTGGCAGGTGGTGAGTCTGCGTGGAAGGGGACGGACTAATGGGTCCCTATCCCGTGCCAGATTTGCCGTGTGCCCGGGACCTTCGCACTCTCCCGTTCGCCGCCACGCCGCGATGGACTCAGGAGTCAGGTGACTGCCGAAACTCCGAGCTTCTCAATGGGCGCAGGTGCAAGTCACACCTTCCGTCGCGGTCGGTCGAGTGTGAAGCCACATCGCCACGACCATCGGGATGAAGACGGCCGCGTTGTAGACCAAGTGCAGCTCAGGCCTGGGGAAGAACACCTGTAGGAAGGAGGTAGGAACCGGCGACCCGAACATGTTCGCTCCCACGATGGCTTGGATCTGGAGGGTGCTGTGCTCAATGAAGTGCCATATTTGAATGGCGAGGGAGGCCGTCCACCAGCCCCGAGAAGGCCCAGCAAAGCCTGGCCGAAGCAGGAACAACCCCACCAGCATGATGAGGGCGTAGCCGAAGTGCATCACTTCGCTCTTCACCAGCCAGGGGAATACGTAGCCCAAAGCGCCAAGGGCCTCTGGCCGCGGCATCCCCAGCCACCAAATCTGCGTCGCCTGAAACAAGTGCTCCAACCAGTGGAGGACGACGATGCCGGTATAGATCCACAGTGCTCGCTCATGCCACTCCCCATTGAGCCGATCGACCAAGCCGTGCCATCGCACGTTCGGTCTCGATAATGGATAAGCCTCTACCGACATGTTCGATCCTTTCCGACTTACGTACTTAGAGCTGGTCGGGCGGTCCGCCCGAGTGCTCGCCCAGCTCTCCTTGCCAACCACCATCCATAAGCCAACGCCTGTACGGCCAGCAGCGCCACCGCTAATCCCCAAATGGGACTCGCTTGAGACGGCACCAAGACGGCCAACGGTCCCTCACTGAGGTGACCCTGTCCGCTAAGGGAGACGGAAATCAGATGATCGGACCGGCTCTGAAGTTCAACGATGCCAACCCATGTGTCAGGACCCAATTGGGGCGCCTGCTGCAGGGTCACCGTCTTCGAATCCCCCGAGGCAGAGTTCACCACCGTGAGCATCACTTGCCGGAGCCCCGAAGAGTCATTTACCCGAATCGCGATAGGCCATTCCCCGGGTCGGTCCACTCCGTCGGGCAGCCAAGCCGCCACTGTGTAATCGCCGATTCGGGTATCAGTGGCAATGACCACGCCACCATGGTTGTCATGGGCATAAGCCGGAGTGCCAGCCAAAACAAGCCAAATGGCCGCCAGGGGCAACAACTTGAAAACTCTTAATGAACCCCCGCCCGTCGTCCACTCCACCAGGTCATGGTGGTGGATGGCCCCGGGCCTCGCAATCGGGTGGACCCGTCACGTTGATGGGGTCTTGCCGACACCGTGCCCACTGTCAATCGCCCAGCTTGATCACCCCGGCTCGGATGCCGATTCGCACCAACTCCACCACGCTGTGAGCGTCCAATTTTCCCATCAGGCTCGTCCGATGCCTCTCCACGGTCTTAACGCTCACCCCTAACTGACGTGAAATAGCGCGGTTGGTTAAGCCTTCTCCGATCAGACCCAATACCTCGCGCTCCCGATTGGTCAAGCTCTTCACGGGGTCATGATCTCCGTTACCGGTATCGGAGCGGATGGTCTCTCCGGCTCGTTCGCTCAAATAGGTGCCGCCGCGGAACGCGGCTCGAATCGCCAAGATAAGTTCGTCGGCCACGGATCCCTTCAAAACGTAGCCGTGCGCCCCTCCGGCCATCGCCCGGCGGATCAAAGTCTCATCATCGTGCATCGAAAGAACAACGACTCGAGCAGGTTCACGGAGAGCAACAACTCGCTCCAGAGCCTCGATCCCTCCGAGGCCCGGCATGGTGATGTCAACCACCAGCACATCAGGGTGAAGCGACTCGGTCAAGGCCAGCGCCTCTGTCCCATTACCAGCCTCGCCCACAACCTCCAGGTCCGCGGCTGCCTCGAGAAGAGCCCGTATTCCCTGCCTGACCAGATGATGGTCGTCGGCGATCAGAACTCGGATCATGTCCCACCCAGCGGCAGCCGAGCGATGAGGGTCGTCCCCCAGCCTGGTCTGGAGGCGACCTCGAGCGCCCCCGAAAGCAATTGGATCCGCTCCCGCATCCCCTGTAGACCGAGACCGGTCCGTTCTTCCCGCTCCAACTCGCCTAGGTCCATCCCCCGTCCGTCATCGTGGACCTCAAGCCAGATTTCGTCGTCAACGGTGCACAGCTTGACGCTGACTTCCCTAGCCAAAGCGTGACGAGCGGTGTTGGCCAGCGCTTCTTGGAGGAACCGATACATGCAGATCCGGACTGCATCGATCGGCTCCAGCAGGCGGATACCTTCATAACTGATATGGAGGTCGGTGCGTCGAGCAAAGTCCTCGCAGAAGCCCTCCAGCGCAGCATTGAGGTCGAGAGCATCGAGTGCCGGCGGCCGGAGCCCCTGAGCCAGCAGCTTTATTTGTTCGCGGGTCTGCTCAACCAGCGATATGGCGTCGTCGAGGCCCCGCCGCAGCTGGCGCAGGTCTTTCTCCGACTGCAGCAGCTGAAGGCTGATCTTTAGAGCGGCCAGCGCCTGACCCGCCTCGTCGTGGAGCTCTCGTGAAACCCTCCGCCGCTCTCTCTCTTCTGCCAGCACCACCCGCCGTGCCACGTCATGCAGTGTTTGCTCGGCTTGACGGCGAGCAGTCACATCATGGCTGTAAATGCGAACGACGTTCCCAGCAGGCAGCGGGACGAAACAAATGCGTTGTTCATAGACCGTGTTGTCGATCTCGACATCCCGCTCGGCAAAATCCCGACCGTGCTGAGCCAAGGAGGAAGTAATCGAGGAAAGTCCGGCTAAGAGGGGATGGCGGGATCCCAGCGCACGCAAATCCCGAAAGGCGGCTTCGGCTGCC
>DATEDX010000151.1:0-29715 GCA_035281425.1 Acidimicrobiia bacterium
GCCCTCGCCCACCCGCTGGTTGCCCACCACCGCCCGTCCGTCCACCGTCACCAGCTCAGCGAAGACCGCTCGAGCCGCCTGCCGGCTAACCCCGGCGAGCTCGGCCACCACCTTGTCGGCCCGTTCCCCAACCAGATGGGGCGGAATCGTCACTCGGCGGCGCGTTTCCATGAGCCAAGAAGCAGAACCGCTACCGCCAGAGTGATGGCGGAGTCGGCCACATTGAAGGTGGGAATGGGGCGAAGATCGATCCAGTCGATCACCTTGCCATCGAGGAAGCCGGGGCCTCGGCTGATGCGATCGACGAGATTGCCGAGGGCACCGCCGATGATGAGCCCGAACGCCACCGTCTCGTAGGCCGGCCGGGGACGAAATAACGCAGAGGTGACGAAGCCGACGGCGATCACCGCCGCCATCCCCAGAAGGGGACCTGCGTTCTCAAAGACCCCGAACGCCGCTCCCGGATTCTCCACGAAGCGCAAGGACAGGAGCCCAGGTATCAGGGGCACCGGCTCTGAACTGAACGTGGCCGAAGCCCACCTCTTGGTCACCAGGTCGAGAGCCACCACGGTGGCGGCGATCGAGTAGGCCAGCAGCGGGCGAGGCTTCACACGCGCCGAGCGCAGGAGACGCACTCGGTGGAATACGGCAACACCTCGAGGCGGGCCAGGGGGATGGGTTGGCCGCACGACTCGCAGATGCCGTAGGTGCCGTCCTCGATCCGGGCCAGGGCCCGTTCGACCTTGCGCAGCAGGTCCACGGTGTTCTGGCCGAGGGACAACTCCTTCTCGTACTCGAAGTTCATGGAACCGGCTTCGGCGCTTCCCGGATCGGGGCTCCGCTCGGCCGAGGTCTCGGTCATGCGGGCCTCTTCGAGCTCCCGTTCGTGTTCAGCGATCATCTGTTCCAGGCGCTGCTGCTCGGAGAGAAGCTGAGACTTGAACCTCTTGACAGTATTAGCAGCCAGTTTTCGAGCCATTTCCCGCTTTCCGGGTCTAGGGGGGGCGAAACAATAATCGGCAGTCGGATTTATGCGGGGAAGGCAAGGAGCAGGTCGCGATACCATCCTTCCCTTCCCATGTCCGCCACCTCCGATTTCCGACGAGCCGAACCGAGGCCTTCCTTTCCTGCCCTCGAAGAGGCGGTGCTGGAACTATGGGACCGAGTCGACGCCTTCCCCCAATCGGTCGCCTCCCGCCCCTCCGCCAACGAATACGTCTTCTACGACGGGCCTCCTTTTCCTACTGGAAGCCCGCATTACGGGACGCTTCTCGCTTCGGTCATCAAAGACGTGGTGCCTCGTTATTGGACGATGCGGGGTCTGCGGGTCGAGAGGCGTTTCGGGTGGGACACCCATGGGCTTCCGATCGAGATGGAGGTGGAGAAGCAACTGGGGATCTCCGGGCCTCGTCAGATCGCCGACTACGGCATCGACCGGTTCAACGAGGCTTGCCGGGCGTTGGTCAACACCAACACCGAAACCTGGCGACGGGTGGTGCGCCGAGTCGGCCGCTGGGTGGACATGGACAACGACTACAAGACCATGGACACCCCTTTCATGGAAAGCGTCTGGTGGGTGTTCCGCCAACTTTGGGACCAGGGTTTGGTCTACCAGGACTTCAAGGTGCTGCCCTACTCCTGGGGAGCGGCCACCCCCCTTTCTAACTTCGAAGCCGGCCTTGATTACAAGGACACCGACGATCCCTCCATCACCGTACGGCTGCCGGTTGTTTCGGGACGGGGTCCGCTGCGGGAGGGTGACTACCTGCTGATCTGGACCACCACCCCCTGGACCCTTCCCGGGAATCTGGCGGTGGCGGTGGGCCGGGACATGGAATACGTTCGGGTGGAGGTCGACGGCGACCACTACTGGCTGGCCGCCTCCCGGGTGGAGGAATACTGGAAAGAGCCTCCGCTCATCACCGACCGGGCTACCGGCGAGGACCTGCTGGGGGCGAGCTACCAGCCACCCTTCGACTATTTCGGGGAGGAACGGGATCGGGGGGCCTTCCGGCTGCTCGACTCCGAGTTCGTCACCACCGACGAGGGAACCGGGTTGGTGCACATGGCCCCGGCTTACGGCGAGGCGGACTTCCTGACCCTGCAAGCCGCCGGTCTGGATGTCCTGGTCGATCCCATCGATGCCCAGGGACGGTTCACCGACGCCATCCCCGAACTGGCCGGGACCAACATCAAGGAGGCCGACCCGGAGCTGATCACAATGTTGAAATCCCGGGATCTGATCGTCCGCCACGACCGCATCCGCCACAGCTATCCGTTTTGTTACCGAACCGGGACGCCCCTCATGTACAAAGCCATCCCCACCTGGTTCATCAGAGTCGAAGATCTCCGGGACCGGCTGGTAGCCAACAATCGGGGCATCCATTGGGTGCCCGAATATGTGGGCCAGCGGCGCTTCGGCAACTGGTTGGAGGGGGCGCGGGATTGGGCAGTGTCCCGCAACCGCTATTGGGGTTCTTGTATCCCCGTTTGGCAGTGCGAGGAAGGCCATCAGACCTGTGTGGGCTCTATCGATGAGCTGGAGAAACTGTCCGGGGTCCGCCTCACCGACCTCCACAAGCACTTCGTCGACCCGGTGACTTTCCCCTGCCCCCAGTGTGGACGGGAGGCCAGGCGGATTCCCGAAGTGCTCGATTGCTGGTTCGAGTCGGGATCCATGCCCTACGGACAGCTGCATTATCCGTTCGAGAACCAGGCTCGTTTCGAGGAGTCGTTCCCGGCTCAGTTCATTGCCGAAGGTCTCGACCAGACCAGGGGCTGGTTCTACACGCTCCACGTCCTCTCCACGGCCCTCTTCGACACGGCCTCGTTCCGCAACTGCATCGTCAACGGGCTGATCCTGTCCGAAGACGGACGCAAGATGTCGAAGAGCCTCGGCAACTACACCGACCCTGAAGACCTCCTGTCGGAGGTGGGAGCCGATGCCCTCCGCGCCTTCTTGATCAACTCCCCGGTCCTCAAGGCGGAGCCGCTGCGGTTCACCAACGAAGGGGTGCGGGAGGTGGTCCGCACCGTCCTGCTCCCCCTCTGGAACGCCTATGCCTTCTTCACCACCTACGCCGAAGCCGACGGCCTCACCGTCGAAGAGTTGGCCGGTGCTCCTCCGGTCTCGGAGCGGCCGGAGATGGACCGGTGGATCCTCTCCGTGCTGCAATCGCTGGTGGCCGAGGTCAACCGGCAGATGGAGGGTTACTACCTCTACAACGTCGTCCCGGCCGTCATCGGTTTCGTCGATGACCTCACCAACTGGTACGTGCGGCGCTCCCGCCGTCGCTTCTGGAGGACCCGGGGCGAAGACGACCTCGATCAGCTGGCGGCTTTCGCCACCCTCTATGAGGTGATGGTGCGTTTCGTGGAGGTGCTGGCCCCGGTGCTGCCGTTCATCGCCGAGCACATCTATCAAGATCTGGTCAGCCGCCTCGACCCCTCCGCTCCTCCCTCGGTCCACCTCCGCACCTACCCCCAGGCCGATCCCGAGCTGATGGACCCGGAGTTGGAGGCGGCGATGAGCTCGGTGCGGGAGGTGGTTCGCCTCGGCCACAGCCTGCGCAAGCAACACCAGCTCAAGGTGCGGCGACCGCTGCGCAAGGTCACCGTGGTCACTCACGATCTGGAGGCGGCGCGGGCGGTGGCCAGTCACACACAGTTGATCGCCGACGAGCTCAACCTCAAGGAGGTGGCGGTAACCGAATCCGGGAAGGACTTGGTGATGGTGAGTGCCCGGGCCAACTTCGCCCGCCTCGGCCCCCGCTTGGGTGACCTCACCCGGCAGGTGGCGAGCGCCATCGCCGCCCTTGAGGAGGACGAGGTGGAGCAGCTCCTGGCCGGTGAGACCTTGACCGTGGCGGGCACCACCATCAACACTGACGACGTGGTGGTGGATCGGGTGGCCGCCCCGGGAACGGTGGTGGCGGCCCAAGGTGGGCTGGCGGTGGCGCTCGACCTCTCTTCTGACCCTGCGCTTGAAGCCGAAGGTTTGGCCCGGGAGGTCGTCTCCAGAGTGCAACAACTCCGACGAGAGCACGGTCTCGAGGTCTCGGATCGCATCAACCTCACCTGGTCCACCAATGACCCCCTGCTGGCGGCGGCGATCCAAGGGCACGCCGGGTACATCATGGGTGAGGTGCTGGCCCTGGAGATGGCAGAAACGCCCGACGGTCAAGCCATGGACGGAGTTGGCGAAGAGGTCGAGGTGGAGGGAGCCAAACTTCGGGTCACCCTCCGCCGGGCCTCGTAGCTTTCTGCGCGGAAAAACCCGTCACCGCGACGGAAAAAACTGCACGGAACCCGCGATGACCCTCTTCCGTGTCGATTTTCCCGTCGCTGCGACGTAAAAATCCGCGCAGGTGGTTAGCCGCGTTCCCAGGGGCGGGCGCTCACCCGGGTGGTGGCGTCACCGGTGAGGTCGAGGGTGGGTAGCTGTTCCACCTCCGCCTCGGTCTCCTCCGACCTAGGGGCGGGGGCCGCCGCCAGCGGAGGCGGAGCCGACATCCCCCGCTCGGCCTCTTCAACCGCCGACTCCATAGCGGTGACGTCCCTACTCACAGTGGAAGCCAAGTCCCCCAGGCGAGTCTTGAGGGCTTGCACCGCCGCCCGCATGGTGTTGATTTCCTCCAGCAGGCTGCGGCGTTGCTGGTCCCGGTCTTCGATCAGTTTCGTGGCTTCGGCTTCGGCGTCTCGCTTGATCTTGGCGGCCTGGGTCTCCGCCTCGGCAATCAGGGCGTCGGCCGACCGTTGGGCGGCGAGGAAAGCGCGGGAGATGGCGGACTCGTCGCCACCCCGTGAGGAGAGATCTGCCTCGAGAGCGCGGATGCGATCGTTGGCTTCCCGCAACTGCTGCTCATGGCCGCGGAGAGTGGTCACGACCTCATCGAGGAAGTCATCAACCTCGTCCATCTGATAGCCGCGGAGGGCCTGGGTGAAGGCCTTGTCTTCGACGTCGTTAGGAGAAAGAGTCATCGCACACCTCGCGTTGGGGACACGGAGATTACGCCTCCCCCGGGCCCAGGCCAAGCACCACTCTTCAGCAGATGATGCGGCGCAGGATCTGCAAGCCGAAAATGAGCACCAGCGGCGATAAATCGATCATGGCGCCGCCTAAACGAAGTGGAGGCAAGATCCTCCGCAGGGGCAGGATGAGCGGGTAGATGATGCGGTCGAGGAAGATCTGCACTTTGCCCAGCGGATGCATCGACGACACCCGCACCCAGGAAAGGATCACCCAGGCCAGCACCAGCAGTGCGTAGATGCCGATAGCGGTGCAGATCAACGACATGCAGGTTCAGAGGATGGCACGAGCAGGGTGGGCTGGCTTCTAGTCGTCCTCGCCCAGGTCGTACACGCCGAGGCGGGCGAGGCGGCGGCGTTCATCGTGGCTGAGCACCACTCGGGGAGGGAGCACCGCCACCACTCCTTCCGCCACTTTATTCATGGTGCCCTCGAGCGCATAGATCAATCCGCTCGAGAAGTCGATCACCCGCCGCACCAGATCGGGCTCGGTCTGGCGTAGGTCGAGGACCACTGGGACTCGGTCGCGCACTCGATCGGCGAGGATCTTGGCGTCACCGAACTCCTCGATGATGAGGATGTCGGCTTGGACGTCACTGGGCCGGATGGCTCTCACCGGGCTCGGATCGAAGGATTCAGATTCCCGATAAGACCGGCCGCTGCCAATGGGTGGCTCCACTCGACGGCCCTCAACCCTGGTGACTGGCTCTACCCGTCGCGGCTCGACTCGACGGGCCAGGTCGGGACGGCTCGCCGCCTCCGGCCGGGAGGAGCGGCTGCGGGGCTCTTCGTCCCATTCCTCCTCGGGGGGCCGTCGCCCACTCCCCGGCCGTCGTGCCAGGTTGTCGTCGGCCATTCGCCGATCGTTGCCTTCACCTGGGTCCTCATCGACCAGGCCCAGGAACACCATCGCTTTGGAAAAGATGGAACCCATCAACACTCACTAGTTGCTAATCCGGAAAGATAGCCCGACCCAGGCGTATAACCGTGGCACCTTCTTCGATGGCCACCTCGAAGTCGTCGGTCATCCCCATCGACAGTGAGGCCACTTGAGGAAACGAAGCCCGTAGCGACCCGGCCATCTCCGCCATCCTCCGAAAATAGGGACGGGAGTCTTCGGGGGTTTCGCCCAGGGGAGGGATGGCCATCAATCCGGTAAGCGGAACCCCGAGCGCCAAGAACTCCGCTACCACCTGGGCGGCGGCGTCGGGGTCGATCCCCAACTTCTGTGGTTCCCGACCGATGTTGATCTGGAGCAGCGCCGGAGGTGGCCGGCCCGGTCCTTTCATCCAGGCTTCGGCCAGCGATCGCCGGTCGAGGGAATGGAGCAAGGTCGTCACCGGTCGTACCAGGCGGACCTTGTTGGTTTGCAGGGGGCCGATGAAGTGCCAGGAGATGTCACCGGGCAGCCGGTCGGCTTTGGCGGCCAGCTCCTTGGCCCGGTTCTCACCGAAGTCACGATGGCCCAGGTCGTACAGAGCAGACAATGCCTCCACTGGCCTCCCTTTTCCCACCACCACCAAGAGGACATCTTGGGGAGAGCGACCCTGCCGATGGGCGGCCCGTTCGATGCGCTGCTGCACCTCCCGGTATCTCAGCGCCAGCGGAGTCATAGCAGCCAGGCGACCGTGGCCATCCTCCGGGAGGTGCCGTCCCGGCGGTGGCTGAACAGCCCCTCGTCGTGGAAGGTGCACAACTCGCTTGTGAACACCTCCAGATCCGGCAGCTGGGAGGCGACCGCTCCACTCAGGTCGACCGACCGGGTCCCCCAGGTGGTGACCGCATTGTGGAAGGGGAAGCGGGCGGCAACTTCCTCCCCCACTTCATAACAGCAGGGACCGATGCGGGGGCTAAGACCGGCTCCGAGAGGCGGATGGCCGCTTTCGGTCATGACCCGGAAGAGTTCGCTCACCACCGACGCTACCGCGCCTCGCCAGCCGGCATGGGCCACTCCCACTGCGCCCTCCGACCAGAGTGCAACCCCCACGCAGTCGGCGGTGAAGACCGCTACCGGCAGCTGAGGGATCCGGGTGAAGATGGCGTCGGCCTCGCCCCAGTTGGCCGGCCCGGTGGCTTCCACCACCCGGCCGCCATGGACCTGGTCGACAGTGGCCCAGTCGGATGGGATACCCAATTGGAGGGCAAAGGCGAGCCGCGCCTCTGGATCGCTACGCAGGTCCCCGGCGTCGGCGAGGCTGAACGCCACCCCCGGCCGGGGCGAGATCATCCCTGCACGAAAGAAGGGATCTCGACCGAGTCAACGGGGCGGCTGCCGAGGGCCCGGCTCCCTCGCTTGCGATCGAACCCGGCGGCGATCACCGTCACCCGCATCTCTTCGCCCATATTGTCATCGACGATGGCCCCGAAGATGATCTCGGCGTCATCGTCGGCGTGGGAGGCCACGGTCTGGGCGGCCTTGGTGGCTTCGTGCAAGGTCATGTTGCCGGGACCGGCCACCGACAGCAGCACCCCCCGGGCACCTTCCATGGATGATTCGAGGAGCGGGCTGGAAATTGCCCGCGAGGCAGCCTGGGCGGCGCGATCGTCTCCGGTTCCACGGCCGATGCCCATGACCGCCGTTCCGGCGTCGGACATCACCGTCTTCACGTCGGCGAAGTCGACGTTGATCAGTCCAGGGGTGGTGATGAGATCGGTGATTCCTTTAACCCCGTTCATGAGCACGTCGTCGGCCATCCGGAAGGTTTCCGTCATCGGCGCCTTGGGGTCGGCGACGTCGAGCAGGCGGTCGTTGGGGATGACGATCAGAGTGTCGACGGCTTCCCGCAACTCTTGGATGCCTTGCTCGGCGTGGACTGCCCGCCGCCTCCCCTCAAAGCCGAAGGGTCGGGTGACTACCCCTACCGTCAGCGCTCCCAGGCTGCGGGCCACTTCGGCCACCACCGGCGCTCCTCCGGTGCCGGTGCCGCCACCTTCTCCGGCGGTAATGAAGACCATATCGGCCCCTTTGAGGACGTCCTCCAACTCGGCCCGGTGGGCGTCGGCGGCGGCCCGCCCCACTTCGGGGTTGGCTCCCGCTCCCAGGCCCCGGGTGATCTCCCGACCGATGTCGAGCTTGACGTCGGCATCGGACATCAAGAGCGCCTGGGCGTCGGTGTTCAAGGCCACGAACTCGACTCCTCGGATCCCGGCCTCGATCATCCGGTTGACGGCATTAACGCCGCCTCCTCCGACTCCGATGACCTTGATGACGGCTAGATATCCGGTGGGTTGGGTAGCGGCACGGGCGTTCATGGTGGTTGGCATTCCTGACACTCGGGGGAAGTGGATACCGAAAGGTGAAGTAGAGGTTTACAGGTTAGCCGCCCAGCTGGCAACCCCGCTACTTTAAGGTTCAACATAACCTTTAGGGTTCTTCATTCTGGGTGTCGTCGCCCTGGTAGGTGAGGGCGGGTCGGGTGGGGGCAATGAGGTTGACCGTGGTCTCCTCGGAGAGACCCGAAGAGAAGAGGGCGAGGAGGGCGCGGGCCTTGGCCTCCATGTCCACGGGACGACCCAGACGGACCTCGACCCCAGCCACCTGCGCCCACAACTCTCCGGTTTGGACCCGGACCTCGATGGGGACGCCGGATTGAACCGAAAGCTCCGCCACGAAGGCGAGGGCCCCGATCAGTTCGGGAGATGGGCGGCTATCGACCTCGAGCTGGATCAGGGGCAGGGTTTGGTCCGGGGCGGGTGCCAGATCGATGACGGTTCCGTCTTCGGCTATCCGCGCCCACGAAGCCCCCCTCGGCGCCCATGCCACCGGGGGGCGCCTGACCAGGTAAACCTCGGCGGTTTGGGGCCAGCGCAGGACCACTTCGGCGCTTTCGATGCGGGGATCCTCCAACAGGGCAGTTTCCACCTCTCCGGTGCGGACTAGAACGATGGGCCGACCTTCCCGAAGGCCGGCTGCTTCGAGCACGGGTGCCACCTCCTCCGCTTCCATCCCCGTCACCTTTATTTCGGTCAAGGCCAGGTAGGGGGAGCGAGCCAGCCACACTGCGCCCCCCACCACCAGGGCGATCCCCAGTATCCAGATGATCCGGCTGAAGTGGGTGCGGGCGTGACTTTCCGCTACTTGCTGACGGCGGGCCGCCAGGCGGGGATCGATGTCAACCATGGGAGGAGTCCTTGAAGTCGCCGACGAACTGGATCTCGGGCTGGAGCCGGACTCCGGTGCGTTCCTCCACGATCCGGCCCACCTGTTTCACCAATCGGTACACGTCAATGGCCCTGGTCCCCGGCTGTGCCTCGAAGAAGTTGGCGTGTTTGGAGGAGACGGCGGCTCCCCCCACCGCCAGCCCCTTCAATCCCAAGGAGTCGATGATCCGTCCGGCGGCGTCTCCCGGCGGGTTCTTGAAGACGGAGCCGGCGTTGAGGGTGCCCCCCGGTTGGTGATGGCGGCGCCAGCGGGTTATCTCCCGCATCTTCTCCTCCCCCAACGCGGGATCACCCGGCTCCGTCACGAAGCTGGCTTGGGTAACGATTTGGGTGGGGAGAAGTGAGGTCGAGCGGTAGCTCATCGCCAGGTCGGTGGGGGCGGCGGTGGTCAACTGGCCTCCCCGGAGATCGAACACGTCGGCCTTCTCCAGCACATCTACCACCTCCCGGCCGAAGCAGCCGGCGTTTTGGCGGACGGCGCCGCCCACGGTGCCGGGAATGCCCACCATGAACTCGAGACCGAGCCGTCCGGATTTGACCGCGGCCCGTGCCAGCTGGGGAAGGCTGGCCCCGCCCCCAGCGGTCACTCCCCCGTCGACGGTGATCCGGGCGAGGTCTCCGCCCAGACGGAGGACGAGGCCGCCAAATCCACCATCGGAGACCACAATGTTGCTTCCCCTCCCCACCACCAGCACCGGTAGCGGGTACTCGGCCATGGCTTCCGCCAGAGGCGTCAGGTCGTCGAGGCGCCCGACCCTTGCCAGGAAGTCAGCCCGACCGCCCAATTTGTAGGTGGTGAGCGGGGCGATGGCCGCGTCCGCCTCGACTCTTCCCTCCGCAACCAGCTGCTCCCAGCGGGTCACGGCCCACCCCGGCTGGCCAGGAGAGCAGCAATCTCGCCTGGCAGCAGCGTTATGTCCCCCGCCCCCATCGACAGCACCAGGTCACCTTCGGTTAGTTCGGAGCTGATCTCCCCCGCGATGTCCCCTCGATGGGCTACGTAGCGCACTTGGGCGCCGGCCCGGCGGGCCGCCGCCGCCACCAGCTCGCCGTTGACCCCAGGCAGCGGGCTCTCCCGTGAGGCGTAGACATCGGTCACCACGACTTGATCGGCGGCGGACAGAGCGGCGCCGAACTCCCGATAAAGAAGCTGGGTGCGGCTGTAGAGATGGGGTTGAAAAACTGCCCAGATCCGGCGGTACCCCCCGCTGCCGGCGGCCCGAAGGACCGCGGCCACTTCGGTGGGGTGGTGGGCGTAGTCGTCGATCAAAGTTACGCCGGCGACATGGCCCCGCAGCTCGTAGCGGCGGCGGACGCCCCCGAAGCCGGCCAGCCCCCGGGCGGCCACCGCCGGGTCGTGGCCCAGCTCGCCGAGAAGGGCCAAGGCCCCGGCGGCATTGAGAGCCACGTGGCGCCCCGGTCGGGGAACTTCGACCTGGATCTGCTCTTGCCGCGGTGTGTGGAGGACGAAGCGGACCCGCTTCGCTCCCTCTTCGAGCTGCGATAGCTGCCACTCCGCCTCGGCTGAGAACCCATAACCCCGGGCCCCGACCCGCTGGGCCACCCGAAGGGAGCCGGGATCGTCGAGGCAGCACACCACCGGTCCCTGCACTCGCCGGGCCACCTCCACGAAAGTTTCCTCCATCTGGTCGGCGGTCTGGAAGTAGTCGAGGTGTTCGGGCTCGGCGTTGGTCACCTGGAGACCGCCGAGGCTGAGGAGCTCGAAAGTGCCGAAAGCCTCGTCGGCTTCCAACACCAGAGGATGGTCCTCTCCAAGGTGGGCATTGGTGCCGAGGTCGACCATCTCTCCTCCCACTAGAAAGGAAGGGTCGAGGCCCAGGGCACGCAAACCGAGGACGGCAAGGGCGGTGCTGGTGGTTTTGCCGTGGGTACCCGTGAAGCCGATGGTGGGAAGAGCGGCGGTGACCTCCCGCAGCAGCTGGGGCCGGCGCCAAACCGGAATCCCCGCCGCGGCGGCGGAAGTGAGCTCGGGGTCGGAGTCGGGAACCGCCGAAGATGCCACCACCAGCTCCACTCCCTCAAGCCGGTCGGGCTGGTGACCCGACCAGGTGGTCACGCCCAGGTCGGCCAGGGAGGCCAGCTCGATCGCCTCTCGCTGGTCGGAGCCGCTCACCGTCAATCCTGCTTGATGGGCCAGCTTGGCGAGGGCACTCATCCCCGCCCCGGCTACCCCCACCAGGTGGAGGCGGCGCACCCCCCCGGGTAGCCGGAGCGCCACCGCTCGAGTCTCATTCATGGTTTTTGATCAGGATCTGGGCGATTTCCTGAGCGGCTTGGGGGCGAGCGAGCGATCGGGCCGCTTCCCTCATCGCCTGGAGTTGGTGCGGGTTGGCGAGGAGCCCTTCGATCACCCCCGGCAACCGGGAGAGGTGTTTCTCCTCGATCACCTCGGCGGCACCCACTCGGGCCAGGGCAGCGGCATTGGCGTGTTGATGGCCGCCCGAACCGAATCCGCCGGGGACCAGTACCGCGGGAGTGGCGGTGGCGGTGAGCTCGGCCACCGCCCCGCCGGCCCGGGCCAGGACCAGATCTGAGGCGGCATAGAACCACTGCATCTCCCCTTCGAACTCCCGCACCCGCCAGCGGGGATGAGCAACTGCCAGCGCTGCCAGCCTTGGACCCTCGGCCGTCCCGGTGAGCTGCAAGGTCTGGAATGTGGGGTGCGGTTGTGAGGTGATCATGTTGGTTACGGCCCGATTGATGACCGCAGCCCCCAGGCTGCCACCGAATACCCCCAGCACCGGTATTTCAGGGTCGAGTTGGTAGCGGTCGAGAGCCGGGGAACGAAGGAGACCACGGTCGAATCGATCCAGGGGGGCACGCACCGGGTTCCCGGTGAAGAGACCCCGCGGCAGATGGGCCGTGCCGGCAAATGAGATGAACACCGCTTGCGCCCGCCGCTTGAGCAGGCGGTTGGCCAGCCCGGCGGCGGCGTTCTGCTCATGGAGGAAGAGGCGGGCGTGGGCGCGGCCGGCGGCCAGACCCGCCGGCACCGAGACGTAGCCGCCCATCCCCAGCACCACCTTTATTTGCCGGTGGCGGAGTTCACGGGCGATTTCGGTGGTCGCCGCCGCCACCACCCTTGGCAGCCTCAAGTTGGCGGGGGTCAGACTTCGCTGCAGCCCGGCCAGCTCTACGGATAGGAACGGAAACCCGGCCTGGGGGTAAACCGACTGCTCCAAGCGCCTCCCCCCTATATAGAGGATCTCCTCCCGCGCCACACCGTGGCTGACCAGCGCTTCTCCTACCGCCAGTCCGGGATAGACGTGTCCGCCGGTGCCGGCCGCGGCGATGGCGAAAGCCATTACGACCGGCTGGGGGTAACGCCGTGTTGGGCGATGTTGACCATCACCCCCACTGCCGCCAGTGAAACGATCATGGCGGTGGAACCGTAACTGACGAAGGGGAGGACGATGCCGGTTATGGGAAGGACCCCCAGCACCCCACCGATGTTGACCAGGGCTTGGGCCGATAGCCATCCGGTAATTCCGGCGGCGATCATTCTTCCGAACTGGTCGGGGGCCCGGCTGGCTATCAACCACCCGACCAAGGCCAGGCAGAGGCACAACCCCAGTACCACCATCGCTCCCACCAGCCCGGTCTCTTCTCCGATGATGGCGAAAATGAAGTCGGTGTGGGCGTTGGGGAGGTAGGACCATCGAGCCCGGCTGGCGCCCAGCCCCACCCCGAAGAGCCCACCGGTGCCGAGGGCGTAGTAACCCTGGATCAGCTGGTATCCGGTTCCCTGGGGATCAGCCCAGGGGTCGATGAAGCCTTCGATGCGGTCCATCCGGTAACCCTCGACCAGGGCCAGGCCCAGCGCCGCCACCACCGCCAGGGCAGTCAGTCCGAGGATGAAGCGGAGCGGCGCCCGGGAGACCAGTGTCACCGCCAGACCGGCCACCCCGATGACGATGGTGGTCCCCAGGTCTTTCTCCATGATCACGAGCAGGGCGGTCAATCCCACGCAGAAGAGCACTGGGCCGAGGAAGTGTTTCCATTCGTGCAACTGGCGTGCCTTGCGCTCCAGCAGCACGGCCATGGTGAGGATGACGGCCAGCTTGGCGAACTCCGACGGTTGGACGGTGAGTGAGCCCAGAGCCAGCCAGCGCCTCGACCCCCCGTCTTCCAGTCCAATGAAGAGGACCAGAACCAGGGTGGTTAGGGTCACCCAGAAGAAGGGGATGGCCAGGCGCCGGTAATGGCGGTATTCGAGGCGGGACGCCGCCACCATGGCCACGATGCCGATGCCCAGTCCCAGCAACTGCCGCTTGAAGTAGTGGTACTGGTCGGAGGCCTTGGCCAGTCCACTGATCGATGAGGCCGACAGGGTGGCGCCCAACCCCATCACCACCAGTACTACCACCGTCACCAGGAGGATGGAGACGATGCGGCCGTTGACGTGGGAGGTGATGGCTTTGCGTCGGGCGGCGGCGCGGACTTGGGCGATCGAGGTCACCTTGCTGGTCATGCTGCTCCTCCGGCGATGAGATGATTCACGGCGTTAATGAAAGCCTCACCTCGGGCGCGGTACGACTGGTAGAGGTCAAAGCTGGCGCAGCCCGGCGCCAGCAGCACGGTGTCGCCGGGGCGGGCCACCGCCACCGCAACCTCCACCGCCTCCTCCATGGAGGAGACTCGGGTGGCTTTCCCGGGAGCGGAGGCGGCAATCAGCGCCTCGGCGGCTTCTCCCAGGGCAACCAGGTGACGAACCCCCTCTGCCCGGGCCAGGGGGGTGACATCGAGACCCTTGCTGAGCCCGCCGGCGATGAGCACCACCGAGGGATAGGCGGCGATGGCAGCCAAGGCGGCATGGGGATTGGTGGCTTTGGAGTCGTCCACGAAGCTGATTCCCCGCCACATCCCCACCGGGGTGCGCCGGTGCGGTCCGGGCCGGAAACGGGTGCCGACGGCGGCGGTGGCGGCGGCGGTGGCGCCATGGCGGTGAGCGGCGGTGGCGGCGGCGGTGAAGTTGACCAGGTCGATGGGATCGCTGCCGGCCAGCGTGGCCAGGGGGAGATCGAGCCCGGGAAGGTGGAGCAGGTCGCCCTCCGGCCCGAAGCCTCCCGGTGGTCGTCTTCGCCCTGATACGGGGAAGAGGGTGGGAGGATCGCTCCGCTGGTGGAGGCGTTCCAGCACCGGTTGCAGACCAGGATCGTCGGCATCGTGGATCAGTACGTCGCTCGGGTCCTGCCAGCGGAAGATCTTCTCTTTGGCTGCGGTGTACGCCGCCAAGCTCGGATGCCAGTCGAGATGGTCGGGGGCCAAGTTGAGGAACACTCCGGTCGAGGGGTGGAACGACTCGGTGAGCTCCAACTGGAAACTGGAAGCCTCCACCACCACCACGTCGAAGGCCTCGCCTACCACCCCGGACAGAGCCGTGCCGATGTTGCCCGCCGCCACGGTGGAAAGTCCCGACTCGGCCAGGATGGCGGCGATGGCCTCGGTGACGGTGGTCTTGCCGTTGGTCCCGGTGACCGCCACTACCGGGACGGTAAGTTGGCGCCAAGCGAATTCGAGTTCGCTCCAAACTCGAAGGCCGGCTTCGAAGGAGTCGGTTATGGGGGCGCTGCGGAGGGGGAATCCGGGACTGGCCACCACCAATTCGATCCCGTTGAGGAGTTCCGGTTCCCAGCGCCCGCTGATGAGGCCCACCCCGGAGGCGATGAGATCGGCACCCGTCTTGGGGTCGGCGTCGTAGACCGTTACTTGGTGTCCGAGCCGGCGGGCGAGCCGAGCGGCGGCCGTGCCCGATACTCCCGCCCCGAGAATCAGCGTCCTCATTCCAGTATCCCTTCCACCGCCAGGAAGTCGGCGTAGAAGAGGCCCAAGCCCAGCGCCACCCCGATCCCGGTAAGGATCCAGAAGCGGATCACCACCGTCGTCTCTGGCCATCCTGCCAAGTCGAAGTGGTAGTGGATGGGAGCCATACGAAAGATGCGTTTGCCGCTCAACCGGAAGCTGGCCACCTGCAGGATGACCGAGATGGTCTCGGCGACGTAGATCGCACCGAGGACGGCCAGGAGCAGGTGGGTGTTGGTGAGGATGGCCATGGCGGCGAGCAGCCCACCGATGGCTTGGGAGCCGACGTCGCCCATGAAGATCTGGGCGGGAGGGGCGTTCCACCAGAGGAAGCCGAGCAGGGCGCCGAACATGGCCGCCGCCACTACCGCCACCTCCAACGGGTCCACCGAGGCGGGATAGACGGTACCGGAGGGAGGTGAGTAGCGGAACTGCCAGAAGGCGATGATGGTGTAGGCACCCACCACCAGGGCCGCGCTCCCCGCCGCTAACCCGTCCATGCCGTCGGAGAGGTTGACCCCGTTGGCGGCCCCGGTGAGGAGGAACAGCACCCAGACCACGAAGAAGATGCCGAGGTCGATGCCGAGGGGCCGGACGAAGGAGAGCTGGGTGCTGACCCCGGCCGCCGACGCTCCCCAGGCGAAGGTGCCGGCGATCAAGAGCTGCAGTCCGAACTTGGCTCGCTTGTTGAGGCCGAGGCTGCGTTTGCGGGCGAACTTGATGTAGTCGTCGAGAAAGCCGACCAGGCCCATTCCGGCCATGGCGAAGAGGGCCAGGGCCCCACCGGCGCCGAAGGGGCGAAGGCGAAACTCGAACCCGGTGGCGGGAGTCCACACTTGGAAGTGGGCGAGCAGGTACCCCAAGGCCGCCGCTCCCACCAGCACCAAACCGCCCATGGTCGGGGTGCCGTGTTTATGGGCGTGCCCGGTTACCTCCTCCTGGATGAACTGTCCGATGGCCCGCCGGCGGAGGGCAGCAATGGTCCCGGGGAGGGAAAAGATCGAAAGCATTACCCCGGAGGCGGCGGCGATGAGGAGCAAAATCACGGTGAGAGCTCCTGGAACAGCTCGGTGATCACCTGACGGTCGTCAAAAGGATGGATGACGCCGGCGATCTCCTGGCCGGGTTCGTGGCCTTTGCCCAGCACCAAGACGATGTCGTCGGGCACGGCCGAACGGAGAGCGGCGGCGATAGCCTGCCGTCGATCGACCACCCGCAGGAAGGCCGGGTTGTCGACCCCGGACAAGACCTGGTCGATGATCGCCTCGGGGTTTTCGCTGCGGGGGTTGTCGGAAGTGACCACCACCAAATCGGCCGCCGACGCCGCCTCGCCCATGGCAGGTCGCTTAGCCCGATCACGGTCTCCGCCCGCTCCGAAGACCACAATCACCCGGCCCCGAGCCAAAGAACGGGCGGCCGCGATCACGCTGCTGATGCCGTCCGGGGTGTGGGCGTAGTCCACTACCACCACCATTCCCTCTGGACCTTCCAGCACTTCGAAGCGGCCCGGCACCGACGGGAGGTCTGCCAAACCATCCCTGATCTCCCCCGGTTGGAAGCCGACCTGGTGCGCCACCCCGGCGGCCACCAAGGCGTTTTCGATGTTGAAAGGCCCGGGAAGATTGATCCGGACCCGCTCGGTGCCGTCGGGAAGATGAAGGTCGAAACTGCTTCCTTGCTGGTCGGAGGAGACCTGGCCTGCTCGCACCTGCCCTCCCCCGCCCACCAGGAGGGCGTCGGGATGCCGGGCAGCGAGCCGGGACCCGTAGGCGTCATCGATGTTGATCACTTTGCGCTGCGCCATTTCGAAGAGGGCGGCCTTGGCGTCGAAGTAGGCCTCCATGGACCGGTGGAGATCGAGGTGATCTTGGGAGAGATTGGTGAAGGCCGCCACTGCAAAACGGGTGGCCGCCACCCTCTCCAAGGCCAAGGCGTGGGAGGACACTTCACAGGCCACCATCTCCGCTCCTTCGTCGACCATGAGGTGCAGCAGCCGCTGAAAATCGGTGGCTTCCGGTGTGGTGTGAGGATTGGGTATCTCGAGGTCACCGAGCCGGGTAGCCACGGTTCCGATGAGACCACATCGCCTACCGGCTCGACGGGCAATCGCCTCGATGAAGTGAGTGACGGTGGTCTTGCCGTTGGTGCCGGTCACTCCCAACACTGCCAACTGGCTGGATGGTTCACCATGAATCGCCGCTGCCAAGGGCGCCATGGCTCGGCGGGCATCATCGACCACCAGCTGGGTAACCGGTACGGGCAAAACCCGTTCCGACACCACTCCGCTGGCTCCTCTCGCCACCGCCTCGGCGGCGAAGTGATGGCCGTCGACTCGGGCCCCGGGCACGGCGATGAACAGCCATCCCGGCGCCACCTGACGGCTGTCGTGGGTAGCTTCGAAGACCTCGACCGAGGGGTCACCGAGGAGGCGGCCATCCACCAGGGCGTGCAGGGCGCCCATGGTGTTAACCGGTGGCCGCATCAGGCGGCACTCCCAGCCGGTGAAGAGCCTGTTCCATCACCTGGGCGAAGGCGGGGGCAGCCGCCAGTCCACCGGTCCGGTAGTCGAAGCTGGGGCTGTCCACCACCACTGCCACCACCACCCGGGGATCATCGATGGGGGCTATGCCGACGAAGGAGGCCATGGTTATGTCGGTGTAGCGGCCATCGGGACCTAATTTGTCGGCGGTCCCGGTTTTACCTCCCACCCGGTAGCCGGGGATCTGGGCCGAAACCCCGGTTCCCGCCTCCACCACCTGAGAGAGCATCTGACGAAGCTGGAGGGCAGTTTCGGGGCTCACTGCCTGGTGGCGGTGAGGTTCGAAAGTGTCGGTGTCACCGCCGAGACCATGAGCGGCGGTGACGATGTGGGGCTGGATCCAGAGGCCGTCGTTGCCAATAGCGGCGTAGGCGGCCGCCATCTGCAACGAAGTCACCGCCACCCCGTACCCGATCGAAGCCGAAAGGGGACACACCTCACAAGAGGGGTCGAGGTTGATGGCGCCGGCCGCCTCCCCGGGATAGTCGATCCCGGTCGGCTGCCCGAGGCCAAATGCCTCGAGGTAGCGACCCAGATCAGCCGGATCCATGAGTTGGGCAATCTTGATGGTGCCGACGTTGGAGGAGCGGCGGAAGACCTCGGTCACTGCCATGTCTTCGGTGTCATGGCGTTCGAAGTCGCGGTAACAGCCGAAGATGTCGTCGTCGGCTCGCTGACAGGCATCCGGGCGCAGCTCGATGACATCGGAGATGTCGCGAATGAGCGTCTCGGGATTGACTACGCCCTCCTCCAGGGCGGCGGCGAAGGTGACCAGCTTCTGGGTCGAGCCAGGCTCGTACATGCCCCGGACGGCGAAATTGGTGAAAGCGGAACCGTCCACCCCCTGGCGCACGCCGGGGTCGAACTCGGGGGCCCCCGCCACTGCCAGCACCTCCCCGGTTTCCACATCCAGCGCCACGATCCAGCAGGAGGCGGCCCCGGTGACTTCCAGGGTCTGCCGGCAGGCGTCCTCGGCCGAATACTGGATGGGGAGGTCGATGGTGGTGACGAGATCCTCCCCCGGCACGGCGGGAACGCTTTGGGTGGGCGCCCAAGGGATGGGCACCCCATTGGGCGCCTGTTCGAACCGGACCTCGCCCGGAATCCCCTGCAGCAACTCGTCGAATTCGTGCTCGATGCCTTCGGCGCCCTCGCCGTCGACGTTGACAAAACCGACTACGTGGGATGCCACCGTCCCGGTGGGATAGACCCGCTTGGGTTCGGGATGGGAATAGACCCCGGCCAGCTCCAGATCGAGAATGGTGGTGGCCAGCTCGAGCTCCACCTGTCGCCGCAGGTAGACGAAGTTGCGGTCGCTGTCGAACTGTTCGATGAGGGTGTTGGGGTCCCGTCCCAACATCCCCCCTACTTGCTGAGCGACAAAGACCGGGTCGGTGAGCTCGGTGGGGTTGACGAAGATGCTGGCCCCCTCCACCGTCATTGCCAGGGGATCGCCGTTGCGGTCGAAGATGTTTCCCCTCTGCGGAGTGAGCTGGCGCTCGATCTGCCGTTGAGCCACTCCCCGTTCCGCCAGTTCGGGGGCTTGCACCACCTGCACCTGGTAAAGGCGTAAGGCAACCCCCAGCCAGGCGAGTACCAAGCCGGCCCCGAGCAACCCTAAGCGGAGCTGCCCGGCTCTCCATCGCTTGCCCGCCGGGCGGGCGGCCATGATCTAACTCCGGCGCCGGTGCTCGGAGGTGCCGGGCGGAAAAGCCGCCCGATCCCATCCGGCGCCAGCGCGGTAGCCGATGGTCATGGAGCCGTGTCCGGAGTTTCAGAAGTGGTGCCCGCGGCCAGGGCGGTGCCGGCGCCGCTCGCCACCGAGGAATCCGAGGGGGCGGCCACCGCTAGGCGTGCCAGTTCGGACCACCGGGGATCGGAGGAACCATCCGGAATCACCCCCGCCACCATCAGCTTCTCGCTGGTTCGGGGGTAAACCATCCCCATCTCGGCGGCTAAGGGGGCGATCCGGGCGGGGCTCTCCAGCCTGCCGATCTCCAGACGGAGGATCTGGTTAGTGGTCTTGGCTTCGGCGATCTGCCGTTCGATCTTGGCTAGTTCGATGGCGGATCGATCGAGGGCGGTTCGGGTGAGGACCATACCCAGAAAAGCCACCACCGCCACTAATGAAAAGACCAGCCAGGGGGCGAGGGAGGGCCGGTGGGCTCGGGCACCGCTGACCACCCGGAGCCGGCCCCGACTGTAAGGATGGCGCAGCGGCTGGGCGGTCATTTCGCCACCCGTACCACCGCCCGCAGTCGAGCCGATCGAGCCCGCGGGTTGTGTGCTACTTCGATGTCGGTGGGTTTGATCGCTCCCCGCGTCAGTGGCCGGTAATTGGGCGAGGCGCCGCATCCGCACACCGGAAGTGAAGGTGGGCAGACGCAGCCCTGGCTGGCCTGGGCGAAGCGGCGTTTGACCAACCGATCCTCAAGGGAGTGGTAGGAGATCGCCACACACCGGCCCTCGACCGCCAGCTCGGATAGGGCCTGGTCAAGTCCGCGGCTGATGGCGTCGAGCTCGCCGTTGACGGCAATTCGCAGCGCCTGAAAGGTCCGCCGGGCGGGATGGGCCCGGCGGCGGGGGCCGGGAAGCGCGGCGGCGATGACTTGGGCCAGGTGAGCGGTATCGGTAAGAGGGCGAGCGGCCACGATCGCCCGGGCGATTCGGGCGGCGGCGGGCTCTTCGCCATAGCGACGGATGAGGGTGGCCAGCTCCCCTTCGGGAAGTTCGTTAACGAGGGCGGCTGCCGTGAGCTCTTGAGTGGGGTCCATGCGCATGTCGAGTGGTCCGGAGCCGTGGTACGAGAACCCCCGGGCGGCTTCGTCCAACTGGTGGCTGGAGACACCGAAGTCGAAGAGGATCCCGCTTGGGGATTCCACGCCTTCACGTCGCAGCAGCTCGCTCAGTTGGGCGAAGTTGCCCTGCACCACCTGCAATCGTCCTCCTCGTCGTTCCGCTCGGGCCACCGCCTCCGGGTCCCGGTCGATGCCGAGCACCCGGTGCCGGGGGCCGAGCACCCTCAGCAATTCCCTCGCATGACCACCCCCGCCGTAGGTGGCATCCACCACCACCCCTGACGGGACCGTCCCGAGAAGTTCGGCCACCTCGCCGGCCATTACCGGCCGGTGGTACTCCCGGTCCTGGGTCATGGCCAGCCCCCCGGGCGCTGGCACCAAAAGGAAGCGGGCGGAGTCAGGGGCCTTCCCATTGGTATCCGGGGGGCTGGCGATGATCCAGAACTAGGCGATCCTCACCCCCTGCCCTCGGCCAGGATTTGGGTGAGGCTTCGTTGTTCCCGCTCCCGGAAGACGTCGGCGTTCCAGATCTCGGCCCATTCGAGGTACCCGGCGATGGCGGCTTCGCCGCCGATGTCGAGCCCGGCAAAGCGCCGAAAGTCATCGGAGATGGTGACGCGCCCGGCTTTGTCCAGCTCGAGTAGCTGGGCGTTGGCGGTGAAGTAGCGAAACCGGTCCCGGCCCTCGGGAGTCTGGCGGTCTCCTTTGAGGGTCTCCATCTTGGCGGCGAAGTCGGCGGGGCGGGTCAACATCAGACACCCGTCCTGGTCAGGGGCGAGGATGACGGACTGGCGCCCTTCGGCCTCCAATTCGCGCCGAAACGACGGCGGGACCACCAGACGGCTTTTCTCGTCCAGGGTCCGAAAGAACTTCCCAACAAACACGTCGCTTTTTCCCTCATGACTGTGCGTTCCTCTACGCCCGCACCACTATGCCCCACTTTCTCCCACTTGTCAACACTTTCCCCCACCTGATAGTCCGTGGGTCCCATGGAGACGGAAGACGGAAGACGGAAGACGGAAGACGCGAGAGGTGAGAGGAAGAACGGGATTTGGCTCACGTCGGAGCCGGGCGGCAGCCCGGCTCTGCCGGCTTGCCGAGCGTCAGCTCGGCCGGCTGACTGCCTGAGCGCCTCTGGCGCTCAGGCAGTCAAGAGATAGGGCTGCCAGGAGGGCTCGAGAACGTAACCGGCGCTGGCGTAGATCCATCCATACCGGTTGGGAGGAGCGGGGCGGCGGTTGAGGTTGAGCCCCACCTCGGAAGGGAGCCGGTCGCCTTTGTGCACGTTGCAGCGACGGCAACATGCCACCACGTTGTCCCAGGTATGGAGTCCACCGCGGGATCGGGGCACGACATGATCGATGCTTTCCGCCGGAGCCCCGCAGTATTGACAGCGGTGCCCGTCACGCCCGAACACCGCCCGCCGGCTTACGGGAATGGTTCGCTCAAAGGGCACCCGGATATAGGTGTTGAGACGGACCACCGACGGCACCGGGAAACTGCGGGTGGCCGAATGCCAGACCTCGTCATAGTGCTCGACGACCAGCGCCCGCCCCCGAACCACCAACACGACCGCGCGCCGGCTAGGAACCACCGACAGCGGCTCCAAAGACGCGTTCAGAATCAAGGCCCTACCCAAGGTGTGTGGCTCCTCGCCGGAAGCCTATCAACCCCAAGAGATCACGCACCGGCACTTTGGGCCCAGGTATCCCGCCCCGGAAGGTCAGTCGAGGGCGACCGCCACCGCCTGGTCGAGGGCGGCGGCCCAACCGCTCTTGACCACGCTGGCACCGACCCTGGGCTCGTCCTCGTTCACCTGCATCAGCACGGTGAGGATGCGCCAGTCACCCACCGAGTCGAGCCCGATCCACAAGACTCGGGGTTCGGGGCGCCCGGCCAGTTGGGCCCGCGCCTCGGCCACCGCCTGGGCTGCGGCCAGGGGGCTGGCGTCCACCACCCGGACCAGGCTTTGTCCACCGCCGGTGACTTCGACCCGCATTCCTTCCCCTTCGGGACGTATCACCGTCGTCACCGGCGCCTCCTCGGGGGACGCTTCGGGTTCGGTGGTGACTGGCGTGGGAGTGCGCAGCCCATAGGTCACGAGCAGGGAGCGGATTCGCTCCAGCACGGTCGCTTCGTCGGCGCCTTCCGCCAAGGAGACTCGGATCCCGGAGAGACCGCTCTCCGCCAATTCGAGATGGATCCCGGCTACCCCCTCAAGATTCTCGAGGCGCTGGCGCAGTCCCCCAATACTCATCGAGTCGAGCTGCTCCGGGCGAGGCGCCACCGCCTCCTCCACGCCAGGTACGACGCCAGGTCGGGGGCCAAGACCGGGGAGCTTGAATCGCCGTATGCGGTCAACGATCTCCATCTCAGATACGTCCTATCGGGTCGGGGGAGAAACGGAGGGCGCTTCCACCAGCCAACAGCCCGCATCGACCATGCCGCCCGAATAGCCTCGAGCCAACAACTCGGTTGCCGCACGACTGCCCAGGCCAGGTTCACCAACGCCTCCTTTGCGTCCACCCCCGAATATCGTTCAGGATACTCAGCACAGGTGAGCCCACCAGCCCCAAAGTTCAGGTCCCTTCGAGAAAGTGATCACCTCTCCTTATGACTCAGAACGCCCCCGGTGAAGTCCACTGGTTCGCCGACCGCTTCGACCAGGTGGCGTCCAACATCGAAAGAGTGATCCAGGGAAAACGGGAATCGGTCGAACAAGTGCTGCTCTGCTTGGTAGCTGAGGGTCATGTGCTCATCGAGGATGTCCCCGGAGTGGGCAAAACCCTGATGGCCAAATCGCTGGCCCGCAGCATCGGGTGTGACTTCAACCGGGTCCAGTTCACCCCCGACCTTCTCCCTTCCGACGTCACCGGGGTGTCGATTTGGGACCGCCAGCAGGCCCAATTCGTCTTCAAGCCGGGCGCCATCTTCGCCAACATCGTGGTGGGCGACGAGATCAACCGGGCCAGTCCTAAAACTCAAGCGGCTTTGCTGGAGGCGATGGAGGAGCGGCAGGTCACCGTCGACGGAGTCACCCGCCAGCTTCCCCCGCCTTTTATGGTGGTAGCTACCCAGAATCCGATAGAACACGAAGGCACTTATCCGCTCCCCGAAGCGCAACTTGACCGTTTCATGATGAGGGTCGCCATCGGTTACCCGAGCCGGGACAAAGAACTCGAGATGCTGGAAACCCACGGCCTCCGTTCCAGTTTCATCGACCTAGAAGAGGTGATCCAAAGCGCCCAACTCTTGGAGATGATCGACATCGCTCGCTACGTGCATGTAGCCCCATCGGTGAGAAGTTATGTAGTAGAGGTAGTGGACGGCACCCGCCGTTACAGCGAGATCCTCCTCGGAGCCAGCCCCCGATCATCGCTCTATCTGCTGCGAGCTTCCCGGGCCAAAGCCGCATCCGAAGGTCGCGAATACGTCACTCCCGACGACGTCAAGGCCCTCGCCGGCCCCGTCCTCCAACACCGGCTGGCCCTCCGCCCCGAAGCGCAGATGCGGGGAGTTACCCCCGATGAAGTGGTCGATGCGGTCCTCAACGCGACCCGGGTTCCTCTGGGACGGGCCGAGGCCTGATGCTCACCACCCGGGGAGGCGCCATGGTGGGGGCGGGGGCCGCCTTGGTGGCGGCGTGGGTGATGCTGGGTGAAATCGAGCTCTTAGGTCTGGCGGCGGCATTAGCAGCGGCGGTGTTGGTGGGCCTGGCCATCACCGGCTGGAACCGCCCCCAACTGGTGGTGGAGAGGCGCCTCCACCCCAACCTGGTGCATGAAGGTGACCGGGCCACGGTGGAGCTACGGGTCACCAATCACAAACGGCTGCCCTTACCCGAGTTGAGCTTGAGCGACGGCATCGAAGGGCTGGGCCGAGCGGGGTTCTCCTTGGGCTCCCTTCCCGGGGGGGACACCGTCCTGGCTTCTTATCGCATCGTCTGCCGTCCCCGCGGGGTTTACATGGTGGGGCCGGCCTCGATCGAAGTGCATGACCCCTTGCGTCTCACCACTGCCCGCTGGCGGGGCGACACCATCGATCAGCTCATCGTTTACCCGGCGGTGGAAGCCCTGACCGGGTTTCCGGTGGTACGAGGGCGGGATCCCGCCACCATGGCCAGCCGCCCCCAACACAGCCAGCGGGGAGGCGAAGACTTCTACACGCTCCGGCCCTATGCCGATGGGGACGATTTGCGCCGGGTCCACTGGCCCACCTCAGCCAAGCTGGACGAGTTGATGATCCGCCAGATGGAAACACCCTGGCAGTCCCGAGCCCTGGTCCTGCTCGACGTGCGATCCGATCCCTATCCGGACGACGACAGCTTCGAGAAGGCGGTGTCGGGAGCTGCCTCAGCAGTTCACCATCTGGTGGAGGCGGGTTTCTCCGGCGGGTTGTGGTCGGGACGCCAGGTGATCGATATCGCCGCCTATGCCGCCGCCATGGAATCGCTCGCCCGGGTACATCGAGTACCGGGAATCGATTTGCGTCTGGTTGCCTCCCGGCTTCGCGCCCAAGGTGGAGGGTTGCTGATCCTGGTTAGCGGCCGGCCCGACCGAGACCTGCTCGGGGTCTACCGGCTGCTGGGTGCCCAGCACCGCGCAACCATCCTCCTCTCCGTCTCCTCCCCTCCCAGCCCCGAGCTGACCAGTTTCCAGCGGACCGGGGCCAAGACCGTGCTGGTCAAACCCAACGAACGCTGGGCCCCGGCCTGGCAGCAGGCAATCCAGAGGACATGGACACCCGCCTCGGCTGGCTAGCCGCCCTGGGCGCCTTCGGGCTGGTGACCGCCCGGATGGGATCGCTTCTCACCGAAGGTTTCGGCACGGTGTCGTGGTTTCCCATTCTCTTCACTGCAGCCGTCTTGGGCGGGGCGGTTACCGCCCTGCTGGGCGCCGCCTCGGTGCGGCCTCCCGCCGTCCTGGCCGTAACGATGCTGGGAGCGGGGCTGGCCCTTGCCCGGGTGGCGGCCGGGCCCACGCTCGTCCTCGGGTTCATCCCTGGCGGAGAGAGCGTTGACCTCTTAGCAGCCGAGGTGGCCATCGCTCTAGAGCTGATCCGCTACGGCGCCGCCCCGGTGCTGGCGGTGCCAGGTCTAGTGGCGGTGCTGGCCGCCCTCTACTGGCTGCTGGGCGCGGTCATCGCCTTCGGGGGCATGCGCCGGCGCCCAGGGTTGATGATCCTTCCCCCGCTTGGTTTTTACCTGATCCTGGCCACTCTCGACCGGGCCCCGGTGAGGTGGTGGTTCGTAGGCGCCATGGCCCTGGTGGGCGGTCTAGGACTGCTGGCCGGCCGGGGCCGGCGGGCGGCGGGGCGAGCCCGTTACGCCCTTACGGGGCGAGCTGTTCCCGCCACCGCCCGCACCCTGCCGATGGCGGTCCTATTCACACTGATGATGGCTGCGGTCTGGTCCACCGGTGCCTTCGCCGCGGTAGTACCCGAGTCGGGGATGGTTTCCTGGCGTAGCGCCAGCGGATTCGGCGGAGGGCTGTTCGGTGGCTTCTCCATCAACCTCTTCGCCGGGATGCGTCAAGACCTGGTCGGAAACGACGCCACCGTGGTCTTCGTGGCCCGGGTCAGTGAGGCCGCCCCTCCCAACCAAGAGCTCTACTGGAAGCTCACCACCCTCGATGTGTTCGACGGTGAATACTGGCGTCCGGCCCGCTTCGCCATCAACCGTCCCACCACCCGGAATTGGGAGGCTGAGGACTTCGCTTTCCGGGGACCCACCATCCGGGTCGAGCAAGTGGTGCAGATCGTGGCCCTTCGCCAGAACTACCTGCCCCTCATCTATTCACCGGTAGCGATGCGCAGCGACGACCCCTTGCTGAGCGCCAGTCACCGGGTGAGAGAAGACGGATCGGTCACCTTCGACACCAACACCCGGGAGGGGATGCAATATCGGGTCACTTCCGACATTCCCCAAGCTGACCTCTCGGTGCTGGCCTCCAACGGCGCCGGACAGTTGTCACCTCTCTTCGCCCAAGCTGTCGAAGCCGGCGAGATCGTCATCACTCCTGCCCCGGTGCAGATCCCGCTTCCTCCCGGCCGGGTGCGGGACGACTACTTGGATCTGCCCGACGACCTGCCCGAGCAGCTTTCGGGCTTGGCGAGGACGGTGGCGGGAGCGGGAACCACCGACTACGAACGGGCCCTGCTGCTCGAATCGTTTTTTCTCACCGACCCCAGCTTCGTCTACGACGCCGCTGCTTCCACCGGGCATAGCAGCATCAATCTCACCGAGTGGTTATCGGACCCCGACAGCCGCAACTATCGACGGGGATATTGCGAGCAGTTCGCCACCGCCATGGCGGTGATGGCCCGCTCTCTCGGCATTCCCTCCCGGGTGGTGATGGGTTTCGCCCCCGGTGAGGTGCAAAACGTCAACGGCGAAGAACAGATCGTGGTCCGGGCGCGCAATGCACACGCCTGGGTCGAGTTGTACCTGGCCGGACAGGGTTGGATCCGTTTCGATCCCACCCCGAGGGGTGACAGCATCAACCGGGGCACGGTCGAAGATCTCGGATTCGATCCGACCCTTTATCTCCCGGAGCCTGGCGCCGGGTCTTCGGGTCCGGGCGCGGTGCGAGTTCCGCCCGACCGCGTGCCCGAGTTCGAAATCCCCGGGGATCTTCCGCCCGGCGACATCCTTATCGAGCTCCCGTCGCGATCCCCGATGTGGATACCGGTCCTGGCGGCGGCGCTGGTTGCGACCGGCCTGGTGCCGGGAATGAAAGCAGCCAGGCGACTCCGCCGGCGCCACCAAGTCAAAGCCGGCGACCTCTTCCCGGCTTGGCGGCAGGTCAGCGATTTGAGCATCGATCTGGGCTACCGGGTGGTGCCCTCCCAGACTCCCCGGGAGCTGGCGGTGGCGGTCGACCGCAGTTTGCTGCCGCTGGCGGGGGCGGTGAGCGCCTATCTCTACGGGGGAAAGATTCGAGAAGATCGCCTTGAGCTCATGAAAGAAGCGGAACGTCGGCTACGCCAGAAGCACCGGGGCAGGCAGTGGTGGTCGGCGCAACTAAGTCTCCGTTCCCTCCCCAGCCCCTGGCAGTTGTGGCGAGGGGTCACGACCCGAAGGCGTGACGCTCCTCATTGACGTCGTCCTCGACCCGCCGCAGCATGGAAAGGAACTGCTCACGGTCAAGTTCGAAGCGGGTCACGTCTTCTTCCACCTGCCGGGTGATGTCGTTGATCTGAGTGAAGAACGCCAGCTGGCCCTCTCGCAGAGCGTCGAGGATCTCGCCGTCGTTGGCCCCCACTTCGAAGATGGTGGAACCATCGCTGACCAGCTTGAGCCGGCTGAGATGGTTATCCATGTTCCCGAATCGGCGCAGGTAATCCCAAGCTCGCCGCACCCGCTGCAACGACATACCGTTAACGAGCAGACTCCTCACCACCCGCAATGCCACCAGGTCACGGAAGGAGTAGAGCCGGCGAACTCCGGGTCTACCTCCGGTTCCCTGAATGGTGGGTGTTACTAATCCGATTCGATCCCAGTATCGAAGCTGGTGGGGGGTGCATTCGGTGAGCTTGCTTGCCTGCTCTGCCGTGAAACCCTGAAGCAACTGAAAACCTCTCTCCCGCAATCTCGCTGCGTCGGCCGGTGACCGGAGACCGACTTACCTCCCAAGGGTCCCGTCCTGTTCCCCTCAACTTGTCGTGTTCGCTGCCAGACGGGGCGGCAACTGTAGCCGGATGCAACTACGCGCGTCCGAAGCGTCGACGGCCACGTTTCGCGGATCCCGAAT
The DNA here is from genome assembly GCA_035281425.1 of Acidimicrobiia bacterium. GTDB lineage: Bacteria > Actinomycetota > Acidimicrobiia > Spongiisociales > ZC4RG35 > JAICND01. Next base: position 28,101 of record DATEDX010000151.1, read on the forward strand.
TGTTTTCGTCGTTGTCTTCGCTGCTGAAGCTGCGAGCCCTGATGACCTGGACCAGAACAGTCGCCGAGGCCACCAAGACCGCGAACCCAATGGCTGCGATCCAAGTCCGCTGGGTAAAGCTGAAGGCAATTACCAAGAGCCCGATCAGGATCCCCAACACCGGCAGGCGCAGTCCCAACCTTCCCCTCTTGCGGATGTTGCGAACTGCATGAGCGAGCGCCGGATCTTCCTCATAGAAGTGGCGTTCGATCTCCGCCAGGATCTTCTGCTCCCGATCGCTCAGCGGCATTGACTCCGTCTCCCTCAACCTTCCTCGTCCTCGCGGACCTTGACTTGACACCGGGTTCGCCCCTCGGTCAGTCCAGTATACGAATCCCACCGTCAATCTGAACCAGCCCGCCGGGCCTTCTCAGACAATTCCTGAAGCCGGGCGGGTTTGATGCTGCCGGTCCCAAATCGGTTCCGGATGTGCTCCACGGCATCGCCCAACTGGTCCCATCTCTCTTCCTCCCCCACCCCCAATTGCCGGGGCTCATCCCCACCGATCAGCTGGCTCACCTCCACACCCAGCAAGCGCACCGGGGGGTGCCAGGAGACTCGCTCGGTCAAGATCTCGGTGGCGCGGCGCAATTCATGGGCGTTGGCTGTGACGTGAGGGAGAGTGAGGCTGCGGGAGATGGTGCGAAAGTCGGCGTATCGCACGGTGATGCTGATGGTCCGACCCCGAAGCCCTGCCCGGCGGAGGCGGCCGGCGAGGCGGTCACACTGTCGCACGAACTCGGTGGCGATCTGCTCCGGGGTGGTGAGATCGGTGGCAAAGGTCTCGGACACCGACACCGACTTGGCAGCTACGTCGGGTATCACCCGACGCGGGTCTTCTCCCCGAGCTAGGGCCAGCAGGTTGTTGCCCACCGTCGGGCCGAGCCGGGAGCTGAGATAGTCAGCGTCCAGATGGGCAAGGTCGCCGATCCTCTCCACGCCCATCCCCTCCAACAGCGCATAGGTGGCCTCCCCGACACCCCAGAGCGCCCGCACCGGCATGGCCTGCAGGAAGAGCAACGCATCTGGGGCGGGGACATGACGCCATCCGTCAGGCTTGGCGGCGTCTGAGGCCAGTTTGGCCACCAGCTTGGTGCTCCCAATCCCCACCGAAGCGGGAAGCCCCAGCTCTTCCCGGATCCGGGTACGGATGGCCTGGGCAACATCTACCGGGTGGTGGTAGAGGCGCCGCAGACCGGAGACATCGAGAAATGCCTCATCAAGCGACAGACCCTCGACGACGGGCGTGAAGTCACGAAAAATGGCAAACACCAGCTCCGAGACTCGGCCGTATTCACCGTGATCGGGAGCGACCACCACTAGTTGAGGGCATGCTCGCCGGGCCCGAGCCATCGGCATGGCGGAGTGAATCCCAAATTGCCGCGCCTCATAGCTGGCCGAGGCCACCACGCCCCGCTCCGAGGCCCCGCCCACCACTACCGGCCGTCCCCGCAACATCGGGTTGCGCAGCCGTTCCACTTCCACGAAGAACGCGTCCATGTCCACGTGGAGGATCGGCTCGGTGAAACTCGCCACACTCACCCTTGGGCCAGGCTAGGGAAGCTGCGCCCGGTTT
>DATEDX010000152.1:0-4655 GCA_035281425.1 Acidimicrobiia bacterium
TTCTGGCGCGTAAAGGTGACGCTCCAGCGTCACCTTTACGCGCCAGAAACGGGAAGCTCGGCCAGGGCGGAGGCAATCTCCTCGGCCCAGGCCTCGATGTCGTTCCAAGAGCGGAAGTCGCCGTAGGGGGCATGGAGAGCGGTAACGATGGCCCGTTCGGCGAACCCCAACTTCGCCTTGTCGAGTTTGCCGGCAAACAGGCGGTGCGACCGAGCTTGGGTGCTGGCGACAACGCCGGTGACGTCCACCGGGTCTTCTTCCGGTTTGGGCGGGTCCCCGATGGGTCCACTGGAGAAGATCCACACCGACCGTCTCTGTAGCTGCTCGGAAAAACGTTCGACCATCTGCAGGGCGGGTTTCATCCAGTGGCCGGCATATACCGCGCTGCCGATCACCACCGCCTCGAAGGTGTGGACCTCGTCGACCATCTCCGGATCGAGGAAGATGACGTGATGCCCGTTTCGTTGGAGGACGGAACCGATCGACTGACCGATTTCGGAGGTGGAACCGTGTTTGGACGCTACCGATATCAGAACTTCCATGGTGTCTCCTTTGGCTTGAGGGTGTGATCGCCATGGGGGGCGGCGCTAGGGCCGAAGGTCCCCGGCTAGACCACCGTTGACCCCTTGTCGACCTGTATAGCGGGCGGCCAGGGCAAGCAGCACCACCGGAACCAGCCCCGCAGTCGTCGCCCAAACCCAAGCGGCGGGAGCCATGGCCACCACCCGAAATGCTTCTTGGAAAGGCCCCAAGACCGCGAAGGCCTGCAGCGCCAGCCCGGCCACCACCGCCCCCGCCAACCGCCAGTTGCTGGCGAACCCGTCATCGGGAAGGCGAACGACGTATGCATACAGCAGGTGGGCGACGACCAGGGCAGTAAACATGGCGGTGCGGGCCTCCGCCCAAGTTGCCCCTTGGCCTCGCACCACTACCAGCGCGGTTATGGCCCCGGCCGCCAAGATCAGTCCTCGAAAGCCCAAACGAGCCAGCCGCCCCGCCGAGAGTAGGTTGCGCCCACGCAGATGGTCGGTGGGCGCGAGCTGGCGGCGGGGCCGGTCAAAGCCGAGGGCGAGAGCGGGAAGGCCGTCGGTCAGCAGATTGATCCACAGCAACTGCAATGGAAACAACGGCACTCCTAGGGCCGGGAAGAAGGCCAGTCCGGCGACGACCACCGTGACCTCCGAGAGGTTGCCGGCCACCAGATAGTCGATCACCTTGCGGATGTTGTCGAAGATGGTGCGGCCCTCCCGCACCGCTCGGGCGATTAATCCGAGGTCGTCGTCGGTCAGGACCAGATCGGCGGCCTCCCGCGCCACCTGCGAGCCGCCCCGTCCCATGGCCACTCCGATGTCAGCTCGTTGCAGGGCGGGGGCGTCGTTGACCCCATCCCCAGTCACGGCTACCACCTCACCCGCCGCTCGAAAGGCTTCCACCAGCGCCAACTTCTGACCTGGATCGACTCGGGCGTAGATGCGAACCCGCCCCAGATCGCTCTCGGTGCCATCTCTTCGCAATTCCCCGCCGGTGCGAACCTGGTCGGGCTTGTGACCGATGCCGACCTGGCGGGCTATCGCGGAGGCAGTTCCGGCGTGGTCGCCGGTGACCATGATCAGCTTGATACCTGCCTCGGCCACTTCATCGATGGTGCTGCTCGCCTCAGGGCGAACTGGATCACGCAGCACCGCCAGAGCCAAGAAGGTCAATTCCTCCGCCTCTGGCTGGGTAGGTGCTTCGTCGAACTGGCGGAGGGCCAGCGCCAGAACTCGGGTGCCGGAAGCGGCCAGCTCCTCGACCCGGTCGAGCAGGTGGCCCCGGTGCTCGCCCGACAGGGTCTCGATTCCCTCCTGGCCCCAAGCTTGGCTGCTGGCGGCCAGTACCTCCTCGGGGGCGCCTTTGACCAACAGCCGGTATCGAGGACCAAAACGGTGCAGCGTGGCCATCAGCCGGCGTTCGGGGCTGAAAGGCTGGGTGTGGAGGCGAGGGTGGTTCTCGCGCAGACGGTGATGGTGGTCGGGGAAAGCTTCGAGCAGGGCTACCTCCACTGGATCGCCCTGAGGGGGGTCGAGAGAGGCGTCGTTGCAGAGCGACAACACTTCTGTCACCCGCTCGGCCAGCTCTCCGCTCAGCTCGGCGGGTTTGGTGGTCTCGCCTCCCACCTCGATCACGGAGGTGAGGCTCATCCGGTTGGCGGTAAGGGTCCCGGTCTTGTCGGTCAGCAGCACCGTGGTCGATCCCAGAGTTTCCACCGCCGGGAGGTTGCGGACGATCGCTCCCTGGCGGGCCAGCCGACCCACCCCCAACGCCAGGGCCAGGGTCACCACCGTGGGAAGGCCCTCGGGAACCGCGGCCACGGCCAGCGCCACCGCGGTGAGGAAGGCCTGCTGGGCGGCGGGAGCACTCCAACCCAGCCGGGCCAGGGTTAGCCCGGCTACCACCACGGCGATCATCACTGCCGCCTGCCCCAGCCGGGCCGATACCCGGGCTAGCTCCTTCTGCAGAGGGGTCTGCGGCGACTCGGCCACCAGCTGGCCGGCGATTCTTCCCAACCCGGTGGCGGCGCCGGTAGCGAAGACCACTGCTCGCCCCGACCCGGCGGTAATGAGGGTGCCGGCATGTGCTACCCAGTACTGCTCGGCTTGGGGCTGGTCCAGGTCGCCCTCTTGTATTGCGGCTTTCTCCACCGGAAGCGACTCGCCGGTGAGCAGTGATTCGTCGGCCTGTAACGACCACGCCTCGACCAACCAGGCGTCGGCTGCCACTCGGTCACCGGCACTGAGAAGGAGGACGTCACCGGGCACCACCTCGGCGGCGGCAATGACCATGGGGGTGGCCTGACGCAGGACGGTGGCGGTGGGAGCGGCGCCGGCGCGAAGCGCGTTGAGGGCAGTCGCCGCCCGCTCCTCCTGAGCCACTGCCACCGTGATATTGAGGATCACAATGGCCGAAATTGCTGCGGCGTCGATCGGCTCCTGGAGGGCGAAGAGGCTGACTAGCGCCGCTACCAAGAGCAGGAGACTCATCGGCTCTCGGGCCTGGTGAGCGACCCGCTGGAGCAGGCCGGGAGCGGGTGGGGCGGGAAGTTCGTTGCGTCCCTCCTTGAGACGTTCGGCCGCCTCTGCCCCGGTCAGGCCGGTGGAGGGATCAACGGTTAGGCCGGTGAGGAGGTCGGAGAAATGCCGGGGGTGGGTGGGAGTGTTCACGTTTTGGTCTGGGATATCAGAGCTTCGGTCCCCATCGCTAAGGCCCAAATGCCCTTCCGGCCTCTTGCCCGACAAGGGTAGGTTCGGACCGGCATGCCCACAGTGTTAGGAGGCTTTCGTGTCCCATGACCTCAACGGCAAAGTGGCCATCGTTACCGGGGGAGGCTCCGGCATCGGCGAAGCCTGCGCTCTTACCTTGGCCCAGGGGGGTGCGGCAGTGGTGGTGGCCGATTTCGACGTGGAGAACGGCCGCCGGGTCACCGAGGCCATCACCGTCGGTGGGGGTCGGGCCATTTATCACCAGGTGGATGTGGCCGACCCGGCGCAGGCGGAAGCGATGGTGGGGACGGCAGTCTCGACGTTTGGCGGCCTTCACATCGCGGTCAATAACGCCGGCATCGGCGGAGGGGCCACCGAACCCACCGGCAACTATCCGCTGGATGTGTGGCGCAAGGTGATCGGGGTGAATCTCGATGGGGTCTTCTACTGCATGCGTTATGAGATCCCGGCCATGATCAGCTCCGGCGGAGGGTCGATCGTCAACATGGCCTCGATCCTGGGCAGCGTCGGCTTTGCTACTGCGCCGGCCTATGTCTCGGCCAAACACGGTGTCCTCGGCCTCACCAAAACCGCGGCCCTGGAATATGCCGGGCAGGGAATCCGGGTTAATTCGGTGGGGCCGGGCTTCATCCGCACCCCGCTACTGGAGGCCAGCCTGGACGAAGCCACCCTCGGTGCCATTGCTCAGATGCACCCGGTCAAACGGCTGGGGTCGGCCCAGGAGGTCGCCAACCTGGTCGCCTTCCTCTGTTCTGAGGACTCCTCGTTTGTCACCGGCGCTTACTACCTAGTCGACGGCGGTTACACCGCCCAATAAGGAAAGTGAAGCGGGGGACGCCCCCCTCCCCCTATCGGGGTACTCCCCTCAGCGTCGGCAATGGCGTGCCTGGGCCGGGTAGACGGACCCCCCTCCCCCCTTCGGGGTACTCCCCCCAATGTCGGCCCTGGCGGGCCTCCTGGGGGGAGAAGAGCGACTTCCTCCCCCAGGAGCGAAGCGACGTTGGGGGAGGTGGCCCGAAGGGCCGGAGGGGGTCCTGGGAAGTGGCCCAAATGGCCGGTGGGGGTCCTGGGTAGGCGCACCTATGAGAGTGGTGACGGTGGGTTGCTCAGCTGGGATGGAGCTCGACCCATCGCAGCGATTGGAAGCTGACCCTGACGCCGGTGGGAGTAGTGACGGCCACCAGGGTCACCGATCCACAATGACGACAGCGCACCACATCGCCGGGGGCGTCGCGGTAGACCTGGGCGGCACCCAGAAGATCGATGGTTCCGCAGGCGTCGCAACAGGCCCGGTGATTGGTCATTTCCTGACCGAAGAGGTCGTGGAAGAGTCCGCCGAGAGAGTTGCCGTCGAGATGAGTGTCGGTGGTCATGGTCAGCCTCCTGTTGGACCGA
>DATEDX010000153.1:0-2230 GCA_035281425.1 Acidimicrobiia bacterium
GGAGCCATTCCCTTCCTCACCCGTCGCCACGAAGGCGCCGAGTCCGACTCGGCCCGGGAGTGGTACCAGGAGTTCATGCGGGAAGTGCCTTGCGACGCCTGCGGTGGGGCCAGGCTCAACCCGGTGGCCCGAGCAGTCACCATCGGGGGGAAGAACATCCACCAGATCTCCATCCTGGGGGTGGGGGAACTGGCGGGGTTGCTCGACACTTGGCACCTCACCGAGCGGGAACAGCAGATCGCCGGGAGGGTGATCAAAGAGATCAAGGCCCGGGTGCAGTTCCTGGTCGATGTCGGGCTCGACTACCTCACGCTGGCCCGGTCCGCCGCCACCCTGGCCGGGGGAGAGGCGCAGCGGATTCGCCTCGCCACCCAGATCGGTTCCGGCCTGGTGGGAGTGCTCTACATCCTCGACGAGCCCTCGATCGGCCTCCACCAACGAGACAACCAACGACTCATCGAAACGTTGATCCGGCTGCGCGACCTGGGCAACACCCTGATCGTGGTCGAACACGACGAAGACACCATTCGCACCGCCGACCATATTGTCGACATCGGGCCCGGAGCGGGAGAACACGGGGGATACATCGTCGCCCAGGGCTCGGTCGCCGACCTCATCGCCGAGGAGACCTCGGTCACTGGCGACTATCTGGCCGGACGCCGGCGGATCGAGCTACCCCTGATCCGCCGCCCCTTGAACGGCAAAGCCATCACCGTGGTCAGAGCGGCCGAACACAACCTGAAAGACGTAACGGTCGAATTCCCTCTCGGCGTCTTCACCTGCGTCACCGGGGTGTCGGGTTCGGGAAAGTCGACCCTGGTTCAGGACATCCTCTTCGAAGCCCTCCACCAGAAGATCTACCGGTCCCGGGCAGTGCCCGGTCGTCACCTGCGCATCAACGGGGTGCAACACATCGACAAGGTGATCAACATCGACCAGTCCCCGATTGGGCGCACCCCCCGCTCCAACCCCGCCACCTACACCGGCGTCTTTGATCACATCCGCAGCCTCTTTGCCGCCACCCCCGAAGCCCGGGCCCGGGGTTATCTACCGGGCCGCTTCTCGTTCAACGTCAAAGGGGGCCGCTGTGAGGCGTGTGCCGGTGACGGCACCATCCGTATCGAGATGCACTTCCTTCCCGATGTCTATGTCCCCTGCGAGGTGTGCCGGGGCGCCCGTTACAACCGGGAGACCTTGGAAATCCTTTGGAAGGGCCACTCCATCGCCGAGGTGCTGGACATGTCGGTGGAAGAAGCTCTCTCCGTCTTCGCCAACCAGCCCAAGATCGTCCGCATCCTCCAAACCCTCTACGACGTCGGGTTGGGTTACATCCGGCTGGGACAGTCCGCCACCACCCTTTCCGGGGGAGAGGCCCAGCGGATCAAGCTCTCCTCCGAGTTGGGGCGGAGGGCAACCGGCCGCACCTTCTACATACTCGATGAGCCCACCACCGGTCTCCACTTCGAAGATATCCGCAAGCTCCTGCAGGTGCTGCACCGACTAGTCGATACCGGTAACACAGTGGTGGTGATCGAACACAACCTCGACGTGATCAAGTCGGCTGATTGGATCATCGACCTCGGTCCGGAAGGTGGAGGGGGTGGGGGCCACGTGATTGCGCAGGGCACTCCCGAGGACGTCGCCGCGGTACCCGAAAGCTACACGGGCAAGTTCTTGCGCGAGGTGGTTAAGCAGACTTAGAAGCTGTAGGGATGAGTGGCTCCATAGGCCTGGAGCCCAACGGATACCCCTACACCAATCCAGAACAAGAGCTGCCGAAGCCCACCCACGCGCACCCATGTCTGGAAGGAGAGGAACAGAAGGGGACCGCAGGCTACGAGCGCTTCGAGTTGGTAGCGGTAACCGAAAAAGCGGTCGCCGCCATAGAAGTGGTGAGCGTTGTATTGAATGAGGAAGTAGGCGACCCCACCCAGCGCTGCTCCGCGTACCCATGGGGGAGCACCCTTCCAAGCTTGAGGGATACCTGGGGCGAGAGCGATTAGGAAAGGTGACAGGATCAAACCTCGGCGGACGTCGAACAAACCACCGAGGATATTTCTGCCCCACTGAGCGAGATCAGCATTAGGGAAGGTGATCTGACCAGTTTGAGAGTATCCGCCAGCGATGGCGGCGTCCCCCAGGGTTCGCCAGTTGAACCACACCAGAAAACCCAGCCCTGCCGCCGCACCGACTGCTGACAGCCATATGCGCCCCCTCCGACGTGTCCACA
>DATEDX010000154.1:0-2519 GCA_035281425.1 Acidimicrobiia bacterium
CCGATGAGCGCCGGTTGGCTTTCCAGCAGCTGCGGGGCTGGGAGTACTGGAACAACTATCAGGAGGCGTCCTGGCATGAGAACGGGACCGAGCAGGCCGCCGACATCATCGTCTGGGGACTGCTCGACCGGCCGATCAAACCGATCCGTATCACCGACAACAGTTGTGCCGAACTGATGGCCGGATATCTGACCCTCACCGGGCGCCTGCCCCTGCACGGGTACCTTGACCTCTGCGACCTCAGCATCACCGAGCTGTCAGCGAACAGCTGACATTCCTATACCCGTTTTGGCGCGCCGGGATCGGGCTACAGCCCGATCCCGGCGCGCCAAAAGGAGATCGGGCTAGGGCCGTACCACCTCGAAGCCGCGACCGATGACGATCGAGCCCACTACCGCCGCCGCTCCTGCGACCGCCAACACGGGTTGATAGGACCCGGTGATGTCGATCAGCCACCCGTAGAGGGGTGCGGAGAGGCCCGCGCCGGCCAGGAATCCCAGCTGCACCCAGCCGGTGGCGGCCCCGGCTCGGGACGGTCCGGCAGTAACGATGGTGGCCAGCATCCCCACCGAGTTCCACGACCCGGCCGACAACCCGATGACCACCGCCCCCAGCCAGATCAGCCAGTTGAAGGTGAAGGAGCCGGCGATGATGGCGAGGGCCGCCACCGCCAACCAAGCGATCAAGCGCAACGTCCCCGGGTAGGCGTGAAGCCGCTCGGCTCGCCGAGCCCAGGCCAGACGGCCAGCGATGGCGGTCACTGCGGCCAGGGCGGTAACCCGGCCGGCGGTGACCCGGCTAAAACCGAGAGCTTCTTCGGTGAGGAGGGGGAGGAGGATGATCACCGCCGCCACCATGCCCAGGGTGAGTCCGTAGACCGACACCTGCCAAACCTGACCGAACGCCGAGGTGCGTCCCACCCGGCTGGGCCGATGGTTGGCGTCGGCCGGTGAGGTGACCTTCCAGATGATGCCGAGGAAGGCCAACCACACCAGCCCGACCGTGGAGACAGTTGGCCGCCAGCCCCAGGCGATCACTCCCAGGGGGACCAAGAGCCCGAGGAGCGTCGCCCCTACCTGCACCCCCGACTGTTTGATGCCGGTGACAATTCCCCGGCGGCCGGGGGCGACATCGGTGGCGATCAACTTGTTGGTGGCGGGGTTGGTGAGACCGTTGGCGATCCCGCCGATGAAGGCGGCGACCAACAAGAACCAATAGGCGGGCGCCGCTGAAAGCGCCAGATATGAGACTCCGGAGATGGCGAAGACCAGGGCCAGCGCCCGCTGTCCTCCCAACCAGTCGGTGAACACTCCGACCACCGGGGAAGAGAGCCCGCCCACCAACATCGACATGCCGATGATGAGACCGAGTTGACCGCGGGTGATCTCGAATTGGGCGATCAATTCGGTACCGAGCAGTCCCAAGGTGGGCGGTAGCGAGGTGGCAGCCGCCATGGCCGCTACCAGGCTGACTGTGAAGCCCACCCGGCGAAGGTCGATCCTGGAGGTAGCGGTCAAGGCTCGGGCAAGGCGACGATGGCTTCGATCTCGACCAGAAACTGGGGCTGGGCGAGGCTCTCGACCACCAGCAGAGTGTTGGTGGGAGGCGGGGAGGGAAAGAATCTTTGCCGGGCTCGGCCCACCGCAGCTCGATCGGCCAGATCGACCAGATAGACGGTGGTCTTGACCACACCCTGGCGGGTTCCGCCGGCGGCGGTGATGACCCGGTCGAGATTGGCCAGGACCTGATCGGCTTGGGCTTCGGCGTCACCCTCTCCCACCAACTGTCCGGTCTCGTCGAGGGCCACCTGCCCGGCGACGAACAGCCAGCGCGCCGCCCGAGCCACCAGGCCATGGGTGTAGTGCCCTCCCGGGGGTGCTACTCCGGAAACTTCGACGGGTTGGATTTCCATCAGTTCTCCAGGTCGAGGAAGTCCCCGACGCTAGCCAGCAGCGTGGAGGGATCCTGCAGGTGGGGGGCGTGGGCTAAGCCGGGGAGGAGCCGGAAGGTCGCCCGGGGCATCATCCCGGCCAGCTCTTCGCCGAGGGTGGGCGGGGTGGCCCGGTCCTCGGCCCCGGTGACGACCAGGGTCGGGTTACTCACCTGGGTAAGTTGGGGTTGGTAATCCACCTCCATCAACGCCCGGCAGCCGTTGACGAAGGACACCACCGGAATGTCAGCCAGCACTCGGCGGCGTTGATCAGCCTCCTCGGGATGGCCGGCGATGTAGTCCTCGGTGAAGATGCGGCGCAGGGCCGTCTCCACCACGGCCGCCATACCCCCCTTCTCAACTAAGGCGGCCATGGCCGCAAAAGCGCGTTTTCCCTCCGGGGAAAAGCCGGCACCGCAGCCGAGGAGAAGCAGACGTTCGAAGAGGGAGCCGTAGTGGACGGCGACGCCCAGGGCGACGAAGCCTCCGAATCCGTTGCCCGCCACACAGGTGTCGGGGCCCAACTGCCCGTCGGTGAAGAGACTCCCGAGGGTGTGGGCGAGATCATCGATCCGATCGCTCCCGGGCG
>DATEDX010000155.1:0-4303 GCA_035281425.1 Acidimicrobiia bacterium
GTAACAAGGCCAGCACCGCTAGCCATCGAGGTCCCGTCCGGCGTGCCGCCGATCGAAACGTCATGTTGCCTCCCGGTGGGAGATCCCGCGCATCCTCCAAACGTGGAACACCCACGATGCGCCTCCCCAGACCGCTCGTCAAACTAGATGTCGATAACCCGGCGGGGACTAGTTATACATAGGCTGCATATAAGTAACTAGTCAGTGGCGAGTTCTCCTTGGCGGGTGGCCTTAGCTCTATGGTGCAACCCGTAGTGATGCCCCAATCTTTTGACTTGGCCGAAGCTTGTGGGTCGGACCCCACCGCCACCTGTCGGTTCGTCTACGGCCTCACCGAGAACACCTCACTGGCCCAAACCGCGGACCTCCTCTTCCGCCCTTTCAAGGCGGTCTTGATTCTGGCGGCCGCCGTGATTCTGGTTCGGATACTGCGACGGTTGATCGACCGAACCGTGGCCCGAGTGACGGCGATGCAGGCTCGTCAAGCCCTGGAGATAGACAGCGAAGACGTTCCCAATGAACAGGACTCACCCCCCCGCACCCGCCAGCTTCTCAGCCTGCGCAGAGCCGAGCGGGCGGCAATCATCGTCGAGCGGGGCCGGCAGCGGGCCGAGACCATTGGCGCAGTGCTCAAGAACACCGCCGCCGTTTTTATGTACGCCGTCGCCACCCTGGTCGCGCTTGGCGAATTCAATATCAACCTCGGTCCTCTTCTTGCCTCGGCCGGGATTGTGGGCGTGGCGCTTGGTTTCGGTGCCCAGAGCCTCGTTAAAGACTTCCTGAGCGGCGTCTTCATGTTCCTGGAGGACCAGTACGGAGTGGGAGACGTGGTCGACGTTGGTGAAGCTTCGGGGGTGGTGGAAGCGATCAGTCTCCGCACGACTCGTATTCGAGATGTCAACGGCACTTTGTGGTTCGTGCCTAACGGCGAAATCCGGCGGGTGGGTAACAAGAGCCAGCAGTGGGCTCGCGCGGTGCTTGATGTCGAGGTCGCCTATAACACCGACCTCTCCAAGGCCATGAGGGTTATCAAAGAGGTGGCCGATCAGCTGTGGCGGGAGGGACTCGACGAAGCCACCATCACTGAAGAACCGGAGATCTGGGGGGTGGAGTCGTTCGGGGAGAACTCGATCGTTATCCGTCTCGCCATCAAGACCGAGGCTGGAGAGCAATGGGCCACCGCCCGGATGGTCCGCCAGCGTCTCAAAGAGGCTTTCGACCGGGAGGGAATCGAGATCCCCTTCCCCCAGCGCACGGTGTGGATGCACCATCTCAGCAGCCGGTCCGGGGATGAGGCGAGTGATTAGAAGCGATTGATGATCCAGCCGATGCCCTGCCCCAAGCGATAGAGCAAGTAGATCGCGGTCATCACCACCACGATCCGGAATCCCCAGGGACTGGGCTCGGGGGGAGCCGAGTCTTCTTCGGGGAGGAAAGGTGAATCGGATTTCATCGCTTTTGTCTGGTGCGGGCTACCAGGCGGAGGGGAGTGCCGGTGAAGTCCACCTCGTCGCGTAACCTGTTCTCAAGGAAGCGGAGATAGTCATCACCTAACTCCCCTCCCGACACGAACAGGACGAAGGTGGGGGGAGCCACCCCCGCCTGAACCACGTAGTGGATCTTGGGACGGCGGCCCTTCCGGACCGGAGGAGGATGAGCGGCAGTCCAGCGTGCCACCAGGCGATTGAGCTCACCCGTGTTGATTCTCCGATACCGGCCACCGAGGGCCTGGTCGATGAGCTTGCCCAGCCGGTGGAGCCGAGCGCCTGTTAGGGCGGAGCCTCTCATCAACGGTGCCCAAGATACGAAGCCAAGTCGGTCTTCGATCGAGCGTTCGGCGTCCTGGCGCTGTTCCGAGCTCTGTTGCCGGTCCCATTTGTTGACCAGGACCACCAGGGCGGCACCGGCGTTGATGACCTCGTCCAAGATCCTTTGATCCTGATGGGTGACACCCTCGATGCCGTCGATGAGGACGAGAGCCAGATCAGCTTCGGCGAGAACTCGTTTGGCCCGCTCCACTGCGTAATAGTCGGCCGATTCGCCGATCTGGGCCCGGCGGCGGATGCCGGCAGTGTCGACCAGCAGGTATTTGCGGCCATCGATCTCGCCCACGGCGTCGATCGGGTCGCGGGTGGTGCCGGGAGTAGGCGAGACGATGACCCGGTCCTCCCCTACCAAGCGATTGAGAAGGGTGGACTTGCCCACGTTGGGGCGCCCAATCAGGGCCAGACGAGGTAAGTCCTCGGCGGGGATTATCTCGGCTTGCTCGGGGAGGAGGGATACCACCCGATCAAGCAAATCTCCGGTCCCCCGGCCGTGGAGAGCGGAGATGGGAAACGGTTCCCCCATACCCAGCTTCCATAGTTCGGCTGCCAGAGGTTCGTGGAGGGCGTCGTCGACCTTGTTGGCGGCCAGCACCACCGGCACATGTGACCGTTGCAGGAGGCGGGCGACGCCCAGGTCGTCGTCGGTGACGCCGGTCACCGCGTCGACCACCCAAATAACGAGGTCGGCGCCACTTAGGGCCGCTTCCGCCTGGGCTTTGACGGCGCTGCCGATGTCGTCCCCGGATTCGACCTCCCATCCCCCGGTATCCACCAAGGCAAACGACCTCCCACCCCAGTCCGCTTCGAACTGGCGCCGGTCGCGGGTGACCCCGGGCATCTCCTCCACCACCGCCTGCCGGCCCCCGAGGATGCGATTGACGAGGGACGACTTGCCGACGTTGGGACGCCCCACCACCGCCACGATGGGCAGAACGCGGTTCACGGACCGGAGGTGGGTGCCACCAGGGCGAGGGCTTCGGTGGCCGTCCAATCCCGGTCCCGCTCCAACCAACCCTCTCCCCCTTCGGTAGCGGTGAAACCAGCCTCGACCAGTTTCTGCAGAGTGGTAACGAAGGCACGCAGCTGTGGGGGAAGGGGGAAGTACTCCTCCTCTTCGGTGACCCGGGCCAGCTCAAACCCCAAGCGGGGATTGAGCTGGTCGATGACCTCGGTAACCAACTGGTCGGGAGCAGAGGCACCGGCGGTCAACCCGACGACGTTCACTCCTTCGAGCCATTGCGGGGATATGTCAGAGGCTGAGTCAATGCGGTGGGCCCTCACCCCCTGCTCTCGCGCCACTCGGACCAGGGCCTGGGTGTTGGAGGAGTTCTCAGATCCAACGACCAGGATCAAGTCACACTGAGCGGCCAGATGCACCACCGCCTGCTGACGATTGGTGGTGGCATAACAAAGGTCGCTCTTGCGGGAGGTGGCCAGGGCGGGGAACTTGTCCCGGGCTTGGTCGAGGATCTCCTGCCATTCGTACATCCCCAGGGTGGTCTGGGCGAGAAGAGCCACCCGGTCGGGATCGGTTGGTGCGAAGTCGGTGAGTCCCGTCTCCGGTTCGACCAGGGTCATCGCCTCGGGAGCTTCGGCCAGGGTGCCGATCGCCTCGTCGTGACCCCGGTGTCCGATGTAGATGATGTCGTAGCCGCGGTCGGCCATGCGCCGCACCTCGTGATGGACTTTGGTGACGAGGGGGCAAACCGCATCGATCACCACCGCAGCTCGCCTGCCTGCCGCCTCGATCACTTGGGGGGCGGAACCGTGAGCGGAGAGCATCACCGGGGCACCCTCCGGCACCAGGTTGATGTCGTCGATGAAGACCACACCTACCCGTTCAAAGGCCCGAACCACCCACTCGTTGTGGACGATCTGGTGGTAGCAATAGACCGGCGGTTCGAAGACCCGAACCATCCAGGTGAGGGCTTTGATGGCCATCTCCACTCCGGCGCAAAACCCCCGTGGCTCCGCCACCAGAACTCTTTCAACCATTGCGAATCAGGGTACCGGGAGAGAGTCGGCTATCGGCTATCAGCTTGCCGCTCTCAGCTGTCAGCTATCCGCTATCGGCCAGAACAACCTCTGCAGAGCGTCTACTCATCACTCACAACTCACAACTCACCACTCACGTCTTCCGTCTTCCGTCTTCCGTCCGCCCCCTCCGGCCCTTCGGGCCACCTCCCCCAACGCTCCCTTCCGTCGCTGGGGGAGGAAGGTGACTGATGACGGCCTCCACAACTTCGTCCACTGTCAGGTCGGTGGTATCGATGTGGACCGCACCGGGGGCAGGCACTTGAGGTGACACGGAGCGGGTGGCATCAGCCTGGTCTCGAGCCCTGATCGCCCGGGCCACTTCGACCTCTTCTTCTCCGGTCTGGGCTGCTCGCCTCCTCGCTCTCTCCTCCGGGCTCGCCTCCAGCCAGATCTTCAGCTCGGCCTGGGGAAAGACAACGGTGCCGATGTCCCGTCCCTCC
>DATEDX010000156.1:0-13941 GCA_035281425.1 Acidimicrobiia bacterium
CCAGGCGATGTTGACGTCGCCTACTGCCGGATAGACCTTGTCATGCGTCATACCCCGGGTCGCCCCAGGCTGCCTCCTCTCAGTTGCGTACCGATGATATTTCGTCGCCCTTCCAAAGAATGTTGCCCGTGCATAGTCGATATGGAGCAGGCCTCGCGGGACGCCTGGCGGCGTAGAAAGTGGTCCTTTACGTGCTCCCAAGCGGTCGATCCCTGGGCGTGCGAAAGAGGAATTCCGGTGGGGCTTCATCGCCAATGAACCAGCTGCCCTCAGCGTCTCTGTCGAGCAGGGAGGAATATCTCGCGGCCCATAGGGATGCTGTGGATGTTGGCGAGAGCGGGCTTGGAGCTTGTTGGTTTGGCCCGAGTGAGTTTGGCGGCCTCCAAATCGGGTATAGAACCCCAATGCAGAACACAGGAGAGAGTATGAGCACCCTCAAGGGAATCGGAGCAATCCTGGCGGTGATCGGTCTCGGGTTTTTTGTCCGCCGCCAGCGCAGCCACAGCCTGCAGAAGGCGATCGAGGCTAACTGGAAGGACATCAAGAAAAAGCTCCCCACCGATTGGTCGGAGATCGCCCCCAAGAAGCGCAAGCAGGCTAAGAAGCTGATCGAAACCATCCACGACACCACCGGCGAGAGCCGGCGTCGGATTCGCAAGACCCTGCGCGAGCTGACCGCCTGAGTCCAAAGATCGCTCGAGTTGAGAGAGAGGGCGCTCGTTTTGGCGCCCATCTCGTCGTTCAACCATCGCGGGGAAGGCGAGCTGGGGCTTGCTCGATCGTTCCGAGGTCTGCGACAAGTCTCGAACCGGGCCTTCTCGATTGTGCGGCCCCCCGTACTTGGGGGAAGCCTCCGACCTACGGTTCTACCAGTGGGCCGGGCAGGGCTCGAACCTGCAACCAACGGATTATGAGTCCGCTGCTCTGACCATTGAGCTACCGGCCCGCGATCCGAATTCTACGGTTGTGACCGTTGGTGACGGATGGACGGCGCCCCTACCGGGCCTGAGGGGGGTCATTTGAACAGCCCGAAGGATTTCTGTCAGTCAGACTGCATAGCTAGCAAGGCCCGACGATCTATGAGGACGCCGGCGGGGCACCTTTGACTCGCTCATAGAGCGCCTTTGCGAAGCCGATGGCTTCATCCTGCGCCGCATTGGAGCCGATGCCCGCCGGAAGAACTCGCTCCACCAGGTACAAGAAAGCCCCGTCGGTGAAATCGACCAGGTAGCGGTCGGCGCATATCTGACCGGCGCCCCCCTCAAGGAGGGTCCGAGCCACCCCAGTCGCATTAGGCACGTCGTCGACTTCGAACTCGGCAATGCCAACAGTGCAGCTTCCGGGCATCGGTTTCAGGTCGTCCGCATGCAGAAACTCGTGCACATCTTGGGCGCCTTCCTCGGAGCCGAATTGAAAAACCACGAAACCGAGGAAGTTGTCCCGCGTCGCCCCCTCCACCTTCGAGAGCACCTCACCTGCTCCGGCAACGAAACCGGTGGCCTCAAACAGCTCCACTGCCTGCGCCACGGTTGCCTCGTTGAAGCCGTTCCCGATTGAATGGGTAATCGCTTCCTGTGCGGTTCTCCAGCTGAAGTCCTCAGACAGTTCGAAACCTGGTGCGTCGGCGACGGGCAGCAGGCGCTCCTCAATCGTCAGGGGGTCAGGCGACCCTCCAACACAACCTACGGAGAGCGCAACCACCAAACCCAAGGCGACGATGCCGAATGTCGAAGGTGACCGCACCAGGCGAGTGTATTTGCCGACTAAAACCAAGACAACAGTCTCCCCAGGGCTAGCTGTGAGAAGAGACCCAAGGACCTCACCGGGGACGAGTCCGCATGCTCTGGCTATCGGGCTACAGGCTTAGGGCCGGCGAAAGTCGCCCGGCACTCGAGCCACCAAGACGTCGCAGGGCATGGTCTCGAGGACCCCATCCGCCACCGTCCCCAACAACACCATCTTGGTGGCGCCGGCCCCCCGATTGGCCACCACCACCAGATCCACGCCACGGCGCCGAACCACCTCGTCGATGGCGGTGTGGGGCGGGCCTTCGACGATCAAAGGCTTCACCCGTCCGGGCCACTGGGCGGCGAACTCTTCCATCTTCTCGGTGGCACGGGCCAGGCGGGTTCGACTGGAGGCGGTCAGCTCCACATCGAAGAGGCCGGCTTCGGTAAGGGCAGAGTCAAAGCGCGAGGGAAGCGCAAAGACTGCAGTCACCTCTGCCTCGGGACACCAGCGAAGAGCGCCTTCGACGGCATGAGAAGAGAGGGCGGAGAAGTCGGTGGCCGCCATGACCTTCCGGTAGGCGGCACGGGGCTGGCGGCGTACCACCAGCACATCGCCGGTCGACATGATCGCCACCCGGCGAGCGATGGGACCGCAGCGCTCAACATCGACCGAAGAGGTCCCCACGACCACGATGGCCGCGGTCTTGGCCAGTTTCACCAGTTCCCACCCGATCGAGCCCTTGATGACCTCATGGGTAACGGGTAGCGAGGTGCGTTCCCGGCACCAGGCGGCGACCTGCTCGAGATGGCGGCGGTGCTGCTCGTATAAGAGCCGGTAGAGACCCTCGTCGAGCATCACCTCGGGGGCGGTCTCGCTCACGGTGACGAGGTGAAGGCCGAGTTGGTGCTGTTCGGCTAAGACCCGACCGCGTTCGGCCACCCGGCGGCCGATCGGGGTGAGGTCGATACCGGCGACGACGCGGGTTGCGTGGGATCCACCCTCCAAGGCGGCGCCGACTCTAACGGTGTTGTCAGGTCCACGGTCCGGTGCCGCCAAGCGCCTTCTCCAGGCGCCGGAGGTATTCCTCCCGATCGATTTCGATCACTCCCAGTGATTCCAGATGAGGTGTTGACCACTGCGTGTCGAGCATCTCCGCCCCGGCGTTGCGGAGGGTGTCGACCAGGTAGACCAGGGCCGCCTTGGAAGCATCGCGGAAACGAGTGAACATGGACTCACCGGCAAACAGCCCCGCCACCCCCACCCCGTAAAGACCCCCGGCCAGCTCACCCTCCTCCGACCATGTTTCAACCGAATGGACCCAGCCCAGTTCGTGCAGGTGTAGGTAGGTACGTCTGATCTCCTCGGTGATCCAACCGTGCGGGCGGGGCTGTGCGGCGCAGGCTTCGATGACCCGACCAGTGGCGGCATCGATCGTATAGGAGAACTTCCGGTAGGACTTGGCCAGGGAACGGCTCACCTTCATGGCCTCCAGGGGAAGAATCCCTCGCCGCCGTGGCGACCACCAGGCCAGCCGCCCGTCCTGCAGGTGCATGGGAAACATGCCTCGGCGGTAGGCAGCCAAAACCGTGCCCGGGTCGAGCTCACCTCCCACCGCCACCAGGTCGTCGAGGCCATAAGGATCGACCGGGGGCAGTTCATAACGAGGAGGCGGGGGTTCCACCGGCATCAGGCCCAAGGTACCCGAAGGGGTAGCCTGCCAGGGCGATGGCGTTGACGGCTAATCAGCCCCCTCCCCTCCAGGACTACGACCTCGCCGGGTCCGATCCGCTGCTCGTACCCGTCCTGGAAAGCGCCGCCACCGACACCACCGAGCTTCGCTCCTTCGGGCTTCGTCTGACCCAACCCGAGGTGCTCCACTGGGGAGACCAGGCCAATCGTCACCCCCCGGAGCTTTTCACCCATGATCGGTTCGGAAATCGTCTCGATCGGGTGGAGTTTCATCCCAGCTGGCATCAACTCCTCGGACAAGCGGTCGCCCAGGGGATGCACAGCCTTCCCTGGGAACCCGCCTCCGGCCCCGACGGCCATCGCCGCCGCACCGCCCTCACCTTCCTCGCCTCTCAGATCGAAGCGGGACACTTCTGCCCCATATCGATGACATTTGCCTCGATCCCGGCCCTCCGTCGCCAGCCCGACCTGGCCAAAGAGTGGGAGCCGCTCATCCTTACCCGCGCCTACGACCCTCGCTTTCGCCCCGCCCCCGATAAGCACGGCGTTCTCATCGGGATGGGCATGACCGAGCGGCAAGGCGGGTCCGATGTACGGGTCAACCTCACCCGGGCCGAACCCACCGCAGACGGGTACGTCGTCAACGGCCACAAGTGGTTCACCTCGGCCCCGATGAACGACGCTTTTCTGATCCTGGCCCAGGCCCCGGAAGGGCTCTCCTGTTTTCTGCTCCCCCGATTCCGTCCCGACGGGACCGTCAACGGGTTCCATCTGCAGAGACTCAAGGACAAGTTGGGCAATCGTTCCAACGCCTCGGCTGAGGTCGAGTTCATCGATGCCTACGCCCGGCTGGTGGGAGAAGAGGGTCGGGGGGTGCCCACCATCATCGAAATGGTCAACGGCACCCGGCTCGACTGCGTCACCGGGTCGGCGGCCCTGATGCGACAGGCTGTGTCCCAGGCCATCCACCACTGTGAATACCGGCATGCCTTCGGCGCCCCCCTGATCAAACAACCGGCCATGGCCAACGTGCTCGCCGACCTCGAGGTCGAGGTGGAGGCGGCGGTGGCATTGATGGTGCGACTGGCCATCGCCTTCGACGGGGCCCGGGATAACGACTACGAGGAGTCTCTTTTGCGCATCGGGTTGCCGCTCGCCAAATACTGGGTGACCAAACGATGTTCGCAGGTGGTTGGTGAAGCCTTGGAGTGTGTGGGGGGCAACGGTTTCGTCGAAGAGTCGGTGATGCCCCGGCTCTTTCGCGAGTCGCCCCTCAATGCCATCTGGGAAGGTTCGGGAAACGTCATCGCTCTCGACGTGCTCCGGGCCCTTAGCCGTCACCCGGAGGCGCTTTCGGTCCTCGCCGAGGAGATCCGACTCGGGGCGGAGGAGCCGGCGCTGGCCGCCTTCGCCGACAAGGCATTGGGGGCGGCGGGATCGCTGTCTGCACCGGAAGCCGAAGCCCGCTACCTGACCGAGCGTTTGGCCTTGGCCTGGCAGGGATCGCTCCTCGCCCGGTGGGCTGCCCCGGAAGTCGCCGGGGCCTTCCTCCGCTCCCGCATCACCCCGGGTGGGCGGCTCTTTGGCACCCTTCCCGCCAGCACCAACTTCGACCGGATCATCACCCCGGCCGTCCCACACGTCTAAGCCGCCCCCCTGCACCCCCGCTTCCGCGTTCTTATCTGCTGAAACGGCCCTTACGGGGCCGTTTCAGCAGATAAGAATCCGGGTGGTGGAGGTTGTGGTCGTTGGCGGAGGGATCGCCGGAGTGTCGGCCGGGTATTACCTGGCGGTGGCGGGGTGCCGGGTCACTTTGGTGGAGGCCGAGGAGGTGCTCGCCTTTCACGCCACCGGACGATCGGCGGCGCTCTATTTCGAGAGCTACGGCGTGCCCGCGGTCCGGGCTTTGACCCGGGCCAGCCGCCCCTTTTTCGAGAACCCTCCTCCGGAGTTGGCCGAGGTCCGCTTCCTCGAGCAGCGGGGTGCGCTGTGGATCGCCCGTCGCGATCAGAGGCCCCGACTCGAGGCCGAGTTCTCGGTTGGCTCGCCGACCATGGAATGGCTCGAGCCGGCGAAGGCGCGGGCTCTGGTCCCGGCCCTAAAGCCCGCCTACCTGGAAGCAGCCATCTACGAACCCGAAGCCCTCGATCTTGACGTGGCCGCCATCCATCAGGCCTTTGTTCGAGGACTTCGACGAGCAGGAGGGACCATCCTTCTCTCCTCTCCCCTCACCGCTCTGAACCGCCACGGCTCGCAGTGGGAAGTGGTCGCCGGTGCCAACACCTTGTCCGCCGAGGTGGTGGTGAACGCCGCCGGTGCCTGGGGTGATGAGGTCGCTCACCTGGCCGGGGCGGCTCCCCTCGGCCTCCAGCCCTGCCGGCGAACCGCCTTTATGGTTCCAGGCGATCCCTCCTACGCGCCTTGGCCGTTGGTAGCCGACATCGACAACGAGTTCTACTTCCGGCCCGACGGCAGCCAGGTGTTGTGCTCGCTGGCCGATGAGACCCCCGTTCCGCCTGGTGACGCCCGCCCGGAACCGGCCGACATCGCCCTGGCCATCGAACGCATCAACACCGCCACCACTCTCGACATCAGGACGGTCCGCTCCTCCTGGGCGGGGTTGCGCACCTTCACCACTGACCGCAATATGGTGATCGGCTTCGACCCCCACCTCCCCGGGCTCTTCTGGCTGGTGGGGCAAGGGGGGACGGGGATCCAGACCGCCCCCGCCGCCGGCGCCCTCAGCGCCAGCCTCATCGCCGGAACTCCCCCACCACCTCAACTCACCGCCGCCGATCTCCAAGCGTTCGCCCCGGATCGTTTCCGTTGACCCGCCTTCGGTCAACCATCCCGCCTCTCACCCTCTAGTAACTCTGCCACCAGCTGCACAGGCAAGGCGTGGGCAGTACGCCCTTCCCGACCAGTCATGGTCTCGGCGGCGCAGAGGGCATTGAGGATCGCCTCCTCGGTGGCATCGGCGACGGCGACGAAGAGGCGGTCCATTTGCTCGTGGGGCAGCATCTTCAGGGGAAACAGCCCGCCGGGTTCGGCGGGGAGGGAGTTGCCGGTGGCGAGGGCGAAGAAGATGTCACCCGAGCCGTTGTGGCCCACCCCTCCTACACGGGCCAGGCCCACGGTGGCCCGCCGGGCCAGCCGCCGGCACTGCTCGGCCAGCAGCGGGGCGTCGGTAGCGATGACCACGATGATGGACCCGTCCCGCGGTTGGGCGGGCCAGGGTGGGGGCACCCTTTGATAGTCGATGAGCCGACCCAAGGGCCGGCCATCGAGTCGCAATTGGGAGCGAGCTCCATAGTTGGCCTGGACCAGGACACCCACGGTGAACGAGTGCATGGGTAAGTCCACCACCCGGGAGGAGGTTCCGATCCCTCCTTTGAACTCGTGACAGATCATTCCGGTGCCGCCACCGACGTTGCCTTCCGCTACCGGCCCCTCGCCAGCCGCCGCCAGTGCTGAAAAGACATCGGCTTCCACCAGCGGAAAAGAGGCGGCATCCGACAGCCACCCGTCGTAGGTCTCGGTCACCACCGGCAGGATGAACTCGTTGACAAAACCGTGTTCCACCGAATATCGAACCAGGGCGTCGCGCACCATCCCCACCTGATGGGTGTTGGTGAGCGCCACCACCGATCCCAGAAGTCCGCTCTCTTCCACCCAGGGAATGCCGGTGAGTTCGCCGTTGCCGTTGAAGGAATGCCAGGCGCAGAAGGCGTAATCAGTCCAGATGGTGTTTTCCCGGGGAACGATCACAGTGACGCCGGTGCGGACCACGGACGGCTCGTCGCGGATCACGGTGGTGTGACCCACCCACACCCCGGGCACATCGGTAATGGCGTTGAACGCTCCGGTCGGGAGCGCCCCGATCGAGACCCCCAGATCACGCAGCCGGGTCACTCGTCCTCGGTCCAAGCGGGATCGGTGTCCCATTCCTGGTTGCGCCGTTCGACGGTGTCGAGGGCGGCAGCTGCCTCTGCTTGGGTGGGATAAGGACCCAGACGGACCTCGTCCCGACAGCCGGGGCCTCGCTCCACCCTCCGGTGCTCCAGGCAGTAGTACCACTCGTCGGGGAGGGTTGTGTCCATAGTCAGAGAGTAGGTGACATACTGTCCCCTATGACCCCTCCTCCCTCAGCCCCTAGCGACGGCGGTATCGGACGTGGGATCGTGGTGGTGGCGGTGATACTGCTCTTGGTGGTGGTGGGAGCCATCTGGTACGCCGCCAACTCTCCGGATGACACCCCCGACGTGACGATATCGGTGCCCAGCGGCGACCCCGGAACCGAAACCACCATCTCCCCCTGAACTCGCTGCGGCTTCACTCAGGACAGGAGGGCGGCCCGCCCAGCTTTATGGAAATGGAGCCGATGAGGAGCTGGCGCCAGCAGCGAAAGGCCCAGCCCCCGACGTAGGTAAATTCCCACGACTCGGGGTTGGGGCCTTGAGGGGGGCCGTCCGGTGGATAACTGGGAACGAATCCGAAGCTCTTGGCCACGGCGTAGTTGTCCGCTACCAGCCAGCGGTGGGCGGCGGTCCCCCCGAAGTCATTGTGCGACTGGCCGGGGAGGGCGAGATCGATGACATATCCGGTGTGGTGTTTGGAGTAGCCCGGCGGAGCCGACCAGGCCAGGCGAGCTTCGAAGGCAGCGAGGCTGGAGCCGCCGGCGCCGGACACGAACGTCCGCACTTGGCCGGCCTCGCTCCGGTACCCCGACACCAGCTGAAGGGAAAACCCGGCTTCAGCCGCACCTCTTTTTAACCACTCCCAGGCCAGAGCCGCCGCCGGTTGCAGATATTGCCCATCCACCAGCTGCAACGGGCCGGCGGGAGTGGGACGGCGGCGATAGCCGCGCGCCTCGGCCATGGCCCGGATGGCATCGTCGATCTCCTCATCGCCGGTGATGGGGATGGCCTCGCCCGGTGGACGCAAGTTGGCGCCGGCGGCGCGTTCGGCCAGTTCCACCAGTTGGGCGTCGGTCAAAACCGGTACCTCCGCCGCTGCTGCCGGGGTCGAGGTGGCGGCGGCCAAGGCCAACATGGCCCAGGCCGGGATCACTGAGAAGCGAAGAATGTTCGGCATGGATAGATGCCCGCTGGATCGATATCGGGGTCGCTCATTATGCCGGTGGTCCCGCCATCCCCAGAGCCACTCGGCTACGAACCAGTGAACTATGTCGTGTTCGGGAGCGGACGCCAGGTGGGGTGGTTGGCGCTGGTTCCTCGGTAGTCGAGGGCGAGTAGCGTGGGCGGCGTTGGACCCACCCGCCGTTCCCTCAGCTCGTTCGCTTCCCGACTCCGCAATGGTCGGCTCGTTGCTGACCCAGGTGGCGCATGGCAGCCGCGATTCCTTCGCCCAGCTCTACGACGCCGTCGCCACCCCGGTCTTCGGGTTGATCAAGCAGATCCTCCGCGACCCGGCAATGAGCGAAGAAGTGGCCCAGGAGGTCATGCTGGAGGTGTGGAAAAACGCACCTCGCTACGACCCCAGCCGTGGATCGGCTCTCACTTGGATCCTGGTCATGGCTCACCGCCGAGCGGTGGATCGGGTCCGCAGCGAGCAGGCAGCCCGCGAACGGGTAGCGCGGGTGGCCCCGCAATGGCAAGAACCGCCCCACGATCCGGTGGAGGAATCCGCCCTCAGATTCGATCAGGCGGGAATCGTCCGCCGGGCCCTGGCAGGCTTGACCGACGCCCAGCGACAAGCGATCGAACTGGCCTATTACCAGGGCTTGACCCAAAGCGAGATCGCCGGGCACTTGGGGGTGCCTCTGGGCACCGTCAAAACCAGGATCCGAGACGGCCTGCAAAGGCTGCAGACCTTGTTGAGGACTGATCCATGAGCGATGACATCTTCTCCATGAGCGATGACATTCACGAGCAGGCCCCAGCCTTTGCTCTGGACGCCCTCGACGATCTCGAGCGGGTGGCCTTCGAACGCCATCTGGCCACCTGTAGCGAATGTCAGGACGAGGTGGCACGTCTTCACGAGCTGTCAACCCAACTTGCCTGGGCGGTAGCCGACACCCCGCCCCCGGCTCTCCGCGAGCAAGTTCTCGCGCAAGTGGCGGAGACGCCTCAAGCCTCGGCAGTAACGACTCGCTCACCGCGTACGCGCTGGTACATGCTGGTGGCGGCGGCCGTGGCGGGCCTGGCTCTGTTGGGGTGGGGCCTCTTCAACCCAGGCCGGCTAATCGAAGCCGTGCTCAACGACCCGGATTCAGTCATCGTTCCGGTCGCGGCCACCGATGCCGGTGAAGGGATCTTCGCCTCGGCCCGGCTGGTGTTTTCCCCCGAGCGGGAAGTGGCGGTGCTGGTGGTGGAAGACATGGAGCCGGTCCCAGCCGACCGTACCTATGAGCTATGGCTGATCGACGAGGCGGGACCAGTGCCCGCGGGCCTCTTCCGCCCCGGCGCCGACGGCTCGGTCCGGGTCCCGGTTGAAGGGGTAGAGCCGGGCTTGGTGGTGGCGGTCACCGAGGAACCGGCGGGCGGAGTGGAGGTCGCCACCGGCGAGGTCCTCTTCACCGCCGACGTGGACCTCTAGACCATCCCCTGTCCGCCAACCCCGGGTTCAGACTCACGCCAGCGTTAGTCACAACCCGGGGTTCGGGAATACCCCTTTGATCACCCTCCAACCCCGGGTTCGCAGGTTTGGGGGGCTAGTCCTCGTCCTCCCGCGCCCGATTCATGAGTTTGTTGGGCAGGACGACAAAGGCGATGAATAGAGCAGCAAAGGCTCCTCCGGCCAACACGACTTCCATCTCACACGCTCCTTCCGACCGTCTTCCGTCTTCCGTCTACCGTCTTCCGTCTCACGAGCTAGCGATGATCGCCTCGTCGAGGACATAGCCCGGTTGGGTGAACTCGGTGGCGTCCACTCCCGCCTCTTCGTCGGCTTCGGGGACCCGCAGGCCGATGGTGGCTCGGATGATCCCAAAGATGACGAGCGAGGTGAGCCCGGTCCAGGCCACCACTGCCACCATCGAGACCACCTGGGCGACGAAGGTCTCGGCGCCGCCTGCGATCAGACCCGAAACCTCGAGGAACTGACCGTTGGCGAAGATGCCGAGGGCCAGCAATCCCCACAACCCCCCCACCCCATGGCAAGCGATGGCCCACACCGGATCGTCGACCTTCAACGTTTTCTCGATGAACCCCGCCCCCCACAGCACCAAGGCCCCGGCCACCCCGCCAATGACCAACGCCGCCCAGTTGTCCACGAAGGCGCAGGGAGCGGTGATGCCGACCAACCCCCCGATCAGCCCCGAACAAGTAGCAGCCACATCAGCCTTGCCGGTCCGGGTGAGCTGGATGTAGTAGGCAACCACCGCCCCGGCGATTCCGGCCAGGAAGGTATTGACGGCGATGACCGAGATGCGGGGTTCGGTCCCGGCCAGGGTCGAGCCGGGGTTGAACCCGAACCACCCAAAGAAGAGGATCATGGTGCCGATTACCACATAGCCGAGGTTGTGCCCGCGGATGGTCTGGGGCCGGCCATCGGGAGAGAACTTGCCTCGGCGTGGCCCCACCATCTTGGCCCCGACCAGTGCCGCCACTCCGCCCACCGCGTGCACCACTCCCGAGCCGGCAAAGTCCCATGCTCCCAGTTCGGCCAGCCAGCCTCCCCCCCATACCCAGTGGCCGTAGATCGGATAGACGATGGCCGAGATGAGGAAGGAGTAGGCCATGTAGGCGTCGAGACGGGTGCGCTCGGCCATTGCTCCCGAAACGATGGTGGCGGCGGTGGCGGCGAAGACCATCTGAAAGAACCAGAACATTGCAGTTCCGGCGTCACTGGCCTCCCCAGAGAGGAAGAAGCCCGACAACCCAAAGAAGGGGTTGCCGGTCTCCAGACCTGGAAACAACGCCGAGCCTCCGAACATGAGGGCAAACCCGAAGGCCCAGAAGGCCAGGCCGCACATGGCGAAGTCCATGAGGTTCTTCATGAAAACCGATCCGGCGTTGCGCATCCGGGTCGATCCCGCCTCCAGCAAGGCGAAACCGGCTTGCATGAAGAACACGAGAAATGCGGCCACCAATGTCCAGACGTAGTTGACGCCGTTGAAGGCGGCATCTGCTACCTCGGCCACGCCCTCCAGAGTCGGGGCGTCCTGAGCCGCTGCCATTCCGCTCGGGATCATCCCTACCAGGAGCAGGAACAGTGCCACCCACAATCGGCGCTGTTTCATCCAGGATCTGATCATGCTCATCTCCATCCTCTTCTCGCTTTGCCTTGCCTCGAGAGGCTCTCGCCCCGTCAAAGCATCACCGCAGCCAAGGCGGGGACGATTACGGACACGTCACAGAATTGTTTCCAACCGCAACAAGCGTGTTTCGGAACTGTTACCGGAACCGACCGAGAGCTATCTGGATGGGCGCCGGCGGTCTCGCTGTTGCAGCAGGCATCCGGCCACCGCCAGCCAGCTTCGGACGCGGTCGACCTCGGCTTCGAGGAAGCTCGGCCGGCGACCGATGGCCGCCGCGATCAGCCCCGGCCTTCCACCCCCCACCACCATCGCCACCCCGCTGGAGCTGCCACCGGGAGCAGCTTCGGCGGGATACTTCGCCAGCGCATTCACCACCGGGGTGATGGCTGCGCCGTCTCCGAACCACCTGATGGTCGAGAGGTCGAAGGCGGAGGCGGCTTCCTCCAAGCCAACATCGAATGATTCGACTCGGTCGGAGAGGAGGAGGCCGTGGGTGCAATGAGCCAGAGAGGTCAAGGCCGCCAGGATCTCTGTTTGCACGGTTTCGGGGGAGGAGGAGGCAACCTTTTCCAGCCCCCGCAGAGCGTCGAGACCCCAGTCGCGGATGGTCCAGCGGTCCGGTAGCGAAAGCACCTTGTATCCCTCGCGGCGCAGGGTGCTGACGACCTCGCCCAATTGCTCGACGCTGCCCGCCGCCAACTGGAAATGGTCCCAGACCGTCCCTGCCGCCCAGGCGGCGATCTCAAAACGAGTAATGTTGACGCCGTGGGCAGCGATCACCGACGCCACCCGGGCGAGGGCCCCGGGCCGATCGGGGAGGCGCACCCGGATTGCCGTCTCGAACATCGAATTCGTCACCGGCTCCAATCAAGGGTGCTTCGATTACGGCATCGATTCAGCTTTGTGACCAGCTTGTTACCGGCCGGGCTCGACCTCTAGACCACCGCCATTCCGCCAATCCCGAGTTCAGACTCACGCCAGCGTTAGTCACAACCCGGGGTTCGCAGATACGCCCTTACTGCCCGACTAGACCGAGCACGCTGCTACGGTCCTTTGATGGAACCAGAAGCGCCACACCTTCGGCCGGTGGAACGGCGGGTTGTGGCCATGACCGCCGAGGGAATCGGCCCTGAGGAGATCGGCCGCCGGTTGCGCCGCAGTTCCGATCACGTCCAGCGGGTCCTCTCCTGGACAGCGATTCCCCGACGCCGGTTGCCCCAACA
Source organism: Acidimicrobiia bacterium (assembly GCA_035281425.1). Lineage (GTDB taxonomy): Bacteria > Actinomycetota > Acidimicrobiia > Spongiisociales > ZC4RG35 > JAICND01. Next base: position 12,865 of record DATEDX010000156.1, read on the forward strand.
CGAAGGTCTCAGCCCCAAGGAGCGCCGGGTGCTGGCCATGCGCAATGCTGGACTCAGCTATGAAGAGATCGGTAGGCGCTTCCGCCACAGCCCCGAACACATCAAGCGAATCGAAGGTTATGCCGGCCTTCGCGAGGACCTGGGCATCGCCTGAGGGTCAGCCGGATCTGGTGCCGACGGTGTGCACCCTACCTCCCACCCCGCCGGAGGTGGCGTTGATGAAGAGCACGTCTCCCACGATGATCTGATCGACATACCCGTTGACAACACCCGCCGCCGGGGTGGAAGACCAATTCTCAAGGTCGGCCGTCTCCACGATCTGACTGATTTCACGTTCTGCCTCCCCAGCCCGGACCCACGTGGTCACATGCATGATGAGACCGGCCGGGCCCATTGCTGCCGCGTTGACCCACTGCCCACCACCTTGAGCCGCCGCAGGCAGCAGACCCGGCAGGTCGATGACCTCCCACTCGGTTCCGTTGGTCGTGGAGGCGACCACCACCTGCCCCGGATTGTCACGCACCCCTACCAGCACCGTCTCATCGCCCAAGGCCCCCATCGCCACCACCCGGTCGACCGCCGGAATTCCCCCGCTCTCCTCCCAGTTGATCCCATCCACCGAACGCCACACTTCCACTCCGGCGGCCCGGTCGAAGCGCTCACCTCCAATTTGACCAACGGCGTAAAAGGCGTCGGCGCCGGCGGCGAGGTCGGCCAGCGAGTAGCCGGTGTTGAACGGAGTCTCTACCTCGGTGAATGGCCCCCCGGGTGGAGCGTGATACACCTCGATGAATGCGTCGGGGGCGGGTTCCCCCCCCAACTCCTCCCAGGTGCCGCTCCAGCGCAAGTTCGGCTCCCAGGCCGTGTTGGACAGTTGAGTGCAGGCTCCCTGATTACCGGAGGCACAGGCTCGCTCCAAGGACTCCATGTGGGAATAGTCAAAAACGGCAAGCCCTTCTGGAGTCCGGGAGACAAAAGAGGAGGGAGTAAGGACCTCAGGCGGGACCAGCACGGAATAGTCCACGAAGAACGAAGTGCTCACCGCCGCCAGCGCCCCCGCGGGTCCGGCCGCCAGTT
>DATEDX010000157.1:0-6853 GCA_035281425.1 Acidimicrobiia bacterium
GTCTCACGTCTCACGTCTCACGTCTTGTGTCTCACGTCTCACGTCTCACGTCTCACGTCTCGTGTCCCACGTCTCACGTCTCACGTCTCACGTCTAGCGTTGTGCCGGTTGCATAACGAGGAGAGATGGGAATCGCCCTAGCTTCGGGCCGGGAGGCGGTGCGCCACGGCCAGTGGAGCGAAGCCATCGCCGCTTTCCGCCAAGCGGAGGAAGAGTCCGCTCTATCTGCTGATGACCTCGTTGCTTTAGCCGACTCGTTGTGGTGGGCGGGGCAGCCCGACCCAGCCGTCGAAACCCTGGAACGAGCCTTCGCCGCCTACGAACACGAGGGGCGGTACAGCGAAGCGGCCACGGTGGGGACAAGGCTCGCCTATTTGGCGATGCGGCAGCTGACCATGTCGATCGCCACGGCGTGGATAGCCCGGGTCGAGCGCATGTTGGAAGGCAGCCCCGAATCGGAAGGGCATGGCTGGCTCAAACTGATGCACACGGCGATCGCGGTCATGGCGGAGAACGATTTGGAGCGTGGAATCAGCCTCGCCGACGAAGCCATCGCTTTGGGCCGCCGGTACTCCAACTCTGGGATCCAGGCGATGGCGATGAGCTTCAAGGGCGTCTCTTTGATCTACCTTGGTCAGTGGCGGGAGGGAATCAAGCTGGTGGACGAAGCGGCGGCGCAGGCCACTTCTGGAAACGCCGACCTCAGAGCCGCTTGCGACGTCTACTGCTTGACCATCGCCGCCTGCCGCAACCTGGGTGACTTCCGCCGGGCCGGTGAATGGACCGACCGAGCCGAACGCTGGATGCACAACCATGGAGCTGGCGGTTACCCGGGGATCTGCCAGGTGCACCGGGCCGAGCTCAAGCGCCTACAGGGATCGTGGTCGGAGGCCGAGCAGGAGGCTCGCCATGCTGCTCAAGAACTGGAGCGCTTTCACATCATGGACGGCATCGGCTTCGCCCAATACGAGATAGGCGAAGTACGGAGGAGGATGGGCGACTTCGCCAGCGCCGAGAGAGCTTTTCTGAGGGCCTATGAGTTCGGGCACAACGCCCAGCCGGGTCTGTCGCTCCTCCTCCTGGATCAGGATCAGACCACCGCCGCGGCCAAGTCGATCGCCGAGGCTCTCCACGGCGTCGAGAGCTCGGCCCGAGCAGGTCGGGCCCCCGACGTCCTCTCCCGAGGCTTGCTCCTTCCCGCCCAGGTAGAGATCGCTCTTGCCGCCGGCGACCTCGACACCGCCGCCGGTGCCGTCGATGAGTTGGAACGGTTGGCCGACGAGTTCGAGAGCCCCACCTGGCAGGCGGCGGCGCTGACCTGCCGGGGCTCGCTTCTCCACCTGCAAGGCGACAACCAAGGCGCCGCCCCGCTGCTCGAGCGGGCGTGGCGGTCGTGGCAGGTGATCGGTCTGCCCTTCGAAGCCGCCCAAACCCGGGTCATCCTCGGTCGGGTCCGCCAGGCGTTGGGTAACGAGGTGGCGGCCGGCCTCGAGTTTCGAGCCGCCGCCTCAACCTTCCAGCAGCTGGGCGCCGCCCACAGCCTGCGGCGGTTGCGGGAATTCGCCGGGGAGAAGGTGGGGGATCAGATTGAAGGCCGGCGAGAACGAGTCACCAAGGTGTTCATGTTCACCGACATCGTCACCTCGACCGACCTCATCGGTCTCATCGGCGACGCCGCCTGGGAGAACCTGCTGCGCTGGCACGACCGCACCCTGCGGGAGGCGATCGCCGCCCATGGAGGGGAGGAGGTTCGTCATACCGGGGACGGCTTCTTTGTCGCCTTCGACGATCCCCGTGCCGCCATCGATGGGGCAGTGCAGGTCCAGCGCACTCTCCGCCAGCACCGCTCCGAGCACGGCTTCTCCCCTTGGGTCCGTATCGGCCTCCACCTAGCCGAAGCAACCCGGGAAGCCGGCGACTACTCGGGTCAAGGGGTACACGCCGCCGCCCGCATCGGTGCCTTGGCCGACCGAGAGGAGGTCCTGGTCTCCGCCGACCTCCTCGCCGCCGCCGGGCCCCTCCCCTATTCGCTGTCCGAGCCCCGACCGGCGTTGCTCAAGGGGATCGCCGAACCGGTCACGGTGGTCTCGGTCGACTGGCATTGAGCCGCCTTAGCCGTCCTTCTTGCCTTCTGGTGACGGTTGCGCACGATATTCGTGCTCAACCGTCACAAGAACGGATGGGAACTAGCGTTATTGGTTCCCATGACCGACCCCATCCTTGAACTTACCGAGCTGTCCATGCCCTGGGTCGGGCTCGACCCGTTCATCTTCACGGTCCACCATCACGACCACTATCCCCCCGGCAACGAGCAGCAGGGTCCGGCCGCCTCCCTAGGCGGAAGGCGTCTAGGAGCCGACTTCTCCTATCTCGATGGGTGGAGCATGTACCACGGAAGCATCGTGCCCGGCTTCCCTCAACATCCCCACCGCGGCTTCGAGACGGTCACTGTGGTGCGTCGCGGCTACGTCGACCATTCCGACTCTTTGGGCGCCACCGCTCGCTACGGACAAGGTGATACCCAATGGCTCACCGCCGGAGCCGGTATCCAGCACGCCGAGATGTTTCCCCTCACCGACGACAGCGGCCCCAACGAACTGGAACTGTTTCAGATCTGGCTCAACCTCCCCCCGGCTTCCAAGATGGTCCCCGCCTACTTCAGGATGTTGTGGTCGGAGGAGATCCCCACCGTGGTGGCAGAAGGCGGATTGGTCACCGTCGACCTCATCGCCGGCCGTTTCGAAGATTTCGTTGTCCCGGCGCCGCCTCCCGACTCCTGGGCTTCTCAACCTGGATCCGACCTCGCTATCTGGCTGATCCGTCTCGCCCCCGAAGCTGGTTGGCTCCTGCCTCCCGCACCACCTGGGGTGAATCGAATGCTGCACTTCTTCGACGGCGCCGAAGTCTCGGTCGGGTCGACTCGGATAACCGTCAACACCGGGGTGCGGTTACACCCTGAGGTCGCCGCCCCGCTCACCAACCATGGCGGTCCCGCCGAGTTCCTCCTGCTGCAAGGGCGTCCGATCGGAGCACCGGTCTTCCAGATGGGTCCGTTCGTCATGAACTCTCCAGAGGAAATCGCCCAGGCGCTGGCCGACTATCGCGCCACCGGCTTCGGGGGCTGGCCCTGGGACCGTCCCGACCCGGTCCACGACCGTCACGCCGGCCGCTTCGCCCTTCACGTCGACGGCCGCACCGAATACCGCGACCCCGTCGACCGCCTGTCTATCTGATCCCCCGTCAGCTAACGGCAGTGAGCAGGTCTTCAACCAACTTGGCTTCGTAGCTCATTTGATGGCGGCGAGCTAGATCAAGGGCATCCTCCAGCTGTTGGCGGGCTATGGCGGCATTGCCGGCGGCGGCTTCCACCTGGCCGGCAAGCTTTTGCACCGCAACCCGTAGCCCCACCGACCCCGCCAGATCGGGTCCCACCGATTCCAAGTCTTGTCTGAGCCCAACCCAGTCACTCTTTGCTCGCCTCCCCTCCAGGCGGGCGACGTGGGCGAAACGACGGTGACGAAGGAGTGAGCGGCCCAACAAGTCTTCGGCTTGCGCGATACCGAGGTCCACTTCTCCCAGCACCACTCGGGTCAAGGCCCGGCAGCCGTCGATGAAACCGGAGCGGCGCGACAACTGAGGGATCAGATCAAGCAGTTGGTATGCGCGCTCTGCATCGCCTTGCTGTGCCGCCATAAGTGCGCCGAGGGCGGGACCGGTTCTGACCATGAGGCAACTCACGTTCGACTCCTCTGCAAAGGCAGCGAGATGATCAGATACGACCTTTTCCGCTTCCTCCCAGCGGCCCAAGTTGTAAAGCGCGGTGAGGAGACAGCCAGTGGCGTGGAGGTACTCGTGCGGGCTGAGAGTCACGCCTATCTCCAAGGCTCGGCGAGCGAGCGATTCGCACTCGGACCATTCGCCCCCGATCTCGCCAATCGCATTGGCCGACTCGAATAGCAGAGATAAGAGGGTCGAAGGAGCCGATATCCCGTCGGCTAGGGCGAGCCGGTCGCGGGCGAGCTGCAGGCAAAGCTCGTACCGTCGGTCGGCTTCGTAGAGCTGCATCAAAACCTCACTGGCGTAGACCTGCTGACCCGCACTGCCGTGGTGACGGGCCCATTCGTACCCCTCCTTGGCTAGGGCAATCCGCTGATCAATCGGCACCGGGTCACCCTCGTCGTATTCGGTCCAAAGATGTGATGCCCCGCCCTTGAAAGCGTGAAGCCAGGCGCGGGTGAAAGGATCGGGCTCCGAGGCCAGGCCCTCTTCGATCCATGACTCCACTTCCTCCGGGCGCTTCCACTCATGGAAGGTCCCCGACTTCATGACCGATTCTCGAACCAGCCGGACCGTGAGCGGTGCCCGCCGGTCGGCCAGGCCTGGTTCGCGGCGAGCTAAATCGAGCGCCGCCTGGTAGTAGGACACCGTCTCGTCTCCGTGGTAGGCAGCGGCGTGATCGTCACCCAGGGCCTGTAATGCTTCGACCTGCTCGCTCGGTTCTCGCGCTAAGTCCAAAGCATGTTGGTGAAGCTCGACCGCCCGGCTGAGTGCATAGCGGCGCCGGGCTGCTGTTCCTGCCTCGACCAGTGTGGTGAAGGCCTTGATCCGGAGCTTCTCCTGCTGGTCTGGGTTGTCGGCCCAGGCCAAATCGGCTTCTGCTCCCGTCACTGCCGTCCAGTAGTGGTGGGCCACTACCTCACCGAATTCGTCCCTCCGGTCGGCGGCAACTTCTTCGGTCCATGCCGCCACGCCGGCATGGGCCAGGGCACGGCGGGAGCGGGGCAATCCGGCGTAGGCGACGTCCCGGACCAACGCGTGACGAAACTTGTATTCAGTCTCGCCGGGGATGGTGCTCTGTGACCTAACCGAGACCAATCCCCTGCCCTCCAAGCCGAGCAGTGCCGCCTCCACGTCGGCATCGGGAAGCCGCCGTCGCAGGGGCGGAGGCCAGAAGACCCTGCCTACCACCGCCGCCTCTTGGAGAACCAGCTTCTCCTCCGGAGTGAGAGCGTCGATTCGGGCAGCTAACACGGTCTGGATGCTGTCGGGTAGCCGGATCCGGGTGGGGTCACCGATGACTCGAAAGCCGGATTCCTCCCTAGCCAGCACTCCCTCCTCCATGAGGCGGGCCACGATCTCTTCCAGGAAGAAAGGATTGCCTTCGGCTTTGTCGAGGATGGCCGCGCTGAACTCGGCGGGAAGGTCGGAGCTGGGTAGGAGTTCAGTGATTAGCTGCCCGCTCTCTTCTTTGGTGAGTGGGGCCAGCTCGATAGTGGTTACTCCCTCCCGAGCGACAGTGAGTCGGGCGGCACGTTGCGAGAATTCGGGGCGGGCAGTGGCGAGCACGAGCAGCGGACCCTGCGATCGGGTGAGGATTCGCTGCAATAGTTCGACCAGCTGATCTCCCGCCCAATGGAGGTCCTCGATGACGGCCACGGTGGGCCGCTCCATCGCCACGCCAGTGAGGAAACGCGGCCATGCTCGGCCTAGGGCTTCTGCCACCGCCTTGGGCTCCAATCCCCGTAGGCCAGGTTCGCCAGAACCGATGCCAGCGGTGGTGGCCAGCGCTGCCACCGTTTCTTCGATTTCGGCTGCAGAGAGTCCCAACCCAGCAGTGACCTTGCCCACACACCTGGTGAGCTTCCGGTGAGCCTCCGAGGCGTTATCTCCCAGGCCGATCTGGCAGTGCTCGCGCAGGATCTCGGAGAGAGCCCAGTAGGTGACTCCGTTTCCTACTGCCAGGCACCGCCCGCGCACCACGGTCGGCGGCTCTGCCCCTCCGGAGGCCATCGCCACCAGTTCCCTGGTGAGGCGAGTCTTGCCGATACCGGCGGGGCCGTAGATGATGGCCATTCGCGGCTCCGCCCGGGTTTCGATCTCGCTCAACAACGCGCCCAGAACAGCCAGTTCACGCTCCCGACCTACCAACCGAGCGCGGAGGTCAGGGTTCTCCCGTTCGTAGCCCGGCCGGAATCCGAGCAGCTGGCGAGCCTTAACTGGTTCGCTCTTCCCTTTTAGCGCAAGTGCCTGGTCCTCTCCGAAGAGGAAACCGCCCCGGACCGCAGTCACCGTTCGCTCGCCGACCAGGATCGTGCCCGGTTCAGCCGCCGCTTCCAGGCGGGCGGCCACGTTGACAGCGTCGCCGGCCACTATCAGCTGCTCGACTCGCTCGGAGGTGGGGGCGATCACCTCTCCAGTGTTGACTCCCACTCGAAGGTTCAGGCGAACGCCGTGCAGTTTCTGGAATCGCTCATTGAGGAGCTCAAGCCGGGCGAGTATCTCGAGCGCGGCATGAAGGGCACGCTCGGCGTCGTTCTCCCTCACCACCGGCACCCCGAAGGCGGCCATGATGGCATCACCTACGAACTTCTCGACCCGACCGCCCCAGGACTCGATGGCCACTTCCATAGTGGCGAAGTAGTCGGCGAGGATGGCTTGCAACCTCTCCGGATCGAGGCGTTCACCCAAGGCGGTGGAACCGGTCACGTCGGCAAACAGAACCGTGACCAGCTTGCGCTCATCGAGACGAAGGGGACGGTCGGTGAGGGGGTGGCCACAGGAGGGGCAGAATCGAGCCCCGGGTGGCGTCTCTGCCCCACACCGAGGGCAGGAAGGGTTGGCGTCGGTACTCATGGATCCAGCCGGGGAAGCTTAAGGGCGGGTTCATTGCCCAAGCCTCGCTTCAACGGAAACCATCTTGCAACCTCGAGTCAGTATGGTGGCGGCGAGGGAGTGGGAGTTGCGTCGCCGTGGTCGACGCCCTCCCCCAGTTGAACAGGAGGGACATTGTGAGACACCTGCGGAGACCCGTCGTTGGACTTCTTTTCCTACTGGCCTTGATCTTGGCGCCCTT
>DATEDX010000158.1:0-5538 GCA_035281425.1 Acidimicrobiia bacterium
GCCGGGATCACGATCCCCACCTCGGGCATCTGGCGGCTGCCGTCGGGTCGGGGTTCGTGCTGGATGATGATGACGTCTTCTCCCATCAGCACGCCGGTGCGGACCGCCCAGCCGGTGCGGCGAGCCAGCGCTTCCGACCAGGTCATGGTCCGGGCCCGCAGCTCCAAGGTATCGAGGTAGACGTTGCCCAACCGCAGCACCGCCGGACCCAACCGGTACCTGCCGGAGTCCGGTTCCTGTTCCACCATCCCGTGAGAAACCAGGGTCTTGACCAGACCGTGCACCGTGGAGGCGGGAAGGTCCAAGCGGGCAGCGATTTCGGACAAGCTGAGATGACGGGCCCCCTGCAAGGCCCCCAGAATCCGAATGGCTCGATCGACTGACTGAATCACGATCGCCTACCTCCCCGGCCAGAGTACGACATTTCTCTGAAAACTTCTTGACACAACCCAGAAATCGGGCGTATCGTTGCAAACTCCTTCGACATTATCGAAGTATGTTCGACAGTCTAGCGGTGGAGGTGACGCAAAGAGACGAAGACCCCACACCAAGGGCCCACCTGAATCGGCCCGACTGTCCCTACGAACTGTTCGAGAGGAGGAAGAACGTGGATGAACCCACCATGACCCAGAAGCTGACTGCCGAGGTAATCGGCACTGCCTTTCTGGTCTTCATCGGAGTGGGGTCGGTGCCTGCCACCTTGATTGTCAACGGCGACTCGCCGTTCACGATGGCAGACCTCGGCGTCATCTCCCTGGCCTTTGGCACCATCGTCGTTGCCACCGTCTATGCCCTGGGACACGTCTCGGGCAACCACATCAACCCGGCCGTCACCCTGGGCCTCGCCGCCACCGGCAAGTTCCCCTGGGCCGACGTCCCCAAGTACCTCACCGCCCAGGTGATCGGGGCCATCATCGGCGCCGCCGCCATCATCGGGGTCCTCGGCCAGCAAGCGGTCGATGTCGGATTAGGGGTGGCCGCCTTCGGATCCGGGGTCGGTCACGCCCAGGGCTTCATCGCCGAGTTCGTCGGCACCTTCATCCTGGTGTTCACCATCTTCGGGGTGATCCACCGCAAGGCTGCCCCCGGGTTCGCCGGGGTGGCGATCGGGCTGGTGGTGTTCGCCGCCATCATCCCCGTCGCCCCCGCCACCGGCGCCTCGATCAACCCGGCTCGTACCATCGGGCCGATGCTGGTCTCCCAGATCGCCGGCGGCACCGTGCAGTGGAGCCAGCTCCCCACCTATCTAATCGCCGAGATCGCCGCCGGAATCGCCGCTGGGCTGGTGTTCGGGGCCATCTCCCGCACCCGGGTCGAGGCCGAGGCCGAGCTGGTCGCCGCCTGAGAGGAGAAGAAACGTGAAAAAGCTCATCAACAAGCCGGACGACGTAGTCTCAGAAGCCCTCCTCGGAGTGGAACTGGCCCATCCCGACCTCAAGGTCGATCATCCCAACCGGGTGATCTACCGGGCCGATGCCCCCGTGGCCGGCAAGGTGGGACTGGTCTCGGGAGGCGGGTCGGGGCACGAACCCCTCCATGGCGGCTTCGTCGGGCAGGGAATGCTCGACGCCGCCTGCGCCGGGCAGGTGTTCACCTCCCCCACCCCCGACCAAATGCTGGCCGCCACCAAACTGGTCGATGGCGGGCAAGGGGTCCTTCACATCGTTAAGAACTACACCGGCGACATCCTCAACTTCGAGATGGGAGCCGAGCTGGCCGCCGCCGAAAGCGGGATCGAAGTCGCCACCGTGGTCACCAACGACGACGTGGCGGTGCAAGACAGCCTCTACACTGCCGGCCGAAGGGGAGTGGGGGTGACGGTGCTGGTGGAGAAGATCGCCGGCGCTGCGGCCGAAGAGGGCCGAGATCTGGCAGCCGTGGCCGCGGTCGCCCGTCAGGTCAACGAGGCGGGAAGAAGCATGGGCATGGCCCTCACCTCCTGCATCGTTCCCGCCGCCGGCGAGCCCACTTTCGCCCTGGCGGACGACGAGATCGAGATCGGGATCGGCATCCACGGCGAGCCGGGCCGGCGCCGGGAGAAGCTGACCTCGGCTGCCGAGATCGCCGAGAAGCTGGTCGAGCCGATCGTCGCCGACCTCCCCTACCAGTCGGGCGACTCGGTGCTGGCCTTCGTCAACGGGATGGGAGGCACTCCCCTCCTCGAGCTCTACCTCATGTACCACGAGGTGGCCAAGCTGCTCGACAAACACGGCATCCAGATCGCCCGTTCCTTGGTCGGCTCCTACATCACCTCCCTGGAGATGGCGGGCTGCTCGGTCACCCTGCTCAAGCTCGACGACGAGCTGGTATCGCTGTGGGATGCACCGGTCAAGACACCCGCTCTACGGTGGGGTGTCTAGCCATGACCGCCGGCACCGTGACCCTCGATCAGCTCTCGGCCTGGATGACCTCCTTCGCCGAGAGCATCGAGGAGCACAAAGACCACCTCACCCGTCTCGACTCGGCCATCGGTGACGCCGACCACGGCATCAACATGGACCGGGGGATGAAGGCCGTGGTGGAAAAGCTCGGTGCCGAACCACCGGCCAGTGTCGACGCCCTTTTCAAAGCGGTGGGGATGACCCTGGTGAGCAGCGTCGGGGGGGCGAGCGGCCCGCTCTACGGCACCTTCTTCCTCCGCTTCGGGATGGCCTGCGGAGAGAGTCAGTCGCTGTCGGCGGCCGACCTCGCCAAGGCCTTCCGCTCCGGGCTCGACGGGGTGGTGGCGCGGGGGAAGGCAGAGCCCGGGGACAAGACCATGTTCGATGCCTTAGCGCCGGCGGTGGAGGGGTTGGACCGGATGCTGGCCGACGGCGCGTCTTTAGCTGAAGCCCTGGCTGGGGCGGCGACTGCCGCCGAAGAGGGACGTGACGCCACCATCCCCATGCTGGCCCGCAAAGGCAGGGCCAGCTACCTGGTGGAGCGGAGCATCGGTCATCAGGACCCGGGAGCCACCTCGGCCGCCCTGCTCATCCGGGTCGCGGCCGACGCCCTGGGCTAGGGGATCGCCGTGGTTGGCATCGTCGTCGTTTCGCACAGCCGCCGGCTGGCCGAGGCTGCCGTGGCCCTAGCCCTGGAGATGGTGCATGGCCAGCCTCCCCCCATCGCCATCGCCGCCGGGCTCGATCCCGACACCCTCGGCACCGACGCCATGGCGGTCAAGGCCGCCATCGAAAGCCTCGACTCCCCCGAGGGGGTGGTGGTGCTGATGGATCTGGGCAGTGCGGTGTTGAGCACCGAACTGGCCCTCGACCTCATCGACCCGGGATTGGCGGAAAGGGTGGTGCTGACTCCGGCGCCGCTGGTGGAGGGGCTGGTGGCGGCGGTGGTGCAGGCCGCTTCCGGTGCTGGCGCCGTCGAGGTGGCGGCCGACGCCATGGGGGGACTACTGGGGAAACAGTCCCATTTGGGGAGCCAGGTCACGACCGAGCCCGCTCCACAGTTCCCGCCGCTATCCGACGTCACCGCCTTGATCGACATCGACCTAGTCCATGGGCTCCACGCTCGTCCGGCAGCACGGCTGGTAAGCGAAGCCCGTCGTTTCGATGCCTCGCTCTCGGTGCGGAACCTCTCCACCGGTGCGGGCCCGGTCCCCGCCGGGAGCCTCTCCCGGGTGGCCTCGCTGGGGGCGGTGCGAGGACACCGGCTGGAGATCACCGCTTCGGGGCGTCAAGCCAAAGAGGCGGTGGAAGCGCTGCTCGCCCTGGCCGCCCGCAACTTCGACGAAGCCGAGTCAGCACCGGCGGCAGCGGCGGCTCTGGTGGGGGCGGGGCCTCTTCCGGCCAGTCCGGGGATCGCGGTCGGGCCGGTGGTGAAGTTGGGGGGAGGTTCGGTCGTCATTCCCGAAGCCAACGGCACCGACCCTACCCGGGAGTGGCGCCGGCTGCGAGAGGCGCTGGCCGCGGTGCGAGGGGAGATCGGTCGGGCCCGGGCCCGGATCGCTCGCGAGGCGGGAGAACACGAAGCCGCCATCTTCGACGCTCATCTCATGCTTCTCGACGATGAGGAGGTGATCGAACCCACCCGGCTGGCGATCGAGGCGGGGCGAAGCGCTCCCCGGGCCTGGAACGAAGCAATCGAGGCGGTGGCGTCCCAATGGTCGGCCATCGACGATCCCTATCTCAACGGTCGCGCCGCCGATGTGCAAGGGGTAGGCGAACAAGTGCTGCGGCACATCGTCGGGGCTCCTGCCCGTTCCTTCTCCGGCTCCGGAGTGCTGGTAGCCGACGACCTCACTCCGGCCGACACCGCCAAGCTCGACCCCGAGCAGGTGGTGGGGATCGTAACCGCCTACGGCAGCCCTTCCTCCCACAGCGCCATCCTCGCCCGCTCGCTGGGGATCCCGGCGGTGGTGGCGGCGGGAAGGCAGGTGTTGGAGGTTCCGGCCGGGACGGTGGTGGCGGTGGACGGGACCGCCGGGGTGGTGCTGGTCGACCCGGCCGAGGAGGTACGGGAGGAGTACAAGCGGCGGCGTCGGCAGCTGGACCAGGAGCGGAAGGCGGCCCTGGCCCGCTCCCATCTCCCGGTCACTACCGGCGACGGCATGCAGATCCTGGTGGAGGCCAACGTCGGGTCGATGGCCGACGCCGAGCTAGCCGCCCGAGTGGGCGCCGACGGGGTGGGGCTGCTGCGGACCGAGTTCTTGTTCATGGGCCGCAACCAGGCGCCGTCGGTCGACGAACAAGAGAAGGTCTACGGAGAGATTGCTTCGGTCTTGGGTGGCAGCCGGCTCACCATCCGCACCCTTGACGTCGGCGGCGACAAGCCCCTCGGGTATCTGGCGCAGGCGGCCGAGGCCAACCCCTACCTGGGGTTGCGGGGCCTCCGCTTGGGGCTACGGCAGCCGGGGTTGTTGTTGGACCAGTTGGAGGCGGTCTGCCGGGTCGCCCACTTCCATCCGGTGAGCGTGATGTTCCCGATGGTGGCAACGGTGGCCGAGGTGGAGGCGGCGCGGTCGCTGTTAGATGAGGCAGGCGAGCGGGTGGGAGGGATTCCCGAGGCCCTGGAGGTGGGGATCATGGTGGAGATCCCGGCTGCCGCCCTCAACGCTGACGCCTTGGCGCCGTTGGTGGACTTCTTTTCCATCGGTACCAACGACCTCACCCAATACACCCTCGCGGCCGAAAGGGGCAACGAGGCGGTGGCGGCTCTGGCCGACGGGCTCGACCCGGCGGTGCTGCGACTGATCGATCTGGTTTCGCAGGCGGCGGCACCGGCGGGGGTGAGAGTGGCGGTGTGCGGAGAACTGGCCGCCGACTCCCAGGCGGTGCCGATCCTGGTCGGCCTGGGAGTGGAGGAGCTGTCGGTGTCGGCGCCATTGGTCCCCGAGGTCAAAGACCGGGTCCGAGGTCTCCACGGGTATCGGGAGTTGGCCGCCCGAGCCCTGAGGGCGGGAACCGCGGCCGCAGTTCGCCGGTTGACTCCTCTCCCCGAGGCGGGGAGAGCCGGCGAAGCCCGAGCGGGGGACAACTCCACCTTCAGTACCGTCACGTAAGGCAGCTCCCTGACAACGCCGCCTGTGCCGACGAACTTGGATGA
>DATEDX010000159.1:0-7372 GCA_035281425.1 Acidimicrobiia bacterium
CTGGGCCGGAGCGGGGGCGTTGCCGTTGTTGGCCACCACCACTCCCAGGGTGATGAGATCGGTCTCTCGGATCACCAGTTCGCCGGCGGTGTTGGCCACCCACTCCGGGTCGGACATGACCGAGGCGATGGCGAGATCGGCGCGGAGGGCGAGGAGGCTGTTGGAGGCGGAGGCGGCCACCGCGTAGAGGCGGGCCAGGGACCCGGCCCCCACCCCCTCGGGCATGAAGCTGAGGTCGGGGAAAGGGGTGATGGGGTCGGGGATGTCCTCGCGGGCGATCTCCTCGAGAAGGCGGCCGTAAAGCTCGTCCCCCGCTGCCATCTGTTGCAGCCCGATGGAGAGGCGATCGCTGCTACGGGTGGCGCCGTCGGCCAGGTCGACCACCCCGCTGGTGAACATCTCTAAGCCCCCGGACCAGGTGGTCACCGAAGTTCGATACAGAGAGGCGATGCCCCGCAGCAATGGGCTCTCCGGGGTTTGGGCGACTACCTCCCCCGCCTCCATCAGCGCTTCGGCCGCTGCTTCGGTCACGGTAAAGAACTCCGCTCGATCTACCTCGCCCACCCGCCCGGCCAGGCTCACCAAAGAAGCCGCCGGGGTGACCAGCCCTTGGGCGCTCTGCCGGACCTCTTCTAGGTAGGTCACGGCGGCGGCCGCCTGCTCGTTGATCCGGGCCAGCCCCAGACCGGCCAGCACCACCAAGGTGAGGCCTATCGGCCAGAAGTAGCGGTGGCGCCGGGGGCGGGGTCGATCGAGCATTGATGGTTAATACCTTGGCAGGGAACTCCCGATCGCGCGGCCACCGGGTGGGCGAGGGGGGACTTGAACCCCCACGTCCTTGCGGACACAGGAACCTGAATCCTGCGCGTCTGCCAATTCCGCCACTCGCCCGGAGCCAACGGGAGCGGAGATAGTAGCCCTCAGCAGGTGGCTAACCCAGTGGTGAAGGGGGCTCGGGCACGGGGAACAGATCCTTCAGCCAACTACCGTTTGGGCTGATGAAGGTAGCCAGGGAACTGGAACGGCGCCTGGAGGCGGTGCTCGACGGGCTCGCCGGGCGACTCTTCCGGGGTGGCCTCCACCCCTCGGAGATCGCCGCCCGTATCGCCCGGGAGGCAGAACTGGCCCAGTTCGAGACTCCGGCCGGTCCGGCCACCGCCAATCGCTTCGTCATCACCCTCAACCCCGCCAACCTGGCCGGAGGCGAAGACGCATTCACCACTGCCATGGCCGAGAAACTGGCGGTCGAGTTCTCGGCGGTAGCCGCCGACCGGGGATGGCGGCTGGAAGGACCGGTGGAGGTGGTGGTGGCGCTCGACCCCGACCTGCCCAACACCGGGATGCATTGCGAGGCAAGCGTGGCTCCCGGTCAGCTCACTCCCTGGGGCTGGCTGGCGGGGGATCGCCAACTCGGGATCGGTCCCAACCGGGCGATCATCGGCCGGGCCAGCGACTGCGACCTGGTGGTCGATGCCGCCCAGGTGAGCCGCCATCACGCGTTGTTGTTCCGTCAAGACGGCCAGGCCTATGTAGTTGACCTCGAATCCGCCAACGGCACCGCAGTCGATGGGCGGCCCGTCAAGAAGACCCCCGTTAAGCTCGAACTGGGTTCGGTCTTGACGCTGGCCGGGCTCGACTTCCGATTTTCACCCTCCCGCACTCGTGCCTGAGCTGATCCTCACCCTCCTCCGCCTCATCTTCTTAGCCCTGGTCTACTTGTTCTTATGGCAAGTCGTTAAAGCCATCTCCCGCCATCTCGGGTTGGGGCGCGCCGAGGGCGGCAAGGGCCGGGCCGGGAATCGGGTGGTGGTGGTGCGATCCGACACCCAGGCGGGGCTGGCTTTTGCGATCAGCGGGGCGACGGTGATGGGACGCAGCGATCAGGCCGACGTCAAGTTGGAAGACCCCTACGCTTCCGAGTTCCATCTTCGATTGGTGGCTCAAGATGGCACCCTGTCGGTCTCGGACTTGGGCAGCACCAACGGAACCTATGTGAACGGGCGGCGGATCACCACTCCCACCACGTTGCAGCGGGGTGACGCCCTGCAGGTGGGGAAGACGGTCATGGAGGTGCGGTGAACTATCTGTGGGCGGCGGCCACTCATCGAGGGCGACTCCGCAACAACAACGAAGACTCTTACGCCCCCGAGAACTCGGGGCGAAGCCAGGGTCCGGTGGTCCTGATCGTGGCCGACGGGATGGGCGGAGCGGTGGGAGGCGAGGTGGCATCACGGCTGGCGGTGGAGACTGCCATGAACAGTGAGGGAACCCCGACGGAACGGGTGCAAGCCGCCAATGAGCAGGTGGTGGCGGCGGCCCTGGAGGACCCGCAGTTGGCGGGGATGGGCACCACCATGACCCTCATCCAACTCAACCCCGACGGCCGGGGTGATCTCGCCCATGTCGGTGACAGCCGCGCCTACCTCCTCCGAGACGGCCAGATGCAGATGTTGACCTCCGATCACACGGTGGTGGCCGAACATGTTGCCGCCGGGCGCCTATCTCAGGAAGACGCCCTTACCCATCCCCAACGGAGCATGCTGACCCGGGTGTTGGGAATCAGCTTCGAACTCGACGTGGACGAGTCCGAACTCAGCCTGGCACCGGGGGATCGTCTACTGCTCTGCTCCGACGGGCTCACCAATATGATCGGCGACGAGGAGATCGCTTCCACCCTCTCCTCCGCCACCGCGGAAGAGGCGGCCTGGAACTTGATCGAACAGGCCAACCGCGCCGGGGGCCACGACAACATCACCGTGATGGTGGTGGACGTAGCCCCATGACCCGGACCCAGGAAGGTGGCCTCCTCGCCGGGGCCGCCGTCCTCGCCGGATTCGGAGTCGCCCTGGTCAACCTCGCCACCGGAGGCTCCATCGACGCCCGGGTGGGACTAACCGCAGTGGTAATGGTGGTGGCCTTCGGGACGGTCTTTCTGGCCATCCACCGCTGGGCCCCCGCCGCCTCCAACCTCCTCCTCCCTCCGGCGGCTCTGCTCACCGCCCTGGGGGTGGCAGAGATCCACCGTCTCGACCCGGCGCGAGCCGCCCTCCAACAATGGTGGCTGCTGATCGCCGCCGCCTTAACCGTCGGCTTGCTTCGGGTCCTCGCCGGGACCGGCCTCGACGGCATCCGGCGCTACCGCTATCTCCTGCTGGCCGGCACCCTGGCCCTACTGCTCCTCCCTTTGCTGCCCAGCGGCGGACCCTTGCCGGTGAAAGGACTCGAGGCCAATGGCTCCCGGCTCTGGGTGCTGGTCGATCTGGGCGTCACCCAACTCCGATTTCAACCCGGCGAGATCGCCAAGCTCGTAGTGGTGCTGTTCCTGGCCAGCTACCTGGCCGAGCGCCAGTCGACCCTGGCCGATCGCCCTCGACGCCTGGGACCTTTCCAACTCCCCGAGCCCCGCCAGCTCTTCCCGTTGTTCGTGGTGTGGGCGGTGAGCCTGGTCGTCCTGGTCGGTCAGCGAGACCTGGGAGCGTCGCTGCTCCTATTCGGATCTTTCGTGGGCATGCTCTATGCCGCCACCGGTAGGCCCGCCTATCTGGCGGTGGGTGGTCTTTTAGCGGTGGGGGGTGGTTTGGCCGCCTACCGGGTCTTCGACCATGTGGTCCGCCGGGTGGAAGCCTGGCTCGACCCCTTCGCCCATTACGAGAGCTCCGGTTACCAGATCGCCCAGGCCTGGTTCGGGATGGGAACCGGGAGTCTTTCGGGGTCGGGTCTGGGTTTGGGACGTCCTGATCTGATACCCAACGCCGAGACCGACTTCATCTTTGCGGCGGTGGCCGAGGAGCTCGGATTTGCCGGCTCCATCGCTCTCATCGCCTGTTTCGCCTTGCTGGTGGCGGTGGGTTTTGGCATCGCCCTCCGCTCCCGGGACCGCTTCCGCAAGCTGACCGCGGCCGGGCTCACCTGGGTGCTGGCGCTGCAAACCATCCTCATCCTCGGCGGGGTGCTGCGGATGGTGCCGCTGACCGGCATCACCCTCCCCTTCGTCTCCTATGGCGGGTCTTCTCTGGTGGGGAACTTCCTCCTCCTGGGTTTGCTGGCCCGCATCTCCCACGAGGAGCAAACATGAACCGCCCCACCCGCCGCCTTGCCACCGGGGTGATGGTGGTTTTCGGGATTCTTGCTCTGATCGTGAGCTGGGTGCAGGTGGTAGCGGCCGACACCTATCGGCTGGATAGCCGAAACGCCCGCTACAACCTGGCCCAGAGCGGCAAAGAACGGGGGGTGATCATCTCCTCGGACGGTGAGATCCTCGCCCAAAGCGAACCCGATCCCGAAACCACCGGCGCCTACCGCCGGATCTACCCAGCCGGCCCTACCTACGCCCACGTGGTCGGCTACTCCAGCCTGCTGTTCGGTGAATACGGATTGGAGCGTGCCTACTCCCCCGATCTCCGCTCCCGGCGCGACCTCACCATCTCCGATCTAATTGCCGTGATCCTGGGCCGGGACCTCCGTCCCCACAACCTGCAACTGACGATCGACTCCCAACTCCAGGAGTCTGCCTTGGAGGGTCTCGACGGCCAGGCGGGGGCGGTGGTGGCCCTCGACCCCCGTACGGGCGCGGTGCTGGCCCTGGTCACCTTCCCCTCCTTCGACCCGGGCTTGCTGCTGGGGGTCGACGCTGCCGCCGAATGGCAGCAACTGGTCGACGATCCCACCCGCCCCCTGGCCGATCGCGCCAGCCGGGAGCTCTACCCGCCCGGGTCCACCTTCAAGACCATTGTCACCGCGGCCGCCTTGGAGCAGGGAGTCGCCAACCCCGAAACCACATTTCCTGATCCGGAAGAGTTCCAGCTCCCCGGTTCGGAAGCGACGGTGGCCAACTTCGACGGTGGGGTGTGCAACGACGGGACCCAGGTCACCCTCACCCAGGCCTTCGTCCGCTCCTGCAACACGACTTTCGCCAACCTTGCCATCCAGGTGGGGGCAGCGGAGATCGGTCAGGTGGCCAACGCTTTCGGGTTCAACGATGAGGTTCCTTTCCCCTGGACGACAGCCGAGTCGGCGTTCCCCACCGTCCAGTTGAGCGACGACCAAGCCGCTTTGGGCCAAAGCGGGATCGGGGAACGCGACGTCCGGGCTACCCCCCTGCAGATGGCTCTGGTGGCAGCGGGAGTGGCTAACGGGGGGGAAGTGATGATTCCCTACTTGGTGGAGAGGGTCTTCTCGGCCGAAGGAGAAGATGAAGAGGTGGCCAACCCCTCCCCGCGGGGAGTGGCGATGAGTGCCGCCACTGCCGAGGTGCTGACCCAGTTGATGGAGCGAGTGGTCACCTCGGGCACCGGACGCCAGGCAGCGGTATCAGGGGTGCGGGTGGCGGGCAAGACCGGCACTGCTTCGGGTCCGGGGGGCCAGCCCCACGCCTGGTTTATCGGTTTTGCTCCGGTGGAAGACCCCACCATCGCCGTGGCGGTGCTGGTGGAAGCCGGCGGCAACGTCGGCGAAAATGCCACCGGGGGGGCAGTGGCCGCACCCATCGCCTCCCGGGTCTTAGCCGAGTGGCTCACCAGGTGAAGTCGCTGTTGCCGCTGGGATCCGTAGAATTGCGCAGGCTCGCTCTAGTGAAGCTCTCCGGATGGAATTTCCCTACGCCCTGACTGACCGTTATCACCTCACGTCCCACCTCGCCCGAGGGGGTATGGCCGACGTGTATATGGGGCAGGACACCCTGCTCGGGCGGCGGATCGCGGTCAAGATGCTGCACTCCCAGTTCTCCAACGACGAGGCCTTCGTCAAGCGCTTCCGGCGGGAGGCGCAAGCCGCCGCCAACCTCGCCCATCCCAACATCGTCGGCATCTTCGACTGGGGCCAGGCCGGCAACACCTACTTCATCGTTATGGAACTGGTCGACGGCCGCTCCATGCGCGACGTCTTACGCAGCGAAGGCGCGCTCCTCCCCCGTCGGGCGGCGGAGATCGGGGTGGAGGTGGCGGCAGCGCTGTCGGCCGCCCACCGGGCCGGCCTGGTCCACCGGGATGTCAAACCGGGGAACATCCTCCTCGCCTCCAACGGCTCGGTGAAGGTGACCGACTTCGGGATCGCCCGGGCTTGGGATGACTCCCAGGAGTTGACCCGCACCGGCGCGGTGATCGGTACCGCCACCTATTTCAGCCCCGAGCAGGCCCAGGGAGCAGCCGCCGACGAACGCTCCGACGTCTATTCACTGGGTGTGGTCCTCTACGAGATGCTCACCGGCCGCCCGCCGTTCTCCGGGGACAGCCCGGTCGCCGTCGCCTATCAACATGTCTCCGCCGCCGTCAACCCCCCTTCGGTGCTCAACCCCGACGTGCCCCCCGAACTCGATGCGGTGGTGATGCGCGCCCTGCAGAAAGACCCCGGCCATCGTTACCAATCGGCCGATGAACTCCGCTCCGACCTGTCGGCCGTGCTAGCCGGTCAGGTCCCGGCGGCGGTGCCGGCAGGGTCGGCGGTGGTGCCGGTGTCACCGGGAGTGGATCCGGCCGCCGCCACCGCGGTGATGCCGGCGCCAGTGGCCACCAACACCTCTACCCAGACCATTCCTCCCCTGGAGGATCGGGGACCGAGCCAGATCCCCTTCATCCTCACTGCCTTCGGGCTGCTGGGGGTGCTGGGCTTTTTGGTCTTTCTGGTTTTCCGCCTGGCGGGGGGCGGCACCACGACCCCGGAGCTGGTTCTGGTTCCAGACATCACCGGGATGGAACGAACCGCCGCTCTGGCCGAACTACGCGAGGTTGGGCTGACGGTGGAGGACATCGTCGAGGAAGCCTCCGACAGCTTTGCGGAAGGAACCGTGATCCGCACCGACCCCCCCGCCAACACCGAGGTGGAAGCGGGTAGTGGAGTCACCATTTATATCTCCGAGGGCGCCGAGGTGGGACGGGTACCCAACCTGGTGGGTCAACTCGAAGCCGATGCTCTCCGGTTGATCGAAGAAGCCGGGTTCACCGTGGGAGTAGTGAGCAACCGCCCCCATCCCGAGGCACCGGTGGGACAGGTGATCGAACAAACCCCGGTGGCGGGTGTGGAGCTCGCCCTCGGTCAGCCGGTGGCGCTGGTGCTGTCCTCGGGGCCTGAACAGATCGAACTGCCCAACCTGGAGAACGTTCCCGAGAACGAGGCTCTGGCCCAGCTGGCCGATCTGGGGTTGCGCTGGAATCTCCGCTCGGAGAATTCGGAGGAGGTGGAAGACGGCAACGTCATCCGCACCGAGCCGGAGGCGGGGACCATGGTCACCGCCGGCGACATCATCACCCTGTTCATTTCCTCGGGACCGGCCAATGTCGAAGTGCCCGATGTGCGGGGGATGACGGTCGACGCCGCTCGTTCCACCTTGGAGTCGGCCGGTTTCGAGATGCAGATATCTCAGGGACGGATCGAAACC